>CAYYDD010000006.1:0-37208 GCA_964470515.1 uncultured Eubacteriales bacterium | reverse complement strand
AAAGGGAAAACTACAACAAGGGCAAAGACGGTCACAGAGTACCAAACTGCCCACCTGAAAAAGAAAAAGCAATCGAAGATGCTTTTAAGCACTTTGGAATGCTCTAAATTGGCCCAGAATTGATTTTAAGGGGTTTGGTAGTGTAATTCCATACACAGACCCAAACACCCCTTAAAACGAGCCACAATGAATTAAAGCAGGGTTTTCGCCCTGCTTTTTTCAATGTTTAGTTTTCTGTCATATCTTTTTTGAAAAAAGGTATGGCTATTTATTTTTGTTTGTGCTATAATTACTGTGTGTATTTATGCTCACAAACAGAAAAGGCGGTTGATATATATGGTGTTTACATTAGGTGAATTGTTCTGCGGTCCTGGTGGACTTGCTTATGCTGCGAAAAATGCCACCTCAAAGGATGGCAAGTTTTCTATTGCTCACGGATGGGCAAATGATTACGATGAGGACACTTGCAACACATACCGCTATAATATTTGTCCTGATGCACCTGATAGTGTTATCTGGCACGATGTTCGCACTCTTGATATTGATGCACTACCAGAAATTGATGCCCTTGCCTTTGGTTTTCCTTGCAATGACTTTTCCGTTGTTGGTGAGCAAAAAGGTTTTGATGGAACTTTCGGACCTTTATACACTTACGGTATAAAGGTATTAAAGAAACATCATCCTAAATGGTTTTTAGCGGAAAATGTAGGCGGTTTGAAATCTGCCAACAATGGCAAAGCATTCAAAAAAATCATTGATGATATGAAATCCTGCGGTTATAAAGTATATCCGCATCTTTACTGTTTTGAAGAATACGGAGTACCACAAGCAAGACACCGCTACATTATTGTTGGTATTCGTGATGATATTGATGTTACATTTTACCCACCATCAACCGAACCTTACAAGGATATTGACAACACCTGCGGTACTGCTTTAACGGTTCCACCGATACCTGCAAATGCTTACAATAACGAACCTACCAAAATGAGCAAGGCGGTTGTTGAAAGATTATCCTACATCAAAATGGGCGAAAATGCTTTCACAGCCAATTTACCAGATGAATTAAAACTCAATGTACGTGGTGCGAAAATTTCCCAGATATACAAGCGGTTACATAAAGATAAACCTGCTTATACTGTAACAGGTTCTGGCGGTGGTGGAACTCATATCTACCATTGGAGCGAAAACAGAGCATTGACAAATAGAGAAAGAGCAAGATTGCAAACATTCCCAGACACCTACTATTTCCAAGGTAGCAAAGAGAGTGTTCGCAAACAAATCGGTATGGCAGTACCACCAACCGGTGCAAAAATCATCTTTGAGGCTATTCTCAACACTTTTGCAGGTATTGAATATCCGCATACCAAATGCAATGTAAAGGTGGATGATTTATGATAAATTACTGGTGGGTTACAAGACCAAAACGAAAACTGAATAGTGTTCCAGATATTCTTACCATCTTTGCTGACATATCGCTCGGTCAACAATGGGAAGGACAGAGAACAACACACCTTTCACTTGAAGAAGAGCTTGAGAGCAAAGGCATCAAGCGGATAGGTGAAAGGCGAGATGCAAGCGGTTCTGGTGCAAGGACATACCGTGCTTGGATTCAATCGCTTGGTTTGTTATTCATACACGAAGAAACAAACCAGATGCACTTAACACTGGCAGGTGAGGCAATTCTAAACGGTGAGCCACCTGTTGCAATCCTTAAAAATCAAGTATTAAAATATCAATTTCCATCGCCGTTTTCTATCAGCAGAGGTGTTGATGTAAACCGCCGTTTCAAAATAAGACCGTTTCGGTTTTTGTTGCGCTTATTAAGTGATAGCAGAATTGAAACACTTTCAACGGAAGAAATCGGCAAGGTTATCATCGTACAGGCAGAAAACGAGAGCGACAAATGTTATGAGGATGTTGTCAACAAAATCCTTGCTTTCCGTTCATACGGCGATAATTCACTTGAACCAGATTTTGTTGAGAAATACTGCCCTCACAGAGCAGACACCAATCTCAAAGATTATGCTTTCCGTAACCTTTTAGATGTTGCCAACACAATGATAAACTGGTTAGAATATACCCAGTTAATCTATCGTGAAGATGGCAGAATTGCCATTCTACCAGATGCCGTGAGTGAGGTTGCAGAAATACTCAACAATAATGCTCCTATGCTGACAAACTACAATCAGCAAGAGAATTTCCAAAGGAAATACGGATGCGACCCTAAACATAGCAAAGACCTCCGCAACCTGTTAGCAACAAAGACCATTACGGCGAATGTTATCGCTGAAAACAAAATCCGTAATGCCTTTATCAAATTATCGCTTACAAAACCCATCTCATCCATCACCGTTGATGTTATTGATGTAATAGCCGATGAGATAGGTTTTTCACAGAGCATAGTTGCTGACACCTTGCAGAAACTCTATCCACACGGTGCCATACAATCCTTTATGGCAGAATACTTTGAAATGGCATTCCGCAGCCGTGAAGATGCAACAGAGTTTGAAAAAGCGACAACAGATATATTCCAGAACCTGTTTCACTTTACTGCAAAGCACGTCGGACCTATCGGCAAAACACCAGATGTTTTGATTTTGTCGGATGATGCAGGTTATCAGGCTATTATTGATAATAAAGCATATAGCAAGTATTCCATCAATAACGACCACAGAAACCGAATGGTTGTCAATTACATCGGTAATATCAGCAGATATTCCGGTACCACTTTACCCATCGGATTCTTTACCTACATGGCAGGTGGTTTAGCACCTAAAATTGATAGCCAGATAAAGAGCATAGCAGATGAAACAGGTGTTGGCGGTTCTGCGATTACTGTTTCAACATTTATCAAAATGATTGAAAAGCAACAACAAACCCCCTACTCACACGAAAGCATCCGCAACATCTTTTCACAGAATAAGCAGGTGCAATTACAGATGATATGAAAAAAGATATGCAGAAATTTTCTGCATATCTTTTTTGTTATGAAAATACAAATTGAGTATAACCATACGAGTAATAATAATTCGTTCCATCAGTCCAAATTTGAGTACCATCAAAACTTGTTAAACTGTTCCAAGTTTTCTCTTCCCAAGTGTCGCCATTGAGTACATACTGGTTAGTTTTGTATGAATAATAGGTGTTTATGCCATCTGTCCAAATATAAGAACCATCAAAACTTGTTAAACCGTTCCAAGTTTTCTTTTCCCAAGTGTTGCCATTGAGTACATACTGGTTAGAACCTCTTGAATAATAGATATTTGTACCATCGGTCCAGACAAATTCACCAAAAATATCTGTTAAACCATTCCAAGTTTTCTCTTCCCAAGTGTCGCCATTGAGTACGTACTGGGCGTCACTGTATGAATAATAGGTGTTTATGCCATCAGTCCAAACAGAATTACCAAAAATATCTGTTAAACCATTCCAAGTTTTCTCTTCCCAAGTGTCGCCATTGAGTACATAGTTGTCGCCAAAAAGTGAATAATAGGTGTTTGTGCCATCTGTCCAAATAGCACCACTAGCAAAACTTTCACTAAAATAACCTGTTAAATTATTCCAAGTTTTTGTTTCCCATGTGTCGCCTTTGAGTATGTACTGGTCGGTTTTGTTTGAATAATATGTGTTTGTGCCATCTGTCCAAATACGATAACCGTCAAAATTTGTTAAACCATTCCAAGTTTTTGCTTCCCAAGTGTCGCCGTTGAGAATATACTGGGTGGTACCGGCTGAATAATAGGTGTTTGTGCCATCAGTCCAGACATAGTCACCATAAAAACTTGTTAAACCATTCCAAGTTTTTTCTTCCCAAGTGTCGCCGTTGAGAATATACTGGTCGGTACCGTTTGAATAATAGGTGTTTGTGCCATCGGTCCAAACAGAATTACCATGAAAACTTGTTAAAAACTCGACACACCGAGCAAAACAGACACCCACAAAAAACGACTATATTATAAAGGGGATTTACACCACACATCTTCCAATATTAAAGTTTAATTCGACTAACATCCAAACGCTTTTCCATCATCTGAATGTAATCCTCATTCATATCACAGACATTTGTTTCCATAGAATCACCACCTCCATATCATTATAATACGTGAGGTTCAAATTCACAAGCAACTCGCTGTTGCTATCAGTTCGACATATTGGAATTACCTTACTTCTTTTTCTTTGGTGCAGGGAGTTCATCATACATTGCATCAAATAGTTTAGTGAGAAACTCTTTACTGTCAACATTATCAACCAACAGCATCTCTTTTGCTCCATCATAAGGCAGTTCATGGGTTGCGGTTGGCATAAGTGAAACAGCGGATTTAACAGGCTTTACAAGCAATCGATCATCGTATATTCCACCAACGATTTTTCCTCGATAGTAGAGAATATATTCGCCCATCATTCCTCTGTATGTCATTTCTTCTAATTCGGATAGTTGTTCTAATACAAAATCCAAATACTCTTTACTTGAAGCCATATTAGGTTCACCACCCTCGGTTTCTTGATGTTTGTTCGATAAGCTAAGCTTTATTTGTATTCAGCATACAAGATGGGGAGAATTTCACGAAGGTTGCGGTACTCGATCCAACAATGTTCCGCCATTCCTCTTGCCATCTTTTCGGTAATGATAAACTTACGCAAGAGCTTTGACTTCATCGTTTTCCCAAGCCAAAATCTGCTGATCATAAACAAACCGTCCTCGGTTCGCTTAAATATATGTACCATTTCGGTATGCTTTACCAATCCGTTAAAAGCGCTGACGTGACCGCAGACAATGAGTGGTATATGATTATCGTTCATTATCGACCGTGAAAATCCAAAGTTCTCGGGAGTGACAAAGTCGATTCTGAGCGGCATTTTCATACCACCGATTCTCTCCACCGGATAATGCGTGTTAGCGGCAAATGGCGGGACTGTAGGGTGCTCAAAATAGGCTTTATTCTTCCTGTGATACTTGATGCTCACGTGCTCGCCGGGATACCACACTTGGTACCGTAGGCGGTCTTGAGCGTGCCACCAGAACCACCATTCAATCATATCTGTAGTAATCTCGGGCATAGGACAAATCATGGATACAAGATAAGTACCGTCATCCATTTTTGCATATCCAACTTCAGACTGTAACTCGGCGGAGGACAATATATCATTTTTGTTTTCAAAAGAAGTTCGGGTGATCGCATTTTTGCTTAATTCACCCATTATTTCAGAGGGCATTTGCGGCAGTGGCTTGTTCATCAAATCTCTTAACTCCATCGTTACGCCCCCGTTCACACTTAACTTTATCGAATTGATTATACCATAACCGCAACGCGAAGCGTTGTTTGGGCGAAGCCCTCAAAGGCAAAGCCTTTGAAGGTTATGGTTCAACGTTCTCTCAGGCGTCGAAATCTCCGATTTCGGTCACGCCGTGAGGTTATTATATGCTTGTGTCAAACCGTAACACAAAAAACTGTGGTATGACAATAATCATACCACAGAACTGAAAATCATACAAGTGAAAATGCCGTTAGAAACTTTGTTTTTAAGCAGTAAAACCGCCGAAAGTATGATGGCTATTCCTGCCTTACCTCAAAGATTTGATTTTTAAACCTTGAATGAAGCGGTTAATTATGTTATACTTAATTTGAATCACGGTAAGGAGGTGACAAACAATGTTTATTTCTTTGACGGAAACTGTTTTTCAAAATTCTCTTAAATATCTTGAAGAAATGCCTAAATCAAAAAGAAAAAGCATCGGTCAATTTTTTACATCTACTGAAACTGCTCAGTATATGGCATCATTGTTTGTTGCGCCTCAAAAAAGTAAGATAACAATTCTTGATCCGGGCGCAGGTTCCGGCATTCTCACTGCTGCTGTTGTAGAACGATTGCAAAATGAAAATCGCATAAAACAAATATCAATAACTTGCTACGAAACAAGTTTTGATGTTTTGCCATTATTAAAAAACAATCTCAATTATTTAAAATCAAATTCAAAAATTCCATTGGATTTTCAAATAATAGAGGACAACTATATAACATCACAAAGCGATGACTTTAACCAAAATATTATGGCAAACGAAAACCCACCAAAATATGATTGGATCATTTGCAACCCACCGTATAAAAAAATAATGAAAGATGCTGTTGAGGCTATGAGTATGCCGAGCATATGCTATGGAGCTCCAAACCTGTATTTTCTTTTTACTGCAATGGGACTGTTTAATTTGGATACAGACGGTGAAATGGTTTTTATTATCCCTCGTTCTTGGACTTCCGGTGCATATTTTCAACGGTTTAGAGATTATCTTTTAGATGTCGGCACGTTGAAACACATTCACCTCTTTGTTAGCAGAGATAAAGTTTTTGAAAACGAAAAAGTTTTACAAGAAACTATTATCATTAAAGTTGATAAATCAGCAATAAAAGAAAACATTAAAATCACTTGCTCAAATTCAAATAGAGATTTTAACAACATCAGCACAATTGAGATACCATATTCATCTGTTGTTGTGGGGGAAGAAAAGTATGTATATCTTGTAACAACAGAGGATGATCTGCAAGTGTTACAGTGCTTGAATAGGTGGCACGATACATTGCCATCATTAGGATTGAAAATGCGAACTGGCATAACCGTTGATTTTCGCAGTAAAGAGTATTTAAAAAGCCAACCAACGGAGAACTCTGTCCCGTTGCTTTATTCACAGCACATTAAAAACGGTCGGGTTGTTTTTCCTATCGAGAAAGATTTTCAATACATCACCACTGAAAAATCAGGTTTAATACAGCGAAATAAAAACTATCTTTTGGTAAAACGATTTACTGCCAAAGAGGAAAAACGTCGATTGCAGTGTGGTGTTTATCTTTTCGATAGTCTGCCGGAATATGACCGTATTAGCACCCAAAACAAATTGAATTTTATTGAAGGTATAAATTTTGATATGAGCGAAAAACAGGTTTATGGACTATTTGTGATTTTTAATTCTACAATATATGACCAGTATTATAGAATTTTGAATGGCTCAACACAGGTAAACTCAACCGAGGTCAACTCTATGCCCATTCCCACATTGGATGAGATTGAAAAACTTGGTTCTGCGCTTATGGATGCAGGTGATTTGTCTGTTGATGCTTGTGATAATATTTTAGGAGTGCTTATAAATGGGTAAGTTAGATGATGCAAGAAAAATACTAATCGCATTAGGTATGCCAGAAAGACAACAAGCGGATTTATGTTGTTATTCTCTTTTGGCAATGCTGAATGTTGCCCCTACTACCGCTTGGAGCAATGCAACAAATGATTGGATTCGTATTCACGATATTTTGCAATTCACCAAAATATCCTATGATGTTACATATGCAGAGAATAGCAGAGAAACATTCCGCAAACAAGCAATGCATCAATTCCGCAATGCTGCCCTTACCGAAGATAACGGAAAGGCAACGAACTCGCCTAATTACCGTTATCGTATTACCGAGGAAACTTTAACCCTTATTCATAGTTTTGGTACAGCGGAATGGGATGCAAAATTGACACGGTTCAAAGCAAACCACGAAAGTTTGATTGATATGTATTCATCTAAAAAGCAGATGGAAAAGATGCCTGTTAGAATTAACGGAGCAGATTTCACATTCTCTCCTGGTGCTCATAACGAATTACAAAAAGCAATCATTGAGGAGTTTGCTCCCCGATTTGCCCCTAACAGTGAATGTCTTTATGTCGGTGATACAACCGAAAAAGACCTTGTTAAAAATGCAGATAAACTCGCATCACTTGGTTTTGAGATTACTCTACACGATAAAATGCCGGATGTGGTTTTATATCGCGAAGATAATGATTGGATATATTTCATCGAATCAGTCACATCCGTTGGTCCTATGTCACCTAAAAGAATCTTTGAGATCGAGGAAATGACTAAAAATGTTAAAAGCGGTAAAATCTATGTGACCGCATTTCCAGACGTTAAGACCTTCAAAAAGTTTGCTGAAGAACTTGCTTGGGAAACAGAAGTTTGGCTATCAGATATGCCCGATCATATGATACATCTTAACGGCGATAAATTTATGGGGCCTCGTAATTAAAAATAATCGGAGCGACCGCTCCGATTATTTTTTGTCCCTATTGTAGCACAAGCATACCATAAAATAATATCTTTTTCAACAAAAGTACGGCGGTAAGGATTTTCTTCCTTACCGCCGTGTACTTTTATGCCGGCTGCTCTGCCTTTAGCCGTTCTTTCTCGGCGGCGATTTCGGCATTCATCTGCGTGATCAGATCGGCGAGGGTGATGCCGTCGAAGTAGTCGTTGACCAGCTTATAAAACTCGCTCCACATCGGCAGAGTCGGGCACCCGGCGGCGCGGTCACAGGGGGAGGCATCGCACCCCAGACACGCAACGGGAGCCAGATCGCCCTCCGCCAGCCGGAGTATCTCCCCCACCGTGTAATCCTTCGCCTCGCGCGACAGACGGTAGCCGCCACCCTTCCCGTGAACGCCCTCGACGTAGTTGTTTTTGGAGAGGACCGGCATAATACGCTCGATATATTTCAGCGACAGCTCCTGCCGCTGGGCGACCTCCTTCATCGGGATATAGCCGTCGGTCTGGTTTTGTGCGAGATCCAGCAGCACGCGCAGGGCGTAGCGGCCTCGGGTCGAGATCATCATAAGTCGGTGTCCCCCGTTTTTTCTTTAATCATACCACACAGCGGTAGGTAAATCAAGCGGCTTTTACGGACGGTCGCAGCAGTGCACGCAGCGCTCACAATCCGGAAACGCGGCGTGATCGTAGGCGATGCCGTGCCGTTCGTAATAGTCCTGCAACGCCTTTTTGATCGCTTCCTCGGCGAGCACCGAGCAATGCAGCTTGTGGGCGGGCAGGCCGTCCAGCGCCTCGACCACGGCCTGATTGGTGAGGCTGAGCGCCTCGGCCACCGGTTTGCCTTTGATAAGCTCGGTCGCCATTGAGCTGGACGCGATCGCGCCGGCGCAACCGAAGGTCTCGAACTTTACGTCCGCGACGGTATCGTTTTCGATCTTAAGATAGATTTTCATAATATCGCCGCATCTGGCGTTGCCGACCTCGCCGACACCGTCGGCGTTCTCAATGACTCCGACGTTACGGGGGTTGCGGAAATGCTCCATCACTTTTTCACTGTACAAAGCCATACTATCACCTCACGGAATCATAAAACGTTGGTTACCTATCTCCAGATCACGCCAGACGGGTGAGATGCCGCGCAGGTAGGACACGACCTGTGTGACGGCGGAGACGGTCTCGTCGATCTCGGCCTCGGTGGTCTCGCGCGACAGTGTCAGCCGCAACGAGCCGTGCGCGATCTCGTGCGGACGACCGATGCTGAGCAGCACGTGGCTGGGATCCAGCGACCCCGACGTACACGCCGAGCCGGACGAGGCACAGATGCCGCGGTCGTCCAACAACAGCAGCATCGACTCGCCCTCAATGCCCTCGAAGCAGAAGCTGACGTTGCCGGGAAGCCGACGCACGGCATCGCCGTTGAGTACAGCGTGCGGGATGCGGGAGAGTCCCGCTATCAGCCGATCCCGCAGAATGGTCAGGCGGGCGGCGGTCGCGTCCCGCTCGGCGCAGGTCTCCTCCAGTGCCGCCGCCATACCCATAACAGCGGGGACGTTCTCGGTGCCCGCGCGTTTGCCGCGCTCCTGCGCACCGCCCTCGATGAGCCCCGTCAGGCGGATACCACGGCGGGCGTACAGCACGCCGACACCCTTAGGGCCGTGGAATTTGTGGGCGGACAGCGAGAGCATATCTATATTCTGCTCCCGCACGTCGATCGGCAGGCACCCCACCGCCTGCACGGCGTCGGTATGGAACAGCACGCCGCGTTCGCGGCAGAGTCGTCCGATCTCGGCGATAGGCTGCACGGTCCCGATCTCGTTATTCGCATACATCACCGTGACGAGGCAGGTATCGGGGCGGATCGCCTCCGCTACCTGCTCGGGCAGCACGATACCGTTTTCGTGAACGTCCAGCAGCGTGATCTCAAAGCCCTCGCCGCGCAGCTTCTCCAGCGTGTGCAGCACGGCGTGGTGCTCAAAGGCGGTGGAGACGATATGCCGTTTGCCTCTTCGCTCCCCGAGGCGGGCAGCAGACACGAGAGCCTGATTATCCGCCTCACTGCCGCCCGAGGTAAAGATGAGCTCGTGTGCGTCACAGCCCAGCCGCGCCGCGATACGCCTGCGGGCGGAGATCAGCGCCTCGTTCGCACGCTGACCTGCGGAATGCAGGCTGGACGGGTTGCCGTAGAGCTTCGCCATATACGGGTACATCGCCTCGATGGCGACAGCGCTCATTTTGGTGGTCGCGGCGTTATCCAGATAGATCATACAATTCTCCTTAAAAAAAGCCGACATCGTTCCCGATGCCGACCATAGGTTATTCTGCAAACAGCGGGGTGGACAAATACCGATCACCGGTATCCGGGAGCAGGACGACGATGGTCTTGCCCTCGTTTTCGGGGCGGCGGGCCAGCTCGATGGCAGCGTGCGCGGCGGCACCCGAGGAGATACCGACCAGCACGCCCTCGCTACGGCCGATCAACCTCCCGGTGGCGAACGCATCGTCGTTTTCGACGGTGATGATCTCGTCGTAAATATCGGTGTTGAGCACATCCGGCACAAAGCCTGCGCCGATGCCTTGAATTTTATGCGCACCCGCCACTCCGGTGGACAGCGCCGCCGACGAGGCCGGCTCGACCGCAACCACGCGGACGGCGGGGTTTTGCGATTTCAGATACTCGCCGACACCCGTCACCGTGCCGCCGGTGCCGACACCCGCGACGAAGATATCCACCCGACCGTCGGTGTCCTCATAGATCTCGGGGCCGGTGGTCTCGCGGTGGGTCTGCGGGTTGGCGGGGTTGACGAACTGGCCGGGGATAAAGCTGTTCGGCAGCTCGGCGGCCAGCTCCTCGGCCTTGGCGATAGCCCCCTTCATACCTTTGGCACCCTCGGTGAGCACCAGCTCGGCGCCGTAGGCCTTCATCAGGCTACGGCGTTCGACCGACATCGTCTCCGGCATCACGATGAGGATGCGGTAGCCCCGAGCGGCGGCGATCGCCGCCAACCCGATGCCGGTGTTGCCGCTGGTAGGCTCGATGACGACCGAGCCGGGCTTCAGCCGTCCGGCGGTCTCGGCATCGTCGATCATCGCCTTGGCGATGCGATCCTTGACCGACCCGGCGGGGTTGAAGTATTCCAGCTTGGCGAGGATACGCGCTTTCAGACCGTACTGCTTTTCAACGTGTGTCAGCTCCAGCAACGGGGTCTTGCCGATCAGCTGATCGGCCGAGGTATAAATGCGTGCCATGGCTCAGCCCTCCTTTACCGCGTCAAAGCCGCGCTTTAGATCGGCGAGGATATCGTCGATATGCTCCGTACCGATGGACAGACGGATGGTGTTCGGCTTGATATCCTGCTCACGCAGCTCCTCCTCCGACAGCTGGCTGTGCGTGGTGGTGGCGGGGTGGATGACCAGGCTCTTCACGTCCGCGACGTTCGCAAGCAGCGAGAAGATCTGAAGGCTGTCGATAAACTTATGAGCCTCCTTGATCCCGCCCTTGATCTCAAAGGTGAAGATGGACGCGCCGCCGTTCGGGAAATACCGCTGATACAGCGCGTGCTGCGGATGCGACGGCAGCGACGGGTGGTTGACCTTTTCCACCTGCGGGTGATTTTGCAGGAATGCGACCACCCGGGCGGCGTTTTCCGCGTGGCGCTCCAAGCGCAGGGACAGCGTTTCGGTGCCCTGCAACAGCAGAAACGCGGCAAAGGGCGACAGCGTGGCACCGGTATCGCGCAGCAGCACGGCGCGAACGTAGGTGACGAACGCGGCGGGGCCGACGGCCTTCACAAAGGATACACCGTGATAGCTGGGATTCGGCTCGGCGATGGCCGGGTACTTGCCCGAGGCCGCCCAGTCGAACCTGCCGGAATCTACGATAACGCCGCCGAGCGTGATACCGTGACCGCCGATGAACTTGGTGGCGGAGTGGACGACGATATCCGCGCCGTGCTCGATGGGGCGGAACAGATACGGCGTACCGAAGGTGTTATCCACCACCAGCGGCAGACCGTGACGGTGTGCGAGCTCGGCCAGCGCGTCCACGTCGGCGATATCGCTGTTGGGGTTGCCCAGCGTCTCGATATAGATCGCGCGGGTATCCGCCTGAATAGCCGCCTCGACCTCGGCGAGGTTGTGGACGTTGACGAAGTCGGCGGTGATGCCGAAGCTCGGCAGGGTATGTGCCAGCAGGTTGTAGCTGCCTCCGTAGATGGTCTTCTGGGCGACGACGTGACCGCCGTTCTGACCCAGGGCCTGCAGCGTGTAGGTGATGGCTGCGGCGCCCGAGGCGAGAGCCAGCGCCGCAACACCGCCCTCCAGCGCGGCGATGCGCTTTTCAAACACCTCCTGCGTGGAATTGGTCAGGCGGCCGTAGACGTTGCCGGCATCCGCCAGACCGAAGCGGGCGGCAGCGTGTGCGCAATCGCGGAATACGTACGAGGTCGTCGCGTAAATCGGTACCGCACGGGCATCCGTGGCCGGATCGGCGCTCTCCTGCCCCACGTGAAGCTGTAAGGTCTCAAATTTATATTCTGACATAAAGCAAGTTCCTTTCGTTTATAAAACGTGATCGGTTGACGGACAACAACGACAGCACATTCGTCCGAAACGAAAGTTGGCTCGTACCAGTTCTTCAAAACGGGGCTTCATAACAGCACCTCTTTTTACCTACTGTTTTAGTAGGTGATTTGAATTATAGCACCGTTATCCGCCCTTGTCAATAGGGATTTGGAAGAATTTTTAAAAAATCGGGCGACAAAAAAGTAGGCATCGGCAACGCCGCCGCGCACCGTGTCAGACGACGCATAGCTCATCTCAGGCATCCGACCGCAGGAGCAGTCTTTAAGCCGGCGCAGCAAAAGGCTCCACACCGTCTGACAGTGGATATACCGTAAAACAACGACCACCAAAGGGAGACGCTGTGTCAGGAAGCGATTATTAAAAGACAAACACCACGCTGTATTAC
The DNA here is from genome assembly GCA_964470515.1 of uncultured Eubacteriales bacterium. Taxonomy (GTDB): domain Bacteria; phylum Bacillota; class Clostridia; order Oscillospirales; family Acutalibacteraceae; genus RGIG3009. The sequence goes on along the minus strand of CAYYDD010000006.1, from coordinate 24,161 downwards.
CGAATTTGTATTACAGCGTGGTGTTTTGTTACGTAAGTATTTGTTTTAAGAGTTCGGTGGCGGGCTCATCGGTGGGATCGTTTGTGCCCAGCTTGCCGCGGAAGGCATCGGCAAGGATGGATTTTTTCATAAGGTCGATCTTTGCGAGGGTTTCTTCCGCCGCTTCTTTGATGCGCTGTTCATCGGCAAGCAGTTCATCGAGAATACGGACGATTTCGGCCTGTTCTTCTATCGAAGGTAGAGGGATCGTAAAAGCTCCAATCTTGCGCGCATTTATATTGGACTGATTAACACCGTCAGTTTTAACTGATTGACAGTATTCTCTTGCTGTTGGAGTATTAAGTGCATAGGTCAAATAATTCCCAATCACACGTGAATGGTCGTAATCCAATTTAATTAAATAGCCCGCATAAATTGCCGGATATTCACCACGGTATATGGATGTTTTTCCAACGTGAGTTGCGCTGTTAGTTCGATTGAATAACACGTCGCCGGGTTCAAGATGATATTTAGCAATATCTTCTGCATCGTCTGTATATGCCAAGTCTGTCCAGTCAATTTCGCCCTCTTGCATATTTCCCATACGAAGAACGACAACCGGACCGCTTTTTTGAGATTTCTTGGCGGTGCCATATTTCAACGAAGAGCAAAGATCGTCAATAGAGCAATTATCCCAATCTTTAATAGATAACCCCTTTGTCGATCTCCATTCGCGTGTCAATTCACCGGAAACTGCACGATGAAGAATGTTAGCACGCCTATCTTCAGCAGAAACTAAAATTTGCTGTACGTTCTCCGCCGCTTTATCAAGGTCGGCGAACAGATCTGCGATGGTATCAACAATGCGCTTCTGCTCGGCGAGAGGCGCAATGGGAATAGGATATTTTTGAACAAACTTTGGTTGGGCACGCATAAGCGATCCACCTACGCCAGACACGTTGGAAAGCATATATTCCCTAAAATATTTGCTCTGTAAACACCACATTAAATAATCGGTGTTAATGATTTCATTGCGAACAATAATCCATTCAGAAGATGCAAGCAAGGTGTTTTCGGTGTGCTTGGAAACTTTCCACACGCGGTTTATGCGAGGGTTAATCTTGCAGAGCAGAACGTCACCTTTTTGAACAGCTTGCTTTGATGATCCGATTTCTTCTCCACACACTATTTCAGGGTAGTTGTCCGTACTACTTGGAACGCTATAGAGTTCAAATACTTTTTGAGGTTCTTTCGAGGGATCAATAGATCCCCTTTTGTAATGGTTTACGCTTTCGATGGTTGCCCAGTACCAATTCTCCGGCACTTCATACGGCTGTTCATCTGCCGGGACGAGAGCATTTTTCAGCCGTTCTTCCGGTGATAAGGCGGACGTGCTTTTCTTGACTATCATTATGTTGCATCCACCTTTCTCTGTATTCTAACTAAAAAATTATACCGTAACCGCAACGCGAAGCGTTGTTTGGGCGAAGCCTTTGGAGATTACTATAGCACAATTCGTTTTAACACTCAACCGTCTATATACGTTTACAGGATTTTGTCGCTAACATCCGATGCTCCCTAACCATATGGACAGAACGATATCGCATACCAAACGGTTGGTATGCGATATCGTTAATTTGCTTACGGAGCGCACCCAAACGGGGGGCGTTGTTTTACAGACAGCCTTTAGCCAGCAGCAGATTGCCGTATTGCCGTTCCTCGCCGGTCTGGATGATCGCGTAGGAGCGCTTCGCCGCCTCGTAAAATTCGTACCGCTCCAGTCGGCCGAGCGTGATGCCCACGTACTCGGTGGCAAGCGTCCGCTCAAAATCCGCCCACACGACCGGTGTGGGCATTCCGCGTTCTTTGTCGCCGTCGGTCAGCTCCATCACGCAGATCGGCTCGTCCGTGTACTCCACGTCCAGCGGGAACAGCGGCAATATCGCCTCCAGCAGAGCGTTAGTGTTCACACCCGGGCAATGGATCACACGCCCCACCACCGTTTCCTTGGCGTACGCCTCGGCGGGAAAGTTGCCGTCGGCCAGCACCAGCGTATCGCCGTGACCCATATCGCACAGCGCCTTCAAAACGTCACCTGTCAACAGTTTACTGATATTGTTAAGCATACCAAAACCTCCGTTCAACTTCTAATATTACCACACCAGCGCACAATCCCATACGTCAACGGGATTGTCCTGAAATACTGCTTTCAACCGCTTATGAACATCGCCCTTGCCGACACCCTTTTTGAGGATCGCCTGCAGGAACCCGCCCCCGCCGGCACCGCAGATCATCTTACCGTCGATCAGATCCTCGATACTGCTGAAGATCTGGTCGATCAGCGTGTTGGTGCTGCCGCTGTCCACCATATTGGACAGCTCCCAATGGCGATTCATCTGTCGCGCAAACTCGTCCACGTTGCCGCGCTCCAGCTCAAACCGCATCAGTGCCGCCATCTTCTGCACCTCGTTCAGCGCGTACAGCGAATCCGGCTCGTTGCCGACGTACCGCCCCACCACGTCACGCAGCAGGTTGCGTGCCAGACGGCGCTGGCCCGTATAAATGAGCACAAACCGTTCGTCCAGCTCACGCTTGGTTTCCTCAGACAGCTCCACGTGCTGTACCTTCATCTGCTGATACAGTGCCGGACGGCTGGTGATATACTTTACACCGTCGGTCACGCCGCCAACCTGATCCTGCCAGCCGCCGCCCGTGGACATAATTTGCTCCATACACAGCACGTGGCCGTACAGATCGTCCTCGGTATGCGGGATACCCATAAACTCAAACACGGCTTTTACGCACGCCGCCGACAAAATCGAGCTGGTGCCGAGACCGCTGCCCTTGGGCACGTTGGTGACCTCGCTGTGCATCACGAAGCCGCCGCCGAGGCGCGTTAGAATGGTCTCCAGATCGCCACCCTCCTTGGGCAGGATGCCGCACGCTAAGAGGCACGCCTTTTGCAGGGCGAACGGGTCGTACGGGTCGCCCGTCCTTTGCAGCGGCGCGATGGTATCGAACTCGCCGTGCACGTCCATATCGCGGCTGTCGAACACGATCTTGTGCTCGTCGATACGCTCCAGCGTGACCGCAACGGGCTTATCCCCGCCGAGCAGGATTGCCGCATTCAGCACTGTGCCGCCGTTTTCAATGCAGTACGGCGGGGTATCCGACCAGCCGCCGCCCCAGTTGACACGCAGCGGCAGCTTGACGGTGTGCCGCTCCATGGCGATCGTACAGGTTTCATTGAATTGCAAATTATCCAGCGTCGCTTTCAGGATCGTGGTCTGAATGGTTTTAAAGCATTCGGCAAGGTACGCGTCGCCCTCGGCGCCGCCAAGGGCCATACCGATATAGTAATTGAGGCGCATCGCCTCACCGAAATCCGCCGTTTCCAGATGTTTGTCCAGCCATCGCCGCTGGATGGGGGTCAGGGTATTCGCCCGCAACTGCGCCGCCGCCTCCCGCGCCGGTTTGCCGGCACGAATGAGCTTGGCGATACCGTCCATATGCACCAGCTCCTGCATCCGCCGGTTCCACGCGATGATGGCATCGGGATCGGCGTCGTTAAAGCCGGCGCACAACGATTTACGCATCGCGGCCTTCCACGCCGCGACGTCGCCGTTTCCGTGCGCCATCGCGTACACGTTCAGTGCGGAGGCCACCGCCTCACGGACGGTAGCGCACACAGGATACAGCTTGGCCGACCACAGCGTATGCTCCGCCGTCTCCCACAGCTCGTCCTCACGAACACCGTTCTTCCGTGCAAACGCCACCAGCGGCTCGCCGAACAGACGATCCGCCTTGGGATTATCGCCCGTGCCGTAGATACGCGCGACGAATTTGCCGTCTTTCTGTTTCAGACCGTGCAATACCACGTCGGACGGGACGGTCTCGTCGTGGATATCAATGTAGGACAGCACTGTGTTATCCCCCACCGTGGCACCGTGGTGTACGTAGGAGACCTCCAGATACACGCCCTCGCCCACAGCCGCACGGTCGGACAGCACGCTGTTGTAGCCGGCGGCCGCCTTGCTGATACTGCTGTTGACGTGCCGTTCCCAGCCGAGGTCGCGGTAGCCGTCAACGCCGCCGCTCATCAGGGCGAGGATCTCGCGGGTGGTGCCGAAGTGGATGAATTTGGCCGGGGCCAATCGCAACAGCTTCATCCGATACGGCCGCAGAGCCTGCCAGACGGCGGTGCGCGCGGCGGTCAGGGCCTCGCCGTATGTGCCCTCGGGTTTTTCTTGATAGAATTGCTCCAGTGTGGAGTCGGTCGCCAGCGGGTACAGGAAATCGCCGTACAGCGACAGGCGCACCGTGTCGTTGACAAAGGCATCGTATTTATCGGCATCCAAGTCACCGTCGGTGGAGATCAGGCTGTAGAGCGAGCGCAGCATCGCCGCCGAGAAGATCACCGCGCCGGTGTCGATATCCACACAGCCCTGCTCGTTGACCGCGCCGCGCGCCGTCAGCGATTCGACGGTCTGCTTGTGCAGAAATTCGCATACGTTACCGTCCGCGCCCTTGCGGAACACGCCGTGGTTTTTACCGGTCTGTACGTCCTCCTTAAAGGAGACGACCGCCGCGCCGTTGCCGCTGTAGTCGATCTGCAAGGGGTTGAACAGCAGCAGCACGTCGCCGGACAGCAGCAGCATTCCCTCACGGATACGCGCGGGGACGGAGCTCATACCGATGAGCAGCTCATCGAACAAGGTGGACGCGCGTCCGTTCGGCAGCTCGTGCGGGACGGGTGAAAACAGCTTGCCCAGCGCACTGTACTGCGGCACGCGCTTGCTGTCACCGCCGGAGTGGATGACCAGAATACGCAGACCGCTGAAATCGTCACTGCCGAGCTGCTCGGCCAGATAGCGCAGCACGCCCAACGTCGCGCCGCCGCTGCCGACGCGCTTGCCGTCGCGATCCGGCACCACGGCGAACCGTGTGTGCGCGGGCAAAAAGCCCGCCGCACGGCGCTCCTCCAGCTGCGCGCGAAAACCCGCCGCCTGCTGCTCGTTGGACGCAGTCAGCACCACGTAGTCCCAGCACGCGAAGCCGCTCTTGGTCAGCGAGCGGTTGTAGTCATCCCACGTGTCCCTATACGATTGCGATAAAAATAACGATGTCAGATTGGTCATAGCAGTGGCTCCTTTTGGCTGTTACGCCGCTTGTTTTCTGCCTTTTAATTTACCTTTGATAACGTTCAGAACCAGCGTGAGTTCTTTGCTTTTGATCAAGACCGACAAGCCGATATACAACGCCGCACCGACGACCACCTGCACGATCAGCAACGGCAGGTCACCGATCGGCAACAGTACACCCAACAGATACACACATACCGCCATAGTCAATGCCGCACCGAGTGCCGGCAAGATATCGAGGACCTGTTCCTTGATGGAATAACCAATCAGCTTTTTATTCGGGAAAGCATTGACAAAAATAAACGCTGTTGCCAGCACCGCCATACTCACGGCGATGGCGTCCACGCTGATCCACATCACAGCCGCCAGCGTGCCCAGCTCGATGACCTTTTTGATGACCTCGACCCATAAATAAACGTCACTGCGGCCGACCGCCTTGATCGCCTGCATATTGGCGGTATGGATTGGCTGAAAAAGATAAAATATACAAAACACCTGCAGAAGCGGTACGCACGGCAGCCATTTTTCGGTCAGCAGCAATCGAACGAACGGCTCGGCCACCGCCGCCAGCCCCAGCATCAAGGGGGCCATCACAAACGAGCTGAAACGGATGGAGCGGCGCGCGGTGGCTTTAACGCGCTCAAGGTCATCCTGCTCGTTTGCCATTTTCGGAAACAGTACCGCACCGATCGAGCTGTTGATGTTGGTGACCACCAAGCTCGGGAATTGCTTACCCTTGTCAAAAAACGCCAGATCCTGCGAGGAATACAGCTTGCCGATGATCAGTGCTCGCAGCTCCTCAAAGCCCGTAATGAGCAAGCTGGTACCGAGGATACGGAAGCCGTAGCCCATCAGCCCCTTGACCCGCGCGAAGGAAAACCGCAGCAGGGGGCGTTTCCGCAGGGAGATGGCCAGTGTGACGGTGCCGACCGTCGTGTTGGTGAGATACTGCGCCACCAGCGACCAGACGCCGCAGCCGCTGTAGGCCATCGCAATACCCACGACAGCAGAAACGACCGTCCCCGCCAGCGTGGCCCAAAAGAACTTGCGGAAGATCATTTTCTTGGACACGTACGCCTGCTGTACGGAATTGACACCCGCCACGATGATTCGCAAGCCCAGCACACGCAACACTGGGGTCAGCAGCTCGTAGCCCTCGCCGTAAAACGCGGCGATAAACGGAGCCGCAACGAACAAGATCATATACAGAACCACGGAAAAGGCGACGTTGAAATACAGCACCGACGAAAAATCCAGCGCATCCGCGTTTTTCTTTTGAATCAGCGCATTGCCAAACCCGCCGACTACCAACGTATTAGCCAGCGTGATGAAAATGGTAACGATGGAGATCAGTCCATAGTGCGACGGATCCAGCACACGCGCCAACACGATAGACACCACAAAGGTGACCAGCTGCGCTGCGATTCGCTCGGCAAATTTCCAAGATAGATTACTGAGCAAACCTTTTTTCTCACTCATAGTTATCACCCTTGTCTGTTACCTCTTTCTCAACCGTGCGGCCAGGTGGGTACTGAGCGACAGCTTCAGCAGCCGAGTGGCATAATACCATATCTCCTTGACGCTGAATCCGCGTATCTCGTACCGGAATACGCGGAAACGGTTGTCAGCCGGTGCTTTGGCCGGGGTGTGCGTATCGTACAGAAAAATATCGTCGCCGGGGATATCCTGCCACACGTTCATCTCGGCGGGACGCAGTTGCAAGCCGTAGCTCTTGATAACCGCATACGGCAGCCGTCGGGTGGACAGCAGATACCGCTGCCGGAGCTGCACACGCTCCAGGCCGATCAGGTCGATGCAAAGGCCGTCCCGGCGAAGCTCCTCGGGAAAGTGCTCCGCCAGCGTCATATTTTCAAAGAAGATATCATAGCGCAGGGCCTCCTCCGGCTGCGGGAAACGGTATTGCATATCCGTTGCCTGTAGCAGCCGCACCTGATACACGTTATCCGCCATCGCCGCGTGCTGACCGACGTCGGAATAATTGGTGGACAGTGACGTCCGCGGCATCACATAATACAAATCTTTTTCCACTATATAAAACGTAAAATATTTTCCCCACGAATGGCTCGACCATTTGTTGATACTGTAGGGAACGTCGAAATTTTCCTCCAGCTTGTCCTCATGCTCGGCATACCACGCGCGGAAGCGGCTCCACGCATTCGCCGTCCAGCACTGCCCCCAGGAAACGCCGATCTGCCCCAAAAAGGCATCGTATTGATCCACAATGGGACGGAAGTGCTTGCGGGCATATCCATTCCATTCGTGGCTGTACAACGACACACCGGCAATCTCCTGCCGATCTTTATAGAAATCCAATGCCTGCAGCACATACTTGTAAAACATCGGGGATACCAGCAGATCGTCCTCCAAAATAATAACGGATCCGTACTTTTCGCTCAGATCGCCGCATTGCAGAACGTGGCGGCGCAAGCCCTGCCGCTCGGGGAACGTGCGGATGATCTTTTCGCCGTGCTTCCACTCGAACGCCTCGGCGACCGCCAGAACGTCCGCTTCATTAGCGGCCTTATCCAAGCTGATAACCAACGGAATATCATCGGAATCGTATGCCGCGTTGTTGACCGAGGTGAGCAACCGCTCAAGATCGTCCGGCCGATTATATCCTACTGCCACGATAGCGGGATTCATCATTTCCCGTCTCCTTTACCTTTGTTTTCTGTACCAAAACTTTACCAGCATACGCAATAAAAGCACCTGATTCCGCTCTAACAAATATACCGCAATTTTTCTGACTAAGGACAGGGCATTGCGTTTTTTTAAGCAATCCACCGTCCCTTCAAAATCCTCGTACTGCCGAACGGTGCACACCGCTGCCTTAAACGAGGCCTTATCCCCGAATTTGACTTCGTTAATCAGGCTGTTGAGCATCAGACCCAGCATTTCACGGTAATAGGCGACCTGCTGTTCCTCACCCCACGCCTTATTCTTGATACAAATCTCCTTGATAAGCTCGCGTGCTTTCGCGATGGTGGAAAACATCTGCGGACGATAGCTGGACATCGTGGAATCACAGTCGCGGATCAGATATTTATAAAACGGTTCATTCACAAAGCATACCGTCTGTGCATCCGCTATGTAATTCAAAAAAAACGCGCCGTCTTCATTAAACCGATATTTCCGATTAAACCGCAATGCTTTTTTGCGGATGCGGTCGGTGCGGTACAGCTTGTTACCTATACAGCTGATAACGCCGATACCCACTTGTGTCAGTAACAATGCGGCAAACTGCGAGGCGGTATACACACCGTTTTCCATTGTACCGACCGATACCGGAAGTTCTTCACCTTTCACTACGTTCGCATAGTTGAACAACACCACATCGGCCGCCTGCCGTTCTGCTACGGTGACCAACCGTTCTACGGTGTCACTTGCCAATTCATCGTCCGAATCCAAAAACAGAAGATACTCGCCGTGCGCTTCCTCCAAACCACGATTTCGTGTATACTCCTGACCGCGGTTTTCTTTGTTTTCCAATAATACGATATTGGGGTACTCCTTTTGCAGCTCCTTGCAAACGTCAAAGGAGGCGTCAGGGGTGGCGTCATTAATGCACAACAGTTCGATATGTGGATACGTTTGGTTGACAACACTCAAGATCGCCTGACGAATGTACGCTTCCGATTTATATACCGGCATAATAACACTGACCAGACGCTCCACGTTCATACGGTTCCCTCCGTTTTCTTTCTCACACACCGCGCCGGGTTGCCGACCCACACCTCATCGGCCGGTACGTCCTTGGTCACGACCGAGCCGCAGCCGATGACCGCGCGGTCACCGACGTGCACGCCTTTCAGGATGAAAGAGTCAGCGCCGATAAACACGTCGTCACCGATCACCACCGGGCGGCACGCGGCGTGGGCTTTATCCTCGGGCGTACCGCGATAGCGATGATCCAGCGAATGAAAATCCGTATCGTAGATCTTGACGCCGCCGCCGATCAGCACCCGATCACCGATCGTCACCGAGCAGCGGGACACGATAGTCGCGTTGGACATCCCTAATCGTTCACCGATCACGATCTCGGCACCGCGCTCGGCAATCATATTACAGCCGTTGCCGCAGCCGATGGGATTATACTTGTTCTTCCCGTTGATGGTGCAACCGTCACCGATCGTCACCGTGCCGCGGTTGACCAAGCGGATACGGCCCTTGATATCGGCGTTTTTAGGATAGCGCACCCGCTGTGTGCAAAACAGCAAACGGCTTTTCAGGTGCGGGAACACTGTCAACAGCTTTTTCACAGCACGTTTGATACTCATAGCTTCTTCTCCCGTTATTTACCGGCAGTATCTTTCAGAATTTGTTTCCATCGCTCCTGCCAAACCTCATAGGAAAAGGCGTCCTTGACGGTGGTATAGGCGTTCTCCGCCAGCTTGCCGCGCAACGCTTCGTCCTCGATCAGCAGCGCAAGTTTCTCGTGCAGCGACTCCGCTGTCGGACGGGTAAACAAGCCGTTAAAGCCGTCCAGCACGATATTGGACATACCTCCCACGTCGGTACAGATCACGGCGCACTGCGATGACATCGCCTCCAGCAGTGACAGCGAGGTGCCCTCGGAGCCGACCGTCGGCACCACGGCGATATGCTGATCGGCGTGGATCGTCAGACTTTCGCCGCTCTTATACGTGATAAAGCGCACCCGCTCGCCGTACTTTTCCAGCGTGGTTTTCAAAAATTTCTCGTCGGGGCCGGTGCCGGCCACCGTGACGTAGACGTTCGGATAGGTATCCAGTACCCGTTGGATCGCCCCGGCGAACACGCGCGTGCCACGATACTTCTCAAACCGTCTGGCAAAGATGATATTCACTCGGTCGGTCGGCTTCTTATTGAGCGGTACGATCTTGGTGAAATTCGGCACCACGCTGAGCGGCACCGCCTCGTACGCCGAGGAAGCGCGCATCCAGTTGGGGAAATTGTGATCGACACACACCACGCGGCTGACCCGACTGAGCCGCGCGATGACGCGGTGCGCCAGCCGCGCCTTGCTGAACGCGTACAAGCTGTTCAGCGCCGGACTCCAGTTCGTATGCACCGGCATATCCCAGCAGATACCGTGCTGTATGGCGATGCTGCGGGATACTGTGTTTTTCACGATGCGGTTATCCGTCGTAAAAATGAGGATATCCTCCGTATCATTGAACTGTTGCATACAAGCCTTCAGCGAGGCGCGCACCTTTTTCAGATCCTTCCAGCCGCGCTCCGCTTTCACGGCACGGATCACCGTATCACCCAGCGTCGTTGTTTCATCTCGAGCCCCGTTTTGATAAATAACGGTTTTCATACCCAGCGAGGTGACGACCGGAATCAATGCCGACATATAGGTCTGGATACCACCCACGGTACATTCGCATTTATCAAAATCGTAGTATTTGCCGCAAATCATATGTACGGTAGCCATACACGCCGCCCCCTTATTTCAAGCAATAGCCTGCGCACGTAATCGCGCTTTTGGCCAACACGTCCAGTGTATCAATATACGTATACCCATAGTCGCCGCTGTGCAATGCCAGCGGCAGCTCGGTGCAACCCAAAATAAACGCTTCGGCTCCGGCGTACGCCATCTCGTCCAAAAACGGTTTGAGAGGCGCGGTATCAATGGGGCGGCCGGCCTTGACCTGATCGTAGATCACCGACATCACCACCTGCTGCCCCTCTGCCGAGGGGTACACCACCTCGACGCCTACGGTATGAAGTGCCGTATCAAATACACGGGTAGAGCACGTTCCCGTTGTCGCCAAAACGCCGACGGTGCGATAGCCTGCGGCAGCACACACCTTAGCGGTTTCCTCAATCATATGGATAACGGGAACGGGCATCCGCTGCCGTATCAGCGGATAATAATAGTGGGAGGTGTTACACGGGATCAGTAACAGCTCAGCTCCCGCCTCGCACAAGGCTTGTCCCGACCGGCAAATGTAATCAGCCGGTGCGGCGCTACCTGCCAGGATCGCTTGGGTACGATCCGGTATCTGCGGATAATTATCAATGAGGACGTGGACGTGCTCCGCATCGCAACGGGCATCGGTATACGCAATGAGCTTTTGAAACAGCAATGCCGTTGCACCGGGACCCATACCGCCGATGATCCCCAACACCTTTTTGCCATCACTCATAGTGCCGTTATTCCTCCAGCTTCAACGCATTGCCCAAAGTAAGGTAAGCATCGTCTGCGTAGTAAGCGCCCAAGCAACCGGTAGGCGTAAAGGTAAGTTCACCGAAAACGATGCTGCCGTCCACCTCATAGAAATCCACCCGTACAAACGGGAAGGGTTTACTGAGAATCTCGGCGTATTCGATCATCTTATCCAAATTGACCGGCCGCGAGAATTTGGAGGCATCCATCTCGTACCGAAACACCGGCGAGGGATTCCAATCCAGATCGAAATACCCGCGCAGCAGAGTGCCCTCCTCCATATTGCGCTCGATGAAATTGCCGACGTACAGCACCCGGCCGTTAAAGCAATACAGCTTATAGTCTACCGGTAGCTCCCCGTTTTTACCCGACAAAAATTTCTCGCAAATGATGCGCGGACGGATATGACGGTAATGCAGCTCGGCATATTCGCGCCAGCTATCCGTCTTTAACCATTTGTTTAGTTTTTTGGAAGCCGCAACGGTATCAAAGCCGCTTTTATCACGGCAGATCAGATTAAAACCGCAGCCGTGATTGCACTTGACGGCAAATTTTTCCGGCAACGCGTCCCAGTCGATCTCCTCCGCGCGATCCCACACGCCGTACAGCTCATTGAGAATGTGCGACAGACCGCATTGCTCCACATAGGCGCGCACGGCGTATTTATCGGCGCATTGGGATACCAACGGATCGTCCTTATACTTGTTAAACTTGAGCCACATCAGCTTTTCGTTGAAGTACACCGGGGCATCCAAATTCAATTTGCGTTTGAAGGTGCTTTTGTACTGTATTTTGCTTACCAGTCGGGGGGCTACCCCGGAAAAACAGAACAGCAGCTTACGCCTTGCTTTCAGCAGCTTTTTGTACGCCGAAAAAACTACCGTATTACTTTTTAACGCCTGCTTTACACTCATCGTTTCTCACTCCTGCCGATCTTTCGTCAACGCGGGATATACAGTGTCTTTTTATTGCGGATCTCCCGTATACACAGCCCTAAAAAGAACGGAAAATAGTACGTCAAATAGGAACCGCCGAAAAAGCCTCTCACCAAAGTCACACAACACCACATTGCCAAGGTATCTCTGGCATAGGGGTTGATATTGCGGTGAAACGCCTTACAGAACAACCAAACGACCGCCACGATGATCAGGGGGCCGAACACCACGCCAAAATGCATAAGCAGTTGCAGATAGAAGTTATGGGTGTTCCAGTTCAGAAAAGCGTATTCACCCAGAATGCCGTAGCCCAACGGCGAATCTTGTATTAACCCAAGCACGCGGGTATAGATCACGTCGCGGCCGCTGGTATCGGAGATCATCGCATCCTCCATCATATACCGGAATACGCGCGTAGAAAGCCCCAATTCCTCCAGCCATTCCATCAACAGCAGAACCAGCTCGTTGAACAGGTTGGTGGTGTAAAAATACAGTGCGGCGAGAATGCTCGCGACCGACAAGCACTTTTTCCACCATGCACGGTCTTGCTTGAACAGCATACAGTACAGCAGATACGCCATCACGACCATCACCGGGCCACGGGTACCACAGGTGATGATATACAGCACAGAAAAGACCGCCCATATCCAATCGGTCACACGCTTGCGTTCAAACACCTGCTGTATCAGCCACAGCACGGCGGGTAGCATACGGTAGGCTCTGGCCATGGAATCCTCGTCCAGCTCACTGCCGCGCGAGGTATAAACTATCACGAACAGAATATCGACCACGATGATGAGCTTAGCGAGTAGCGCCAAGGTGTCCAGTGTTTTTTTGTCCGAGGTAAACACCAGACCCAGCAAAAAATACAGCGGCACCTGCGCCACCATGGTCATAAGCTGATCTTCCACATACGGTCGTGTGTCCGTATATATCAAATACGAGAGCAGGACGACCGCATAAAACATTAAGATCAAAAGCAAATCCGTCAATCGGATATTCTTTATGATCGGTGACTTCCAATTCAAGAAAACCAGTACAGCAAACAATACCGGTATAAACAACCCGGAAAACGAGGAAATGATCGGCAATTTTCTCAGCACGATCACAACATAGTGCAGGATCGGCTCCACACTAAAGGCGGCCACGATCAGCAGTAAAAAGAAATTATAAAGTTTTTCATCCGGCAGCAACCGCGAAAACCGTTCCTTCTCCATTGTTCTATCCTTTCTATGCACTGACCTCAACCGCAGACACGCTGAAAAAATTCCACGATCCGCTTGCCCTGCGTTGTGAAGCTCTTTTGCTCCACGGCGTAAGTCTTGGAACGCTCACCAACCTTGGAAAGCGTTGTTTCCTTCAGCGCGAGAAATTTCTCCAGACCTTCCTTGATAGCGGTCGCATCGTGCCCATCCAGCGGGAAGATATACTCAAAATACTCCTCGGGGATGCCTCCCACCGTGGTAGAGGCCACCGCCGTGCCTGAGGTCATATACTCCAGAATTTTCGAGGGGAACGCATAGTTCGCGTGATCCTCGGCGGGCGATTTCACGCTGACGAGCAGATGCGCCATCTTCTGATGCTCCAGCAGTGATTTGCGATCGACCTTGCCGAAGTAGCGGATGCGTTTATCCTTGCTCTCACACTCACGGACGTACTCGACCAGATCGCCGTAGCCGAACAGCCACAGCTCATAATCGCCCGGCACCTGCATAAAGCCATCCAGCAGGTTATGGATATTGAAGCTTTTGGACAGCGCACCCGCGTACATCACCGTTTTCTTCCCGTTTTTCGGGACATCCTCGGTAATATCAAAAATGCTTTCGTCCGAAAAGCCCTCCATTAGGATACCGGGCTTATCCTCGATCTTCATTTTCTTCGCCATATGCTCGGTCAGCAGTATATACGAGTCAAACCCCGTTTGCAGCCTGACCATCTTGCGGCTGTAATGATCGGTCATCAGCGTTTTCAGGCCACGCGTTTCCTGCATTTTATACAGATACGCCGGCAAATCCGACACGATACAGCAGGTCTTGGTACGAAACCACCGACCCATCACCTGCGTAGGTTTGGAATACGGCGGATACACGCTGTAATTCAGAATTACCTTATCCGTTTCGTACCGATGCTTCCGCAGCCAGCGAAACAGCTCGATATAGGTGCCGACCGTGGCGCAGAGCTGCTTGAGAAACATCAGATTGATGCACGGCAGCCACGTGACCTTGCCGCCGAAATCCAGCGTTTCGCGACGGCGTCCCCACGCGAACAAGCTACCGCCGGGATAGACGCTGACGGTCGGCAACGATACGGTTGTTACCTCCGCGCCGGCCGCCTCCAGCCCCTTAACCAGCATATTTTCAAAATTTACCGGTGCATTGGACGGCTTCACACGGCTGTTGATAGCGATATCATCCAAGGTTTTGCCGTTGATGAGCGAGCCCAGAAAAAAGATCTTCATACTCACGCCTCGTTTTTGAAAAACTCTCCGAACGTAACGTCGTATTCCGCCGGCTTGAACGGCACCAGCCCTCCGCCGGAATGAAAGGTCAGCTCACTGAACAGGATACGACCCTCGTTTTCGTACAGATCGACACGCACGAACTCAAACGGTGCCGCCAGCTTTTCCGCGATCGCAATCAATTCGGCCTTTTTGTCGGTCAGCGGACAGTCAAGGGGATCGTACCCAAACCGTACCGGGATCGGCTCAAACCGTTCGTCCAGCACGTTCGTAAACCGACGCCCATCCTTGTCGATCTCCTGCGCGATCAGCTTGACCCTGCCGTTAAAGCAGTACAGCTTATATTCCACCAGACAGTCGCCGAAGGTGAGGTACTTATCGCACAGAATACGCGGCGGGATATTCTTGTAATTCTTTTCGCGATCCTTATAATAAAAGTTGATCGAGAGCCATTTGTCGAATTTCCGCTTGGCCTCGGCGATATCCAGCCGGCTTTTATCGGGAACGATGATATTAAACCCGGACGCGTGCGTGGCTTTCAGTACGAAGCTGTCGGGAAGCTCGGCCAAGGGGACGTCATCGAACCGATCATACACACCGTAGACCTCGTTCAGTATCTCCTCACCGACGGCCTCTTTCACGTACTCCCGCACCGCGTATTTGTCGGTATAGCGGGCATAGCCGTACTTTTTATCCTCCAGCTTTTTGACGATGATATGCTCGTTGAAGGTCTTGGGATGGTTAAGATCAATACGTTTACCGAACACGATGAAGTACAGCAGCTTGGAATATGCCTCATCGCTCAGCAAGGACGGAAACCGATTGCTGAGCTTGATAACAAGCACCTTGAACAACATTTTGATCTTCCAAAGCATACTTAAACCTCATTAAAGCAGTCGATATATTGCCGCACGATCTCTTCAACGTGAAGCTGCCCGTCGATAAAGGTCTTAGCGTTATCGCACATCGCATCAAACGCCGACTGCTCCATCGCGCACAGCTCATCCAGTGCCGTTTTAAACCCTGCCGGCTCGTCCAGCGGCAGGGCATATCCGCCGCCCGCCGCGTTGATACCGTTCCACGGCGTTTTATCGCTGATGAGCACGGGCCGCCGATGCAGCAGCGCCTCCACGATGGAGTGGCCGTAGTTTTCACCAATGGTGGGCATATAATACGCGTGGTACTGCGACACGGTCTTGCCCACGTCGTCGTGCTCCACCGAGCCGCGATAGTTCAGTGTCACGTTGTCAGGCAACGGCACGGCGAAGCAACGCTCGTAATACTCGCGGTTTTCGATGGGACCGTACACGTCGTAGGTGAGGCGCCCCGTGGCCGTTTGCAGGCACTGCACGGCGTACAGCAGATTTTTCGTATCCTGTATCCGCGCGACGTAGCACAGCTTCAATTCGCCGGGCTGCTTTTCGAGCGGCACGATATCCGCCTCCGACGCATAAGAGAAATTATTGATATCGTACACGCGCGCCTCGCGAACGCCGAGATACTTCACCATATCGTGCAGCTCGTCGGCACCGGTCGCCTGCCAATATACGTCCTTGAGCAACCCCGCCCATTTCAGTGTTTTAACATACGCCGTCTTTTTTAAGCGACCTTTGTTAAAGCGGTTTTCGCAAATCTCGCCACGCGGCGCGATCACCACACCGACCTTGGGATGCTTTTTCTTGTATTTCAGCACCGCCACCGCGTCGTCGTAGCTGAAGAAGCTGTTCTGATAGATCACGTCGGGCTGCACTTCCTCAATACGCTTGAGGTTATCGGCCACCGTGTGCTCGCCGTGCGGCGCATAGTACACACGACCGAAGTCAAAGGTGTTCCATCCGCTGTTCACACCCGGCAACGGTTGATCGTCCCCCACCTCGTGATGGTGCGACAGCACGGAGATATCAAAATGCCCTTTGATCGCCTGCACCACGTTCATAATGCTGACGGTGGGACCGCCGCCGTTTTTCTGCGGCGGAAACAGGGAGGCCATAATCAGCAGCTTTCTCATAGTTTACGCCTCCAACACGTCGTGAAACAACGCGGCATATTGCTCGGTCACGCTGCCGACGTCGTAATCACGCACCGCCAGATCCCGAGCACGCTGCTGGCACGCGCGCAAATACGCGTCATCGTCCGCGAGCTTCAGCACGGCGGCCTTCAACTCCTCCACGGAGCCCGCCTTCACCGATTCTCCGATGCCCTGTGCCATCAGTGCGGCAACGTCGTTATTCCCGCCACTGATACAAACGATCGCGGAGCCGGACGCCATCGCATCGTACACCTTGCTCGGCAGGAACAGTCCGTCGGTCTGCTCCTTGACGGTGATGAAGGACACGGCTGCGCACCCGAGCGAATGCGGCAACAGCTCCAGCGGCTGATACGGCAGGATCATCGCATTGGGCAAGCCCCGCTCCGCCATATGTCGCTCGATGCTTTGGTAAGCCGTGCCGTGACCGACGAACAGGAAAACGATATCCTCCCGCTCTCGAAGCTCCTCCGCCACCGCCAATATCTCGTCAAAACCGTGGCCCAGACCCATTTTCCCCGAATACATAAACACTTTTTTGTCACGCAGTATCGGGTACTGCCGGATAAACTCATTGTCCTCCGCAGGAATGGGGCGGATAAACGCCGTATCGGTATGATACGGGATGACCCGCACCGACAGGCCGGGATAGCTCTTTTCAACGTTGCGCTTCATTACCTCGCCGATGGTCAGCACCGCGTCGCACGCGGTGTAGATCCCACGGTTGCGCCGCCGCCACAACGCCGTAATGGGACGCACCTTGCGGCCGAAGCTCTGTTCCACAACGTCGGGATAAATATCCCACACCAGATAGACGGTTTTCTTTCCCCGACGCTGTACGTACCGTACAAGCCCTTGATTGATCGGCGGATTGGAGGTGAACATCACCGCGTCGAACTCGTCCAAATGCTCTTTCAGATAGCGCTTGGCCGCACGCACGTAGGCAAACCACGTCTTGAAGCGGCTGATAAGGGACAGACTGTTGTAACGGGGCGCTTCCACCGTCGTCACGTCCGTATCAATATCCGAAAGCTCCCCGGACAGCACGGTAAGCTGACCGCCGCCGTGCTTTACCGCCTCATATATCAAATTAACGTAGCTGCCGTCCTGCGACTGGCAGACAAGCAGGTATCGTTTCATACCGCACACTCACTCCGGCAACCGTCTGATCGCCACTTCGTTATATTTCATCATATACACGCCCTCGTCGTACGCGCCGATACGCTTTTCGTTGACGATGCCGCGGATATTGTTTTGAATCAAGGTCATATGATCGCAGCCGCACTCATACGCGTGCGGATACCCGCCGCCGAAGCGGGGGTTGATCTCGGAAACGTAATAGTCACCGTCGATATCAAAGATATCAATATCAATTTGACCGATGAAGCCCGCTTCCTCGGCAAACCGCGTGACCAGCGCAAACAGGGCTTCGTCCTTGAAGGACACCGCCTTATCCGTTTCACCCGCGCGCATCACGAGCTTCTTTTTGGTAAAGACGGACACCACCTCGCGCGAGAGCATATCAACGTATACGTCCGCGCCGATCTCCTGACCGTCGAGAAACTCCTGAATCATCAGCCCGTCGTGATGGGCAAACAGATTGTCCACGGTCTCCTTATCGTACACCTTGGAGATCGCGATACTCGCACTGCCGCAGATGGGCTTGACAAACACGGGGTAGCCGAGCTCCCCCGCCTCGACGGCGGCGAAGAACGCGTCCTTATCCACAAACGTTCTGGCGCAGCGATAGCCGTGTGCGCACAGCCAGTTGTACGTCTGCCATTTGTTGAGGCACAGCTCGCACAGCTCATACGATGAGCCGACCACCGTAACGCCCAATTCCGCAAAGGCATCCTTATGCGCGGCCAGCAACGACAGTTCGGGGTCGATGAGTGTCAGCACCGCATCCACCGCTTCCCGACGGCAGATATCGAAGATCACGTCAACGTAGCCCTCGTCCGTCATCCGAGGCACCTTGTAAAACGCATCGGCCTCGTACACCGCGGGGGCCAGCTCGCTCATATCGGTGGCGATGACGCGGCCGCTCCCTCCCACCGTCCGTTTAAAATACTGTACGATTTTATTGCGCGTACCCGCGCTCAGGATCAAGATAGTCATAGCTACCCCTCACTACCGTTAATTCGCCGTTGTTCCGGCTGTCAGACTCTCTGCCTTAGCGCGGCGGAGCTCTGCAAAATTACCTTCTGCCGCGCGGGTATCCTCCGCTACGTCACGGCGGAACAGTACCTTTTGGATGGTAAGAAAAAAGATCTTTGCATCCATGGCGAGTGTCAGCCGGGACACGTACTCCACGTCCAGTGCGAAGCGGGTATCCCAATCCACGGAATTGCGCCCGTGCACCTGCGCCCAACCGGTCAAGCCCGGGCGGACGTCGTGGCGGTGACGCTCCTCCTCGGTATACCACGGCAAATACTGCACCAGCAGCGGGCGGGGGCCGATGATGGACATATCCCCCTTAAGAATATTGATAAGCTCCGGCAGCTCGTCCAGACTGGTGCTGCGCAGCAGCTTGCCGTATGTACTCAACCGCTGATCGTCCGGCAGCAGCTTGCCGTCCTTATCCTTCGCATTGCTCATAGTACGGAATTTAATAAGCTTAAATATCTTTTCGTTTTTACCGGGGCGTTGCTGTGTGAAGAACGGGTTGCCGCGCATCGCGATCGCACCGACGACGGCGAGGATGAGCAGCACCGGCCACAGTACCAGCAGGGCCGCGAGCGACAACACGAAATCGAACAGCCGTTTGAAGTATTTGGCATACATAGCGCACCTCAAAAGCACGAGCGGACGATCTCGATGACCGTGTCCTGCTCGGCGGCTGTCATTTTATTGTCGGACGGCAGGCACAGACCGCGACGGAAGATGTCCGCGCCGACGTCCACCGTCTCGCCGCCCGCGATATACGCGTTGCTGCGGGCGCGACCGTCGCCCTGCACCGTCACAAACGGATGCATTCGGTAGATCGGCTGCATATGCATCGGCTTCCAGATGGGACGACCCTCGGCGTTGTACCTCGCCAGCGTTTCCAGTATCTCGGTCGGGCAGGTCTTGCCCGGCTCTTTTACGTAGCAGGCCTCGCTGTCGCTGCGCACCTGCCGACACATCGCCGCTTCGTCGATGAGCAGGCAGGACAGCCAGAAGTTCGGCTCCATCTCGCTCCCGATATACGGATTCATCGAAACCGGCAGATCGCGGAAACCCTCCTTGTAGCGCATATAAACGGCCTTTTTCTGCGCGACGTGCTCCTCCAGATGCCCGTACTGCCCGCGCACGACACCCGCGACGACGTTGCTCATACGGTAGTTATAGCCCAGCTCCTCGTGCTGGTACCACGGGGCGTTTTCGCGGCTTTGGGTCGACCATTTCCGCGCCTTGTCGGCGGCGGCCTTGTCATCCGTCAGCAGCATACCGCCGGACGAGCCGGTGATGATCTTGTTGCCGTTGAACGAGATCGCGTTATACACACCGAAAACGCCGGTCTGCTTACCCTTGTAGGTAGCCCCCAGCGATTCCGCGGCATCTTCAATTAACACAGCGCCGTGCGCGTCACACACCGCACGGATCTCATCTAATTTAGCGGGCGTGCCGTACAGGTTCACGACCACGACGACGCGCACCTCGGGATACAGCTCAAACGCCTTGGCCAGTGCGTTCGGATCCATATTCCACGTGTCGCGCTCGGAATCAACGAATACCGGCACGCCGCCCTCGTACACCACGGGATTGACCGTGGCGCCAAACGTCACGTCCGAGCAGAACACCCGGTCACCCGGCTTGACGCCGGCCAGCTTGACCGCCAGATGCAACGCCGCCGTACCGGCGGACAGACCCACCGCGTACCGGCAGCCCACCTTTTCACAGGTGATCCGCTCGACCTCGTTGATATTTTCACCCACCGTGGACATCCAGTTCGTCCGATAGGCCTCGGTTACGTATTCCAGCTCTTCACCGTGCATAGTGGGCGTGGCAAGCCACACCTTTTTCTCAAACGGCTTCAGCACGACAGTTACCCCTTTCCGCGCGCCGCCGAGCGGCGCAGATACTCTCCTGTAAAAAGCCATTACTCGCAAAGGATACACTAATTTCACTTTAATACATATTATAAGATAAAATGCAAAGGCTGTCAACAAAAAGATGTCAGACGTCAGATATCGGATACGGGAACGCGCCAACGATGGGATGTCCCCCGTCACGCCTGCGGCGTGCCACCGCATAAATTCGGCTTGCCAAATCAAAGATTCGGCAAGCCTCACGCTACCTTTAGGCAAGGGGCGGGTGCGGTATCGTTACATCGCCTCGGGGGCGTCAATCTTGAGCAGGGTGAGCACGTTTTTCAGCCCGATGCGGGTCGCGGCACACAGTGCCAGACGCGCTTGCTGAAGCGTTTCGTCCACGCCACGCACGCGGCAGGCGTTGTAGAACTTGTGGAACAAGGTGGCCAGCTCCAGTGCGTAGCGGGTCATCCCCGCCGGATCCTGCGCCTTGGCACAGGCAACGAGCTCCGCCTCGTAATTCGCAAGATGGCGGATCAGCTCGCGTTCCTCGGCGGCCTCCAGCAGGCTCAGGGTGCCCGGTGTGGTATCCGTCAGCGTCACGCCGTCCTCGGCGAGCGTGCGGAAGATGGAGCACAGCCGCGCGTGGGCGTACTGCACGTAATACACGGGGTTGGAGGACGACTGCTCGATGGCCAGCCCCAAATCGAAATCCATCTGCGTATTCGCCTCGCGCAGGTTGAAGAAGAAACGCGCCGCGTCCACCGGCACCTCGTCCAGCAGGTCAGCCAACTGAATGGCCTTGCCGGAGCGTTTCGACATACGCACGATCTCGCCGTCGCGCATCAGGCGCACGAGCTGCATCAGCGTCACCTGAAGCTTTTCGCCGTCCAGACCCACGGCATCCATCGCGCCCTTCATACGGGCCACGTGGCCGTGATGGTCGGCACCCCACACGTCGATGCAGGTGTCAAACCCGCGGGCAAACTTGTTGCGGTGATACGCGATATCCGCCGCAAAATACGTGGGGTTGCCGTTGGCGCGTACCAGCACCTCGTCCTTGATGCCTTCCTCCGTGCCGTCGCGGTTCGTATGCTTTTTCGCCTGGTATTTCTCGCCGTATGCGCCCGCACGGTACCACAGTGCACCGTCCTTTTCATAGGTCAGACCGCGCTCGGTCAGCAGGGCGATGGTCTCGGCCAGCTCGCCGTTCCGATGCAGCGTGGATTCCGTAAACCAGCGGTCGTACACGATGCGGTATTTGGCCATATCCCGCTTCATTTTCGCGATATTCAGCGGCAACGCATACGCGACCAGCGCCGCGCGACGCTCGTCCTCCGGCTTATCTATATAGCTGTCGCCGTGGAGGGCGGCAAAATTCTTCGCGTGCTCGCGGATATCGTCGCCGTGATAGGCATCCTCCGGCATCTCAACGCTGTCCTCCCCGCAGCAGAGCTGGCGATAGCGCACGTCCAGCGACAGACCGAATTTTTCGATCTGGTTGCCCGCGTCGTTGACGTAAAACTCACGCCAGACCTCGTAGCCGGCCGCCTCCAGAACGGCGGCCATACAGTCGCCCAGTGCGCCGCCCCGGGCGTTGCCCATATGCATAGGGCCGGTGGGGTTGGCAGAGACAAATTCCACCATCACCTTTTTGCCCGCGCCGTAATCGCTGCGCCCGTACGCGTCGCCGCCGTCCAGCACGGCGTTCACCGCGTCGGCATAGTACGCGGGCGACAGGAAGAAGTTGAGAAATCCGGGACCCGCCACCTCGGCGCGTGCCAGATACGTACCCTCCAGCTTCAGATGCGACGCGAGGCAGTCCGCGATCATCCGCGGCGCCTTGCGGAACGCGCGCGCCGACACCATCGCCGCGTTGGCGGCGAGGTCGCCGTGCGAACGGTCGCCGGGCACCTCCACGGTATATTCCGGCAACGGCTCGTCCGGCAATTCGCCGGCCGCCACGGCCGCCTGTAACGCAGCCTTCAGCGCGTCGCGCAGCTGCTGCTCGGTCTGTTTCACGATCGTATTCATTTTGATACTCCCTCGACTAATATTTCCATAGAACAGTCTATACCGCGCGGCTCGCCCGGTGTTTCCACCACGTACACGGCGGCCAAGCGGCCGCCCTCGGCGGTCAATGCGTTTTCCAGCTCGGTGCACAGCACCGGCAGTTCCATTGTCCCGTACGGCGTTTCGTACCGCCACGGTTGCCGCTGATCCGATGCGAGCGGCATATGCGAGCTGATGGGACCGCGACGCTCGATCAGCGTCCGCTCCGGCCACACCGTCATACGCACGTCAGCCCCGTAGGCCTCCTCGGTTTTCGGCTCGGTATACCGCAGTGCCAAGGCGTCGCCCTGCGCCGTCAGCGTGCCGACGGACTCAATGACGGTTTCCTGAATATCGCCGTCCGCTTCCTGACGCGTTATCAGTCGTACCTGCACGTTCATACGCCCGGCTCCTCCGAATCGACACGGTGAATATCGGTTTCTACCGCGCGACCCAAAAACATCTCCGCCACGTCCACGAAGCCGCCGGGCTGATCGCTGACGTAGAACTGACAGCCTCCCTCACCGGTGGGATCGCCCAGCGCATCCTGCTCACGCAGGAGCTGCTCACAGCGGGCGGCACACGCCGCGCCGGAGTTGATGAGCGTCACGCCCTCGCCCAGAATATCCGACAGCACGGGGGCGAGCAGCGGGAAATGCGTACAGCCTAAAACGACGGTATCCACCTGCTGCTCGCGCAGAGGCTGTAAATACCGCCGCGCTACGGCGACCGTGGCCTCGTTATCCCGCTCGATCCAGCCGTTTTCCACCAGCGACACGAACAGCGGGCACGCCTGCGAAAACGTTTCAACCTCGCCGTGCGTCTCCAGATAGCGGCTGAACGCACCCGAGCGCACCGTGGCGGTGGTGCCGAGGATGCCGATGCGCCCGTTGCGCGTCGCGGCGAGCGCGGCCTCCGCCGTCGGCTCCAGCACGCCCATCGCGGGCACGGGTTGGGCGGTGAGCACCTCCCGTGCGGTGGCGCTTACCGTGCCGCAGGCGGCGACGATGCATTTCACACCGTGGCTCAGCAGCAAGCGGCAATCCTGCTCGGCATAGCGGCGAATGGTGGCGGGGGTGCGCGTGCCGTACGGTACGCGACCCGTATCCCCGAAATACACCAGCTTTTCGTGCGGCAAGCGGGAAAGCAGCTCCCGCACAACGGTCAGCCCGCCGAGACCGGAATCGAATACACCGATCGGTCTGTTATCCATACGGCTCCCTCCCTTGCATCCTTTTGATTCTACCACAGTTTATGCGCGATTACAACCATTTTTTCCGGATATCGGATATCGGACGTCTGCCATCCGGTATGGTGGTGTAAAAAAGCTCCCCGCAGAGAGACACTTCATAAGGAAGTTGTCTCTCTGTTTTTTATACAAAAAA
>CAYYDD010000005.1:0-43456 GCA_964470515.1 uncultured Eubacteriales bacterium | reverse complement strand
TTCCTTTATTATACCAGAAACGGGGGCGTATTGGAAGTTCTTTGACAGACTGAGCAACCCGCTGTGCGGGTGGCTTTTTGTACAATGAGATCACGCGAAGACGGCCTTGCAGGGGAGGGTTACCCCTCCCGTGACAAAAAGCGGGAGACGTTACGCCTTCCCCCGCCTATCCCCGATAGGAGATGCTTTTATCATTTACATTTTCTCGAAGCTTTCCACGTCCAGCACAAAGACGGTAGCACCGCCGACCGTGGTCTCCACCTGCTGATCGCCGGGAGCCAGTCCGCGACCGAACGAGGCGCTGGTGGGCACCTTTTTCTTGCGGGTAAAGCTTTCTTTGCGGATGATATCGCGTGCCCGGTCAATATCCGATTCCTCGGCACCAATGAGCAGCGTGGTGTTACCCGCCTGCAAAAAGCCGCCGGTGGTGGACAGCTTGGTGATGGTAAAGCCGCCCTCGGTGAGTGCGGCGGCAACGCTGGCCGCGTCGTCGTTGTTGATGATGGCCAAGATCAGTTTCATACGGGTGACACTCTCCTTTTACAGTTGTAAGCCGTCGCGGCTTTTGTGGTCAAGCGTGCGGTAATCGGGTATCTCGTATCGGTTATCATTGGAATCGCGGATCAGCACGCGGTAATCAAACAGCGGCTTAATATCCTGCTGGCGACTTTGCACCTTGAAGAAGCAGGGGCCGCGGTCGGTCTCGGCGGAAACGTAATAGCCGCCGCGCTTGTTTTCTACGTTGGTGATGGAACGGATGCGGGGGATCAGGTAGTATTCCGTGAGTGACTCGCGTACGGCGGCGGCACTGTCCGGCATCAGTGTGGCTATGTCGCGGATGACGGCCATTTCCTTGCCATCTTCATTCAGCAGGGTGATGTATTTGTCCGGACCGGTGGTGGGGAACAGACGGCGGGCTTCTACGTTTTCAAACCGTTCGCCGGAGTACAGCTCCACGTCCAACCGAAAATCGCCGTCACGGCGGGTGATGCGTGCGTTGTCGTGTTCAATATATATGCGTTCCATAGCTGTCACCTCACTCGTCAAGATCGATCACGTCGCTGTTTTGGGTGTTTTGGATCTGGATCAGGCGGTAATACTTGCCCTTCTGTGCCAGCAGCTCCTCCTGTGTGCCGCATTCGATGATGCGCCCCTTATCCACCACGACGATCTTATTGGCCTTGCGCAGTGTGGATAGACGATGCGCGATCATCAGCGTGGTGCGCCCGTGGATGAGCCGCTCGATGGCCCCCTGAATGAGATGCTCGGTCTCGCTGTCCACCGAGGCAGTGGCCTCGTCAAATACCAGCATCGAGGGGTTTTTCAGCACCGCGCGGGCGATGGACAGGCGTTGCCGCTCACCGCCGGACAGACCCGTTCCGCGTTCGCCGAGCACCGTATCGTACGCATCGGGCAGCCGCACGATAAAGTCGTGCGCGTTCGCCACGTCGGCGGCGTGGATGACGGCCTCTACCGATGCCTCGGGGTCGGAGAACGCGATGTTTTTGAACACGGTGTCGTGGAACATCAGCGGCTCCTGCTGCACAAAGCCGATGCGCGAGCGGTAGTATTCCAGATCGATCTCACGGATATCCTGACCGTCCACCAGGATCTCGCCCTCGTAGTTGTCGTAGAAGCGCATCAGCAGGTTAATGAGCGTGCTTTTACCGGAGCCGGTGGTGCCCACGATGCCGACAATATCGCCCGGCTCGATCACGAGATTGACATCATCCAGCGTTTTTTTACTTTTATCAAACGAGAAATTGACGTGGCGGAACTCAATGCGACCCTCCATCGAGGCCAGTTTATTGCCCTCGCCGAAGTTGTGCTCCGGCTCGGCATCCAAAATATCCAGCAGGCGTTCCGCTGAGGTCAGCGCGTGCTGATAGCTGTCGGACAGGCCGGCAAAGAAGTTGACCGGATTATAAAACATCGAGGCATACGAGATGAAGGACACAAGCAGACCCAACGTGGTGCCGGTGCCGTCCATCACCCATTTGCCGCCGAGCCACCAGATGAGCAGGGAGCCGCAGGTGACGAAGAACGTGACGGTGTGGGGGAAGATACCCGAGGCCAGTGCGGCGTTTTTGTCTTCTTTCCGCCATTCGTCGTTGTATTTGACGAACTTATCCACCGTGCGCTTTTCGCCGGTGAAGGACTTGATGACGCGAATGCCGGGCAGCGTGTCGGACAAAATCGAGCTGACCGCCGACCATTTCAGCCACGTGCGCTGATATACGGGCTTGATCTTGCGGGCGAAGATGCGCGCACCGATGGCGACAGCCGGTACCGGGATGAGCGAGAGCAGCGTCAGCTTCCAATCCAGCACAAACATAATGATGACAATGCCGATCATTGTGAAGAACTGTACCACCGCCTCCTGCGACATACGCAGGGTGAAGGTGTTGATGGTTTGCGTGTCGCTGCTGATGCGGGAAAAGATAGAGCCGGTGCTGGTCTTATCGTAGAATTTGATGGGCAGGTACTGGGCCTTGCGGTAAATGTCGTTGCGCAGAGCGGTGAGGAAACGGTCGCCCGCCATACGCATATAGTACAACCGCAAAGCACCGCTGACGTTCTGGATGACATATACGGTCAGCAGCACGAGCACGAGCGTGAGTAGTCCGCCGTAGTTTTTGTTGGGGATCACGTTATCCACCAGCGTTTTGGTGACATACGGCGGAACCAGTGCCATCGCGGTGGTGAGCATCGACAGACCGATGCAGAACAGCAGCAACCACTTCTGCGGGGACATATACCCCCACAGCCGCTTGAGCAGGTGGCTCTTGCTCATACAGTTGACACATTCCGCGCCGGGGCGCAGCAGCACGCGGCCGCATTTGGGGCACACGGCGAGCTCCTTGTCCAGCGCGGTTCGCACCGTTTCGCGCGCGGCAACGAGGTCGCCGCCGTCCTTTACCCTATTGAGGTAGGCGGCAGCCGCTTCCAGAATCGCGACGACGGCGAAGGTGCAGCGGAACACGCTGCGGTGATTCAGACGCAGCACCGCGTTGCCGTACAGGCGGTGCACCTTGACATGGTGCACCTCGGTGAGCGGCAAAGAAAAAACCTCATCGGGCGCGTTCTCTTCCACGCAAAGCACACGGCGGTCGGTGATGACCAGCGCCGTGTTACCGTACGTTGCATTGGAGAACAGATCGCCGATGAGGAGAAACTGCGGGGCTTCGTCTGCTTCCACTGCGGCTTCAAGCAGCGGTAGCAGAGCTTCGGGGATGGACTTGTTACAAAGAACGTTTTCAAACGTCATAACGGCTCACACCTTTCAGAACGGAAACGGGTGTATTCTTTCTGACAAGGTCTTTTTAGCACATTCTCGCACAAATAGCAAGCCCTTTTTGCAAAAAAATCAAAATTCTTTACGATTTATCGGTGCTTCCGAAGCCGCCGTTGCGAATTTCCGTCACTTCGTCGTTCTCGGTGATGCCGAACGGCAGGAAAATACCCTGCGCAAACGCCTCGCCCGCAGCGAGGGTAAGGGTCTTGCCCTCAGTTCCCGCGTTGGTGAGCTTGATGAGGATGTGCCCCTCGTTTGCTGAGCCGTAGTAGTCGCTGTCGATGATGCCGACCGTGTTGTTCAGCTGTAGGCGGTACTTAAAGCCCAAGCCGCTGCGCGGGAAGAGCTGTAGCACCCAGCCCTCCGCCATTTTGACACGGATGCCGGTGGGGAGCTTAACGGTCTCGCCGGGTGCGAGCGTCAGGTCGCAGGGGACGTGAAAATCGTACCCGGCGGAGCCCATCGTCGCGCGGCGCGGCAGTGCTGGCAGCGCGGGTACGGGCTTTTCGCCGAAGGCATCGGCCCAATCGGCGGCAAAGCGGGCGGGAGAGACGTGTTCAAAACGGGCGATTCGTTGCATACAATTAACCTCCGTAACTGGACAAATGAATTAAAATTTGGTATACTCCTGACAGAAGGAGGGGATGGCGATGGTGATCGCGGCGGTACACGGTGATACCGTGCGGGATACAGCGCGGTTTGACGCGTGTCTTGGTGCGGTGTCGGATGACCGGCGGGCGCGCGTGCTATCTCTTATAAAGCCGGAGGCTAGGCGACTCAGCTTGTGTGCCGGGCTGGCACTGGATGCGTGCCTGCGCACCGTGGGGCTTCGGGAACCAGACGAGCCGATCACACGGGACGAGCACGGTTGTCCGCGGCTGACAGCGCACCCCGCGTGGCAGTTCAGCCTGTCCCACAGCGGGGACTGGGCGGTGTGTGCGTTGGCGGATGCGCCGGTGGGTATCGACGTGGAGCGCGTGCGGCCGGTGCGGATCGACGCGCTGGCGCGGCGGTATTTCACCGAGCAGGAGGCGGCACTGCTGATAACACTGCCGGATACGGAGCGACAGATCGCGTTTTTTCGGCTGTGGACGGCCAAGGAAAGCGTACTGAAGGCGCAGGGCATCGGTCTCTCCGGCGGGCTGGCTGTTCCCATTGGTTACGGGGACAGCTTAACAGCACCCGCGCCGTGGCAGCTGCGGGAATACGCCTTGCCCGGTCATCGGCTGACAGTGTGCGGCACCGGCGGATTTCCTCCGAAATTGCTTACTTTTTCTTCTTGCGATAGCGTTCCTCTTCGCTGAACACACAGCCGCAGTATTTTTGCATATACATACCGCTCTCACGGGCGCGCTGCTGTCCCTCTCGGAAATACGGGCGAAAATCGCGGTACAGAAAGGTGATGCCGTGCTGTGCGGCGGCCTGCTCGGCGGTGGCGATGAGCAGCTCGTGATTTTGGTACGGGCTGATGAGCAGCGTGGTGGTGAACGAGGAAAAGCCCTTCTCTGCAGCGCGGCGCGCGGTCTCGCTCATACGCAGGCGGTAGCAGGTTTCGCACCGATTCTCCAGATCGGGGTAGATCGCCCGTACGAACGGGCGCAGACCGTAATCGTCATTGACGATGAGATTCATCCCGATGGAGGCGGCATAGTCCTGTAGGGTTGTTTTGCGGTTGCGGTATTCCGTGTACGGGTGGATGTTGGGATTGTACCAATAGCCCGTGGGCTCAATACCTTCCTCTCGCAGCGTCTCGATGCAGCGAACCGAGCAGGGAGCACAGCAAACGTGCAGCAAACAGTCCGACATAGGCGGTCACCTCCGATGTTTGTTCTAAGTATAGCATATACTTTTAAAAAAAGCCACACTAAGAATAAAATTGAGGGGAATTTGTCAATAGCTCTTTACAAGTGCCTCCGATTTATAGTAAAATATAGCGAGAATATGATGCAGAAATGAGAGTGGATGTTATGGTACCGAAGTACAAACGCGTATTACTCAAGCTGAGCGGCGAAGCACTGTCGGGCGAACAGGGCTTCGGGCTGAATTTTGACATCGTCAACCGTGTGTGCCGTTCCATCAAGGAATGTGCAGAGGCCGGTGCGCAGATTGCCATCGTCGTGGGCGGCGGCAACTTCTGGCGCGGTCGTACGAGCGGCGATATGGATCGCACCCGTGCCGACCATATGGGTATGCTGGCCACGACCATTAACTCGCTGGCACTGGCGGATTCGCTGGAGCAGATGGGCTGTCCGGTGCGTGTGCAGACAGCCATCGCGATGCACGAGATCGCGGAGCCGTACATCCGCAACAAGGCGGTGCGGCATTTGGAAAAGGGTCGCGTTGTCGTGTTTGGCTGCGGTACCGGCAATCCGTTCTTCTCCACCGATACCGCCTCCGCGCTGCGTGCGCTGGAGATCGAAGCGGATATCATCTTTAAGGCCAGTATGGTGGACGGTGTGTACGACAGCGATCCCAAGAAAAATCCCAACGCTGTCAAGTACGACACGCTGTCGTTTATGGATGTCCTCAACCGCGATCTCAAGGTGATGGATTCCACCGCAGCCAGCCTATGCAACGATAATAATCTGCCCATTCTCGTATTCAATCTGGAACAGCCGGAAAACATCGTCCGTGCCATAGCGGGCGAGAATATCGGTACCATCGTACATTCATAAGGAGGAATCAGTATGCAGCAGATCTTTGATACCGCCCAGGAGAAAATGGGCAAGAGCATCAACTCACTCATAAACGAATACGCGACCATCCGCGCCGGTCGTGCCACGCCGGCGGTGCTGGATCGTATTACCGTGGATTACTACGGCTGCCCTACGCCGTTGCAGCAGATGGCGGCGATCTCGGTGCCTGAGCCGCGCACGTTACTCATCACGCCGTGGGATAAAAGCTCCCTGCGGGATATCGAAAAGGCGATCCTAACCTCGGATCTGGGCCTGAATCCCCAGAACGACGGCAGTGCGCTGCGCCTCAATTTCCCGCCGCTGACGGAGGAGCGCCGCCGCGAGCTGGTGAAGAACGTGTACAAGTACGCCGAGGAGGCGAAGGTCGCGGTACGCTCCATTCGTCGCGACGCGCTGGATAAGCTGAAGGATATGAAGAAGAAGTCCGAGATCACCGAGGACGACCTGAAGAACGCCGAAAAGAAAATGCAGGATATGACCGATAAGGCCTGCAAGGAGATCGACGGTATCTCCGCTAAGAAAGAAAAGGAGATCATGGAGATCTGATCGTGTGACCGGCAGAGGACTGCTTCCGCCGGTCATACTCGTATTAGGCAGGAGGTATACGCGTGGGCTTGTTTTCGAAGCGGACGGCTGAGCCGGAGTTTTCAGCGGTGCCGGCGCATTTAGGCATTATTATGGACGGCAACGGCCGGTGGGCAAAAAAACGCGGGTTGCCGCGTCAGGCCGGTCACGTGACGGGGGCGAAGGTGTTTCGCACCATCGCCAAGCATTGTGAAAAACGCGGCATCGGTACGGTCACGTTCTATACGTTTTCCACAGAGAACTGGAAGCGTCCGCCGGAAGAGGTGGCCGCGATTATGAACCTGCTGCGGGAATATCTGAAGGAATCGCTGAAGGATTTCAAAAAGGAAAATATCCGTACTCAGTTTATCGGTGACCGTTCGGTGCTGGCACCGGACATTCAGGCACTGATGGCCGAGGCGGAGGAGGCCACCGCGCACAAGACCGGGATGGCGCTGAATCTCGCCATCAACTACGGCGGCCGCGCGGAGCTGGTGACGGCGACGCGTCGCATCGCCGAGGAGGTTAAGGCCGGGGTGCTGAGCCAAGAGGACATCGACGAGGCGTGCATCGCCGATCGGTTGTATACCGCCGGGCAGCCGGAGGTGGATATGATCCTGCGGCCGAGCGGGGAATATCGGTTGTCGAATTTTCTTATCTGGCAATGCGCCTACGCGGAGTACGTGTTTGACGAGATACTATGGCCGGATTTCACCACCAAGGATCTCGACCGCGCACTGGAGGCGTATGCCGGTCGTCATCGCCGTTTCGGCGGTGTCTGAAAGGAAGTGTCACGGAATGAAAACGCGGATATTGACGGGTGTCATCAGCGGCGCGTTGTTTTTAGCGGTGTTGCTGATGCCGTGGCCTATCGTGCTGACGGTCGCCACCTCGCTGATCGCGGCTGTCGCGGTGTACGAGATATTTTTCGTTACCGGTATGCTGAAGCATCGCGGCCTGGAAAGTGTGGCGATGGTATTTGCGCTGATCGCACCGTTCTTTGCACGGATGTCGGGGCGAGCGGTGCTGCTCACGTGTGTGATGTATGTGATCCTGCTGGCGTTGCTGGCCGTGATGTACCGTAAGGAAGTGACGGTCAAGCGGATGGCGGCGGTATTCGTGCTGGCTCTTATCGTAACGCTGGCACTGTCGTGTATGTCGTATCTGCGCACGGTGTCGTCTGTGCGGGACAGCGACGGGCTGTTTTACGTGATTCTCTCGCTGTTGACGGCGTGGACGTCGGACACCGGCGCGTATTTCGTCGGCACCTTCCTCGGCAAGCATAAGCTGTGCCCGAGGCTGTCCCCGAAAAAGACGGTGGAGGGCTTGTTCGGCGGCATCGCCACCTCGCTGTTGCTCAGCGTGCTGGCGGGTGTTGGCTATCAAGCGTGGGTGCTGCAGGATGCGGCGCAGGTGTCCTATGGAGGACTGTTTCTGCTCGCGTTGATCTGTGCGCCGCTGTCGGTGGTGGGCGATCTGTCCGCTTCGCTCCTCAAGCGGGTATGCGGTGTTAAGGATTTCGGTAAGCTGTTCCCGGGTCACGGCGGTATGATGGATCGTTTCGACAGTCTGCTTCCCGTGTTCCCGGTGGTGTATTTTACGGCAACGGTGCTGCCGCTGATCGGCTGATATACCGTCCTGCTAAGGAGAATACCTATGTCAAAACGATTGGTCATATTGGGATCGACGGGCTCTATCGGTACGCAGGCACTGGATGTGGCGCGTCTGCGCGGTTACACGGTAACGGCGTTGGCGGCTCATTCCAATGCGACGCTACTGGAGGCGCAGATCCGTGAATTTAAGCCTCGCGCGGTTGCCTTGTTTGACGAGGTGGCGGCGCGTGATCTGCGTGTAAGGGTACGCGATCTCTCGGTGGAGATCCTGTCCGGTATGGAGGGCTTGTGCGCCTTGGCACAGCGCAACGACGCGGACGTGGTGCTCAATTCCGTGGTGGGTATGGTAGGCTTACTGCCCACGCTGGCCGCACTGAACGCCGGTCACGACGTGGCTCTTGCCAACAAGGAGACGTTGGTGGCGGGCGGCGAGCTCGTGATGCGTACCGCACGCGAGCGCGGGGTACGCATCCTGCCGGTGGACAGCGAGCATTCTGCCGTTTTTCAGTGCTTGCAGGCTACCGCAGGCGGTGCGTGGGCACCGCCGTCCTCCGTTCAGGGGATGGGCGTCAGCCGCCTGATTCTGACGGCCTCCGGCGGTCCGTTTTTCGGGCGCGGGAAGGAGGATCTGCGAGCGGTGACACCGGCGGAGGCGTTAAAGCATCCGAATTGGAGTATGGGGCAAAAGATCACCATCGATTCGGCTACTATGATGAACAAGGGCTTGGAGCTCATTGAAGCAAAATGGTTATTTGATCTGCCGCAGGAGAATATAGATATTGTAATCCACCGCGAAAGTGTCATTCATTCGCTGGTGGAGTACGAGGACAACTCGGTGCTGGCGCAGCTCGGTGTACCGGATATGCGCATCCCTATCCAGTATGCGCTGACGTGGCCGGAGCGTGTGCCGTCGACGGTACCGCGGCTGGATCTGGCGGAGTTTGCCAAGCTGACGTTCTTTGCGCCGGATGAAGAGGCATTCCCGATGATCTCGTACTGTCGCCGTGCGCTGACGCTGGGAGGTGCCTACCCGGCGGCGGTGAATGCCGCGAACGAGGAGGCGAACGCCGGTTTCCGTGCCGGTAGGATCGGCTTTTTGCAGATCGGTGATGCGGTGGCGGAAACGCTGTCGCAGCGGTTGCCGAAGGTGACGAACGTGGAGGATATTCTGGCGGTGGACGAGGATTGTCGCCGCCGTGTGCGTGATTGGATGAGGTGATCGGTATCCTGACGGTTGTGATGCAGCTCGGCCGCCTGCTGGCGGCCTTAGTGGTCTTTGGTTTGATCGTGATGATCCACGAGCTGGGGCATTTTCTGGCCGCGAAGGCGATGGGCGTGCAGGTCAATGAATTTGCCATCGGCTTCGGGCCGAAGCTGCTACAGTTCGGTAAAAAAGAAACGAAATATTCCATCCGCTTGTTTCCGCTGGGTGGCTTCTGCGCGATGGAGGGCGAGGATGCCGCAGGTGGCGGCGAAGTCAGCCTGGAAGAGAAAAAAACGGCGGAGAATAACCCGCGGTCGTTTTTGAATAAGCCTGTGTGGCGGCGCGTTGTCATTACCGTGGCGGGCGTGGTGATGAATCTGGTACTCGGCTTTGCGGTGTTGCTGGTCTATACCGGCGTGTGCACCCGCCCGTTGGATGACGGCCACGTGTATTACAGTGACACGCAGATCGCGGTGTTGCCGGAGGACAGTCGCAGCTATCAGAGCGGGCTGCGGCCGGGGGATCGGCTGCTGAAGATCGACGGTCAGCGTGTGTTTTCCTCGTTTGATATCCAGTTTTTGCTGCAAAACAGCGATGACGGCGTGTTTGAGATGACGGTCCGCCGTACCGTAAACGGGACGTCCGAGGTGGTAACCTTACCGTCGGTGGCGTTTGAACGGACGTATTCGGAGGAGACCGGGCGGTATACGCTGATCTACGATTTCAAGGTGCTCGGCATCCCGCAGACGGTCGGCTCCACCGTTCGGGAGGCTGCACGGATGGAGTGCAGTATGGCGGTCACGGTGTGGCGTACGCTGAAAGGAATGTTCACCGGACAATACGGGCTGAACGATCTGTCCGGCCCGGTGGGAACGGTGGATGCTATCGGTGACGTGGTGGAAAACGCTGTTCAGCAGGAGCACTGGCAGGATGGTCTGGGCAATGTGCTGAGTCTGGTGGCACTGCTGACGGTGAACGTGGGTATCTTCAACCTGCTACCGGTGCCCGCGCTGGACGGCGGGCGGCTGCTGTTTCTGGCCATCGAGGGGATTGCCCGTCGCCGTGTGCCGCCGAAGTACGAGGGTATCGTGCACGCTGTGGGACTGATCCTGCTGTTGCTGTTGGTCGTGATCGTTACGTTTAATGACATTATGAAGCTATTTGTATAAGAGGTGTGAAACGATGCAGCGTCGCGTATGTAAGACTGTCAGCGTGGGTGGAGTGCCGATCGGCGGTACCGCGCCCATTGCGGTGCAATCGATGGGGAACGTGCCCTCGTACGACGTGGAGGGGACGGTGCGCCAGGCGCAGGCACTGCGCGATGCGGGCTGTGATATTCTGCGCATCGCGGTACCAAATATGGATGCAGTGCGGCTGGTAAGTGCCGTGAAATCGGCGGTGGATATCCCGCTGGTGGCGGATATTCATTTTGATTACAAGCTGGCACTCGAAAGCGTGGCGGCGGGGGTGGATAAGATCCGTATCAACCCCGGCAATATCGGGGCGGACAGCCGCGTGCAGGCGGTGGCGAAGGCGTGTGCGGCGCGTGGCGTGCCGATCCGTATCGGCGTCAATTCCGGGTCGCTGGAAAAGGAGATACTGCGGGAATACGGGCATCCGTGCGCGGAGGCGATGCGCGACAGTGCGCTGTATCACGCCGCTTTGCTGGAGAAGTTTGATTTTGACGATATTGTCATTTCCATCAAATCCTCGAATGTGCAGACGATGGTGCAGGCGTATGAGCTGACTGCGGCGGCGTGCGCGTATCCGTTGCATCTGGGCGTGACCGAGGCAGGCACCGAGCAGATGGGCGTGATGAAATCCGCCATCGGTATCGGGTCGCTGCTGCTACGCGGTATCGGCGATACCATCCGCGTGTCGCTCACGGCCGATCCCGTGAAGGAGGTCGAGGCCGGACGGCGTATTCTGGCGGCGCTGGATCTGCGGTCGGGTGAGCCGACGCTGATCGCCTGTCCGACCTGCGGGCGTACGCGTATTGATCTGATCGGTATTGCGGCGCAGGTGGAGGAGCGGCTGAAGGCCGTGCATAAGCCCATCCGCGTGGCGGTGATGGGTTGTATCGTCAACGGACCCGGTGAGGCTCGCGAGGCGGATATCGGTATCGCGGGCGGCGACGGCAAAGTCGCCCTGTTTAAAAAAGGTGAAGTGATCCGCACCGTGCCCGAGCAGGACGCGGTGGAGGAATTGATAAAAGAAGTGGAGTCGTTATGAGTTATCCGAACGTTGAAGCACTGTTTTCCCCTTACATAAAGAGCAAGGACGTATTGCAAAAGGTTGCCTCGGCGACGGTGCTGAATATGCAGGTTAACCGTGCGGATCGGTTTTTGCGCATTCGTTTGAAGCTGGAGGCGTTCGTGCCGTACGAGGAATTGGTGCTGCTGGAGAAGGAGTTGGCGGACGGTCTAGGTCTGCACGCGGCGGAGCTGCTGCCGTTGTATCCGGCCGAAACGCTGACGGAAGCGTGTTTTCCGACGGTAGTGTCGTATTTGCGGCGGCGCTGTGTGGCGGTCAACGGCACATTCAACGACGCGGAGTACGTGCGTGACGGCGAGGGCTTTTGCGTCAAGCTGTGCCACGGTGGGGTGGATATGCTGGAGACGACGCATACCGATCGGATGCTCGCGGAGATGCTGGCGGAGCTGTTCGGGAAGCACGTGCCGATCACCTTCAGGGGTGCCGGTGGCGTGGATGAGCAGGACGAGCAGTATCGCCGTTTGATGGAGGAGGCGGAGCGCGAGTCGCGTGAGGCGGCGCAGCGTGCCAAGGAGGCGATGCTGGCCGCGCCGAAGCCGGGCGAGAGCGCACCGGTCAAGCCCGCAAAGCCGAAGGATCCCGTTGCACCGCCGACCGACGGGCTACCCATTTACCGTGAAACGGCGGTACCGTTTTTCGGCCCGGTGCCGCGTGAGATGCCGACACCGCTGAACAAAATTCAGGAAGGAACGACGGTTACCGTCTGGGGTGAGGTGTTCGGGTATGAGACCCGCGCTTTCCGTGAGGGTACCCGTATTCGTCATACGTTCTATATCAGTGACCGCACCAATTCCATCACGGTCATTTTGTGGACGGATACCAAGCGCGATAAGGCCAAGCTGCAGGCATTGGAATCGCTGAAAAATGGTGCGTGTGTGCTGGCCAGCGGCTTATATGAGTTCGATGAGTTTGCCAAGGGCAACGTGCTGAGCCCCAAATCGCTGGCGGTGGTTTCCCGCTACAAAAAGCAGGATACCGCCGAGCGCAAGCGTGTAGAGCTACATCTGCACACCAAGATGTCGGCGATGGACGCGATGACGGATGCCAAGGAGCTGGTCAAGCGCGCCGTCGAGTGGGGGCATCCTGCGATCGCTATCACCGATCACGGTGTGGCGCAGGCCTTCCCCGAGGCGATGAACGCGGCGGCGGATGCCAAGAAAGCCGGTACGCCCATTAAAATACTGTACGGTGTGGAGGCGTATTTTGAAAAGGATGTGCCCGAGGGCGAGGAAAACCAGCGCAAGGCGCGACCGTATCACCAGATATTGCTGGCGAAAAACAACGTGGGCTTAAAGAATCTGTATAAGCTGATCTCGTTCAGCCACTTGAAGAATTTTTACAAGCGCCCGCGCATTACCCATTCCAAGCTGATGGAGCTGCGGGAGGGGTTGATCGTGGGAAGCGCGTGCGAGCAGGGCGAGCTGTTCCAGGCCATTGTCGAGGACAAGCCGTGGGATGAGCTGTGCGAGATCGCCCGCTTTTATGACTTTTTGGAGGTTCAGCCGCTCGGCAACAACCGCTTTATGTTGCGCAACGGGATGGCCCGCGACGAGGAGCAGCTCAGAGAATGGAATCGCACGGTCATTCGGCTGGGTGAGGAACTGAATATTCCGGTGTGCGCGACGTGCGACGTGCACTTTATGGATCCTGAGGATGAGGTGTACCGCCGTATTTTGCAAGCGGGGCAGGGCTACGGTGACGCGGATATGCAGCCGCCGCTGTACTTCCGCACTACCGATGAGATGCTGAAAGAGTTTGATTATCTCCCGGAGGACAAGGCTTACGAGCTCGTGGTGGAAAATCCCAACCGCATCGCGGAGATGATCGAGGATATCCGTCCCATCCCGGAGGGCAACTACCCGCCGCATATCGACGGCTCGGATGAGGAGCTTACCGAGATCACGTGGAAGCGCGCTAAAGAGCTGTACGGCGATCCCGTGCCGGAGCTGGTGGCGGCGCGTCTGGAAAAGGAGCTGACCTCCATTATTAAAAACGGCTTCGCCGTGCTGTATATGATCGCCCAGAAGCTGGTGAAAAACTCGGTGGATAACGGCTACCTGGTCGGCTCCCGTGGCTCGGTCGGCTCGTCGTTTGTGGCACATATGGCAGGTATTTCGGAGGTCAACCCCTTGGCACCGCACTACGTGTGCCCGCAATGCAAGCATTCCGAATTTATCACCGACGGCTCGCTCGGCTCCGGCTTTGATCTGCCGGAAAAGGCCTGCCCGGTCTGCGGTGCGGCGATGGACCGTGACGGTCAGGAGATCCCGTTTGAAACGTTCCTGGGCTTTGACGGCGATAAAACGCCGGATATCGACCTGAACTTTGCCAGTGAATACCAGACCCGTGCGCATAAGTACACGGAATCGCTGTTCGGCAGCGATCACGTGTTCAAGGCCGGTACCATTTCCACGGTGGCGGAGAAAACGGCGTTCGGGTACGTGAAAAAGTACGCGGAGGAGCGCGGCTTAGCACTGTCCAACGCGGAGATCGCGCGGCTGTCCGAGGGCTGCACGGGCGTTAAGCGTACCACAGGTCAGCACCCCGGCGGTATGGTCGTCGTGCCGAATGAGTATGTCATCGAGGATTTCTGCCCGGCACAGCATCCGGCGGACGATGCCAATTCCGACGTCATTACCACGCACTTCGATTTCCATTCCATTCACGATACTATTCTGAAGCTGGACAACCTCGGTCACGTCATTCCCACGACGTATAAGTATTTGGAGGAATACACCGGCATCAGCGTGATGGACGTGCCGATGTCCGACCCCGAGGTGTACAAGCTGTTCACCTCGCCCGAACCGCTCGGCGTGACGGTGGAGGATATCGAGTGCGAGACGGGTACGCTCTCGTTGCCCGAAATGGGCACGCCGTTCGTGCGGCAGATGCTGCTGGATTGCCGCCCGACCACCTTTGCCGACCTGTTACAGATATCGGGTCTGTCCCACGGCACCGACGTGTGGCTGGGCAACGCGCAGGAGCTTATCCGCGCGGGCACGTGCACGATCTCGGAGGTCATCGGTACCCGTGATAACATTATGACCTATCTGATGCACAAAGGTCTGCCGCCGAAGATGGCGTTTAAAATTATGGAGATCGTGCGTAAGGGCAAGGCGACCAAGCTGCTCACGGAGGAGCATTTTGCCGCGATGAAGGAGCATAATGTGCCCGACTGGTACGTGGACTCGTGTATGAAGATCAAGTATATGTTCCCGAAGGCGCACGCGGCGGCCTATTGTACGGCGGCGTTGCGCGTGGCGTGGTACAAGGTACACCGTCCCGTGGCGTATTACGCGGCGTATTTCACCGGCCGCGGCGAGGATTTCGATGCCGAGCCGGTGCAGGGCGGCAAGGAGGCCGTGAAACGGCTGATGGACAGCATCCGTGCCAAGGATAAAAAGGAAGCGACTGCCAAGGAGCTGTCGCAGGCGGAAACGCTACACATCATTTACGAGGCGATGCAGCGAGGCGTGGAGTTCCTGCCGGTCGATCTGTACCGTTCGCACTCGTATAAGTTCGTGCCGGAGGACGGCAAGATCCGTATGCCGTTCAGCGCGGTCAAGGGCTTGGGCGAGGCTGCGGCGCAGGCGTTGATGGAGGCTCGCGAGGAAGGCGAGTTTATCTCGTGTGACGATCTGCAAAACCGCTCCGGCGTGTCGAAGGCGGTCGTCGAGTCGTTGAGTGAGCTGGGGGCACTTGGCTCGCTGCCCGCCACCAGCCAGATCAATCTGTTTGAGTTTTAAGGAGAACACCGTTATGCTGACGAAGAATCGGATCGTACCGTTGACTATCACCGCGATGAGTGCGGAGGGGAGCGGTATCGGGCGCTACACGGCACCCGGCGAGGAGCGCGGCATCGCGGTGTTCGTTCCGCTTACGGCGATAGGGGATGAGATCACCTGTCGCATCGTCAAGGTGCAAAAGAATTTCGCGTACGGTAAGGTGGAAAGCGTCGTAAAGCCCTCCGCCGACCGTTTGCCGGAGCAGGATTGCCCGGTATTCGGTAAGTGCGGAGGGTGTGTGTTCCGTCATATCACCTACGAGGCGGAGCTACACTGCAAATGGCAGCGGGTGGCGGATGCGTTGCAACGCATCGGCGGGCTGTTTATTGAGCCGCGGCCCATCGTGCCGTGCGGTACGCCCGATCGTTACCGCAACAAGGCGCAGTATCCGGTAGCACCCGGTGAGCATCGTCCTGTCGTGGGACTGTATGCGGCGCGCAGTCACCGTGTGGTGGAGCAACGCGATTGTCTGTTGCAGCCGACGGTGTTTGAAGCGGCACTGAACGCGGTGGTGAAATGGGCAAAGACGAACCGTGTGCCTATCTACGATGAGACCGTCGGTACCGGGCTGTTGCGCCACATCTATATCCGCGAGGGCGAACAAAGCGGCGAGCGGATGGTGTGTCTTGTGTGCACCGGAGGCAAGCTGCCGGATGCGAACGGTCTGGTGGCGGCACTGAAAACGGCGGTGCCGGGGCTTGCCTCGGTGATGGTCAATCTCAACACCGAGGACACCAACGTGGTGTTGGGGGATACCGGTTATCCGCTGTACGGGAAACCGTTTATTGTAGATACGCTGTGCGGGCTGACGTTCCGTCTGTCGCCGCTGTCGTTCTATCAGGTCAACCGCACGCAGGCCGAGCGGCTGTACGGTCTTGCTGCCGAGGCGGCGGCATTGACGGGCGGTGAGAGGTTGTTGGATCTGTATTGCGGTACCGGCACCATCGGGTTGTCGATGGCGCATCGGGTGCGCGAGCTGGTGGGTGTGGAGGTCGTACCGCAGGCGGTGGAGGATGCTGTGCGTAACGCGGTGGAAAACGGCATCACCAACGCCCGGTTTATCGCGGCTGACGCGGCCAAGGCGGCGAAGCAGCTTTCGCGTGAGGGCTGGCATCCCGACGTGGTGGTGCTGGATCCGCCGCGCAAGGGTTGTGATGAGGCACTCATCGACACGGTGGCGCAGATGGCACCGCAGCGGGTGGTGTACGTGTCCTGCGATCCGGCGACCTTAGCGCGCGATCTCAAGCGGTTTGCGGAGCGGGGATATATCACGCAATCGGTGACCCCGGTGGATATGTTTCCGCGGACGGCGCACGTCGAGACGGTAGCTCTTTTAAGTCGGAAAGATATCCACAAGAGAATTAAGTTATAAGGAGCTACTTTGTAAATGCGTAGTCTGTACACTGGATGAAAGGATATTGACGGTATATGAAAACGAAAGCATTTGCACTCATTATTGCCGCGGGGGTGCTGTGGGGCACCTCGGGCTTGTTTGTCAGTGTGATATCGCCGTACGGCATCACCTCGCTGCAAATGACCGCGCTGCGCGGTGTCGTATCCTTTTTGTGTATGCTGGTGTACGTGCTGATGCGCGATCGCAAGTTGTTGCGTGTGAGGTGGACGGATCTGTTGTTGTTTGCCGGTATCGGTGTGGGGATTTTCGGAACGGCGAATTTCTACTATGCGTCGATGCAGGCGACCTCGGTCGCCACGGCGGTGGTGCTGATGTATACGGCACCCGTATACGTGATGCTGTTTTCCGTGCTGTTTTTAAAGGAAAAATTGACACCGCTCAAGCTGGTGTCCGTGGTGTGTATGCTGATCGGGTGCTGTCTGGTGTCGGGTATCGTCGGCGGTCTCCAATTCGATCTGATCGGTATTCTTTTCGGTATGTTATCGGGACTGTCGTATGCGACATACAATATCCTGACCAAAATCGCGATGCAGCGGGGAATCAGCCCGGTATCCGCGACGCTGTACGGCTTTTTGGTGATGGGCTTGATCGCGCTGTGTGCGTGTGATGTGTCTGCCTTGGCGGGAGCTGTCGGTGTTCAGCCGCTGACGATGGTGCCCCTGTTCGTGCTGTTCGGTGTGGTGACCTGCTTTTTACCGTATATTTGTTACACGACATCAATGAAAACGCTACCGGCGGGCACGGCGGCCTCGCTGGCGATCGTGGAGCCGCTGGCGGCCACGCTGT
This sequence comes from uncultured Eubacteriales bacterium, assembly GCA_964470515.1. Lineage (GTDB taxonomy): Bacteria > Bacillota > Clostridia > Oscillospirales > Acutalibacteraceae > RGIG3009. Next base: position 25,825 of record CAYYDD010000005.1, on the reverse strand, counting down.
TCGGTGTGTTTTTGCTGAATGAGCCACTGGATGCGGCGTCGGGCATCGGTATCGTACTCATCCTGCTGGCGGTATTTTTGCTGAGCAGGGTAGAGCGTAAGGCTAAGTAAAATAGTTTCTTTACAATGTGTTTTTCATAAGCCCACCTCTATATTCGATTGTATAACCTTTTGAAAAAAGTCAAAAGGTGAGCGAGTTTGTCTTAAAAGTGAGTGAAATTTGACAAGCGAAAATGATTGTTTTATACTATTTTGACGAAACGTATAAATAAACGGCGGATACGGGTGTGAAAAATACGAAAGAGAAGGACTTGCCAAGCGGTGGGAAAAGGAGTATACTATTGTCAAACATCGGACGTTGTAAAGGAGTAAGGCTATGATAACGTTTGACAGCATCCGTGAAAACCCCGCTATCCGAGCGTACATTACCCGCGCCGACGAATCGCTGCTGGCGCAGGGGTTTACCGAGCACAGCTTTGCCCACGTGACCCACGTGGCCAAGACGGCGGCGTATCTGCTGGCGACGCTGGGGTATTCCGAGCACGAGATTGAGCTGGCACGCATTGCCGGCTATCTGCACGATATCGGCAATCTGGTCAACCGTGAGGAGCATTCGCAGAGCGGGGCACTCATGGCCTTCAGTATTTTGGACGATATGGGAATGCCCGCCGAGGATATCGCCACCATTACCACGGCCATCGGCAATCACGACGAGGGGACGGGCGTGCCGGTCAACGCCGTGGCGGCCGCGCTGATCTTAGCGGATAAGTCGGACGTGCGTCGCAGCCGTGTGCGCAATGACGATACGACTACGTTTGACATTCACGACCGCGTGAATTATTCGGTGCGCAAGTCGGAGCTGCGCATCAACGAGGAGCACACCGCCGTGAAGCTGGATCTGACCATTGACACGGAGTACGGCTCGGTGATGGATTATTTTGAAATCTTCCTCGCCCGTATGATCCTTTGCCGTAAGGCGGCCGAACGGTTGGGGCTGCGCTTTAAGCTCATCGTTAACGGGCAATCTCTTCTATAATAAAAGGAGCTCCCCGATGAGGGGAGCTTTTTCGTAAGTTTGTACGGATCTTGGCGCGCGATTCGGGAATCGCCCTTACGATGTAGGTTTGGGATGGTTAGGGCGTCGGTTGTGGGTCTGTTATCTGTTCAGCAGATAGTAACCGAGGTTGAGATACCCGGCAAACAGCAACCATGCGATATACGGCAGCATCAGCCGGAACGCCGTGCGCGAAATCGGGCGGAAGCCCACCGCAGTGAGCACCACCAAGGCGAGCAACAGCAGCAGCCAGAGAAAGGCGAACAGCCGCCATTCCAGACGGAAGAAGATCGCCGGCCACAGTACATTGACGATGACCTGTAGCAGATACAGACGCAGTGGCTGGCCGCGATCCATATCGTTGCTGACAAAGACGAGATACGCGGCGATCGCCATCAAGGCGTACAGGATCGTCCACACGATGGGAAACAGCCAATCCGGCGGTGCCAGCGGGGGCTTTACCAAGCCCTCGGTGGTCGGGGAGCCGAGCCACGTGCCGAGCCCGGCGAGTACAAAGGTGTACAGTAAAAAGAACAGCAGCGGTTTCCATTCGATTCTCCGTCGTATCACAGGCAACGACCTCCTTGTGATAGTAGCCTATGCAAGGAAGGGCGAAAATATGAACAAAGCCGCCCGCTGTGCGGACGGCTTTATATTATGCTATGGGGGTAAACAGCAATATCGCGTAGGCGATAAGCATCACGACCATATACGGCGCGGCGGCCAGTGCGAACGAGACACCGCCGGATACGCTGAAGTTGCGGTTGTATCGCGGCTGCGGATGCTCCCGCAGCTTGCGGGCCTTTTTCAAGATCAGGCGCATATACAGATAGTTGCCGAGCAGCCCCACGGCAAGCCGTAGCAGGATATCCACGACCGAGAGGATGGCGAGTAACACCATCAGCAGACGGACCGTTCCGTCGGTGAACATTGCGTTGAGCAGCATATCATAGGTCAGTGTCGCGCTGGGTAAGGCCGCGACAGCGATCTGGGAGACGATCTCCACCAGCGTCCACAGTGCAAACACCACGCTGCCCCACAGCAGATTTCTGCGGTACAGCAGCCAGTTGTACGGCAGCAGGAAGCCGGCACCGTTCCACGAGATTTTGGAGCCGCTGCGGCTCATTTGCATAAAACGGGGGAGATAGTACGCCGAATTGGGGCCGACCAGCTCGACGATCTCATCGACTGTAATACCGTCGATCTGCTCGGTGCGCGGCACGCCGCCGTACGGATCCTGCAACGGCACCTGAAACGGCTGTTGGAACGGGGGACGGAACGGCGGTGTATAGCTGCCCGACGGCGGGGTATACTGCTGTGCGGAGGAGACATCGTCCTCTGCGTGGCTCGACCAGTCGTCGTGGTCAAGATCGCGCCCGCAGTGGCCGCAAAATTCCGCAAACTCCGGGTTTTCGCCTCCGCAGTTTGGGCAGCGCACGGTGGCAGATGCGGTTTTCTTTATCGGCTCCGGATCGCTCTGCGCCCATTGGTGCTCGGTGCCGTGGTCGGCGGCGAAATGGCAATGGCCCTCTTGCTTCCAGCAGTCCCGATGATGCGGACAGCCACACTGCGGGCAAGCGACGACATCGTCGTTCTCCGCAAAGCGTTTGCCGCATACGGGGCAGGATTGTCCTTCATAAAAAAACATACTGTCACACTTTCTTGTACGATACTATACCTGTATTGTACCGCGTTTTTTGATAGGATGCAACGAATTTGCGCAACATTCAAAAATTGTTAACGATTTGAACGGCGCTGCCGGATCAAAAACAGCAGTGCCAGCACCATACCGAATACGCACAGTGCCAGAATGATGAGCTTGCTGATATCGTTGTTGATGAAATCCATCGAGGGATTGAAGCGGTCAACGATCAGTAGCGTGATGAGCATCAACGCGAGGACGAGGCAGGCGTGGGACAACAGACCCATCAGACGGTTCATTCGGCAGCCACCTCCCCGATTAACACGATATCGCTGACATCGCGGCCGTTCAGATAGGGCAGATTGACCAGCTCGCCGTCGTAGGCCATCTGCGCAGAGCGACCGCCGTCGAGATTGTAGGCAACAGCGCAGCCCATCGACTCAAACAGTGCTGACAGCTCGGTCAGCGTCATACCCGCAGAATAATTATCCTGCCGCCCGTCCACCAGCACCAGCGTGTAATGTCCCGGCTCATAATAGCCGATGGCACAGCGGGGATGCTTGGGGGTCAGCGAGCTGTTAAAGCGGGTCATCGCGGTGCCCTCGTCGGTCAGCAGTGCGGGGCCGAAGCACCACGCCTGCCACGCACCGCTTGCCATTTCGCTCTGGGCGTTAAAGGTGCCTTTGGCGAAGGTCTTCATCGTGCCGTCTTTGTACAGCACGCATACGTCGCCGCTGCCCGCTGCATCGCGGTACAGCACACCGTTGCGGATGACGGGGCCGTAGTGACGGCCGTAGTAATCGCCCGAGACCGCCAGAACGGCGTTGTTATCGGTGACGATATCCAGAAACGGCTCGGAGATGCCCTTGCCGTAGGTGTTCTCCGCCAACGCAGTCTGAAAGCACTCGATGGTGCGGATATAAATATCCGCCACATAGTAGGTGATGAGATCGTCGCCCCCTCCCTGCGTACGCTTTTCCACCGTCAGGGAGATGTTCGGGCTGGAATAAGAATTGTGCGTTTTGACGACGGTGGCGGTGAAATTTTCCGCGAACTTCGCGCCCATCGAATCATCCACCGGCGTGTTGGGCGTTGTATTCTCCGCAGGCGGCTCCAGCACCTCGTACGATTGAGGAAGAACGTGGTGGGGCAGAGCAAACAGGCACAGCAGTGCCCCGGCGATCAGTACGTCGAATACCAGCTTCAGCCACAGTGGTATGCCGCGGCGGCGTTTCTTTTGAGGACGCTGCTCGCGCTGCGTGTTCCCGGCGGATTCCTGAATGATCTGTTCCAGTGTGACGGTGCCCACGGTGATCCTCCTTTCAGCAGTGGTTATTTTTCCATTATATAACGGTTTTGTCGAAAAAGCACGAACTTTTTTTGAATATCGCGCAAAAGAGCAAGCGTGTGATAAAATTTCGGAAGTCAAACCTTGACGAAATGTCCATATATAGTATAAAATAATAATGATACACCCCAACATTTTGAAAAACAGTAGAATAAAGGATGGAAACGGAATGGCAGCAAAAAAGCCAAACTACGGTAATGAAAGTATTATGGCGCTGAAGGGTGCGGATCGTGTACGTAAGCGTCCGGGCGTTATTTTCGGCTCCGACGGGTTGGAGGGATGCGAGCACGCAGTCTTTGAAATTTTGTCCAACTCCATCGACGAGGCGCGTGAGGGTCACGGCAATAAGATCATTACCACGCGGTACGAGGACGGCTCCTTTGAGGTGCAGGACTTCGGTCGGGGTATGCCGGTGGACTTTAATACCAAGGAAAACCGCTACAACTGGGAGCTCATTTTTTGCGAGCTGTACGCGGGTGGTAAATACAATACCAACGAAAGTGAAAACTATGAGTTTTCACTGGGCCTTAACGGCTTGGGCGCGTGTGCCACGCAGTATTCCTCGGAATATATGGATGTGGAGGTCAAGCGCGACGGCTTCCGCTACACCCTGCATTTTGAGCACGGTGAAAACGTGGGCGGCTTGCAGAAGGAGCCGTATGCCAAGCGGGATACGGGTACCACCATTCGCTGGAAGCCCGATTTGCAGGTGTTCACCGATATCGCCGTGCCGATCGACTATTTCCGCGATATCCTGCGCCGTCAGGCTATCGTCAATCCCAATCTGCTGTTCCTCCTGCGTGACCAGAAGGGGCGCAGCTTTGAAACGGAAGAATTTGTGTACCGGAACGGTATTGAGGATTATATCCGCGAGCTGACGGGCGATACTGCGATGACGGATGTGCAGGTGTGGACGGGTGAGCGTCGCGGCCGTGATCGTGCGGATAAGCCGGAATACAAGGTCAAGTTCAACGTGGCGATGTGCTTTTCCAACAAGACCACGCTGCTGGACTACTACCACAATTCCAGCTGGCTGGAGCACGGAGGTGCGCCCGAAAAGGCGGTGCGCTCGGCGTTCGTGTCGCAGATCGACGCCTATCTGCGCCAGAACAGTAAGTATCTGAAAAACGAGGCTAAGATCACGTTTCAGGACGTGCAGGATTGTCTGGTGCTGGTGTCCTCGTCGTTCTCGACGCAGACCTCCTATGAAAACCAGACCAAGAAGGCCATTACCAACAAGTTTATTCAGGAGGCGATGACGGAATTCCTGCGTCATCATCTGGAGATCTATTTCATTGAGAACAAGGCGGAGGCCGACCGCATCGCGGATCAGGTGCTCATCAACAAGCGCAGCCGTGAAAAGGCGGAGACCACCCGTCTGGATCTGAAAAAGACGCTGAAAACGAGCAATGATCTGGCATCCCGCGTGCCGGGCTTTGTGGATTGCCGTACCCGTGACCCGCAGCAGCGCGAGCTGTTTATCGTGGAGGGTAAATCGGCTATGGGCGCGTGCGTGCAGGCGCGCGATTCTGAGTTTCAGGCCATCATCCCTGTGCGCGGTAAGATACTCAACTGCCTGAAGGCGGAGTTCGATAAGATCTTCAAGAGCGAGATCATTGTCAATCTTTTGAAGGTGATGGGCTGCGGTGTGGAGGTCAAATCGAAGTCGAACAAGAATCTGTCAACGTTTGATCTGTCGCTGCTGCGGTTTTCCAAGATCATTATTTGTACCGATGCGGACGTGGACGGCTTCCAGATTCGCACGCTGATATTGGCGATGCTGTATCGGCTGACACCGACACTGATCGAGGAGGGCTATGTGTTCATTGCGGAAACGCCGCTGTATGAGATCAATACCAAAACGGATACCTACTTTGCGTACAACGACCGCGAAAAGGCTGAGATATTACAGGAGATCGGGGAGGAGAAATATACCATCCAACGGTCGAAGGGTCTCGGTGAGAACGAGCCGGAAATGATGTCGCTGACGACGATGAATCCCGCGACGCGCCGTCTTGTCAAGGTCAATCCGTGTGACATCGAAGAAACCGCGCGGGTATTCGACGTGCTGTTGGGCGACGATCTGGAGGGCCGCAAGCGGATGATCGTTGAGCACGGTGCCGAATATCTCGATATGCTGGATTTGGAATGAGAGGAGGGACGTAACGAATGGCAACGAAAAAGAAAAAGTCCGTCAAGGCCGAGCAGGGCAAGCTGCCGGAGAACGCGCACATCAGTGGCGCGGGCGTGGTGGAGCAGCAGATCATTACCGATACGCTGCGTAACAATTATATGCCGTACGCCATGAGCGTGATTATGTCCCGCGCCATCCCGGAGATCGACGGCTTCAAGCCCTCGCACCGCAAGCTGTTGTACACGATGTACAAGATGGGTCTGCTGAACGGCAGTCTCATCAAATCCGCCAACATCGCGGGTCAGACGATGCGGTTGAATCCGCACGGCGACGCCGCCATCTACGATACGATGGTGCGCCTGTCCCGTGGTAACGAGGCACTGCTGCATCCGTACGTGGAGTCCAAGGGTAACTTCGGTAAGGCGTATTCCTCGGATATCGAGTGCGCCGCCTCGCGTTACACCGAGGCGAAGCTTGCGCCCATCGCGGCGGAGCTGTTCCGCGATATCGACAAGGAAACGGTGGATTTTGTGGATAACTACGATGCCACGATGAAGGAGCCGTCGTTGTTGCCTGTGACCTTCCCGGCCATCCTTGTCAATAATAATCTGGGTATCGCTGTCGGTATGGCGAGCAATATCTGCTCGTTCAATCTGACCGAGGTGTGCGAGACCGCTATCGCGCTTATCAAGGATCCGCAGCACGATCTGCTGTCCACCTTGCAGGCACCGGATTTCCCCAGCGGCGGGCAGCTCATCTACCGCCGCGAGGATCTGGAAAAGATATACCGGACCGGCCGCGGCAGCGTGCGGGTGCGTGCGGTGTACAACTTTGATAAGTCGAATAACTGCATTGATATCACGCAGATCCCGTATTCTACCACGGTGGAGGCCATCGTGGCGAAGGTGACCGAGCTTGTCAAGGCCGGTAAGCTGCGTGAGGTCAACGATATCCGCAACGAGACCGACCTGAACGGTCTGAAGATCACCATTGATCTGAAGCGCGGCAGCGATCCCGATAAGGTGATGAACAAGCTGTATGCGAGTACGCCGCTGGAGGATTCGTTCGGCTGTAACTTTAATGTGCTGATCGCGGGCGTGCCGCAGGTGTTGGGTGTGCGAGAGCTGCTGGAGGAGTGGATCTGGTTCCGCATCGAGTGCGTGCGCCGCCGTGTGGGGTACGATCTGGAAAAGGCGAAGGAAAAGCTGCATCTGCTCAAGGGCTTGCAGAAAATCTTGCTGGATATCGACAAGGCCATCCGCATCGTCCGTGAGACCGAGGAGGAGGCTGAGGTCGTTCCCAACCTGATGATCGGCTTCGGTATTGACGAGATCCAGGCCGAGTACGTGGCAGAGATCAAGCTGCGTCACCTCAACCGCGAATACATCCTCAAGCGGTTGGAGGATGTGGAGCGTTTGGAGGCCGAGATCGCCGAGATGGAGGCGATCCTCGGCAATTCCCGCCGTGTCAAGTCTATCATCGTGGAGGAGTTGCGTACCGTGGCCAAGAAATACGGTCAGCCGCGCCGTACCACGCTGATCTATGCCACCGATCTGGAGGAGGAAAAGGAAGCCGAGGCGGACGAGGTGCCGGATTATCCCTGCACACTGTTCTTCACTGCGGAGGGCTATTTCAAGAAGATCACCCCGCAATCGTTGCGTATGAGCGCGGAGCATAAGCTGAAGGAGGGCGATCGCATCGTCCAGACCATCGAAACAAACAACCGGCAGGAGCTGCTGTTTTTCACTAACGCCGGTACGGTGTACAAGGCGAAGGCCGCCGATTTTGCCGATAGCAAGGCCAGCTCGCTGGGCGATTTCGTCGGCAGTAAGCTGGGCTTTGAGGCCGGGGAGAGCGCTGTGTATATGGCGGTTACCACCGATTACAGTGGCTATCTGGTGTTCTTTTTTGAAAACGGTAAGGCTGCAAAAGTCGAGCTGGCATCCTACGCCACTAAGACCAACCGCCGCAAGCTGGTGGGGGCGTTTTCGGATAAATCGCCGCTTAAGGCGATGTTCCAGATTTCGGAGGACAAGGAGTTCTTTCTGGCCTCCACCGCAGGTCGCCGCTTGATCGTGCACACCGGTGCCATTGCGGTCAAGACCACCCGCAACACGCAGGGTGTACAGGTGATGACGCTGAAAAAGCAGCATACGCTGGACTCCGCCGTGCCGTTTACTGACGGGATGGTGGCGAAGCCCGCGCGTTACCGTACGCGCACGTTGCCTGCCGCGGGGGCACTGTTGTCGGCAGAGGATGTCGGCGAGCAGATGACGTTACTGTAAAAAATCCTTGCCGGGAAGCGAGCTTCCCGGCAAGGATCGGCAGCAAATACGGCAAACGCAAGCCAATGGTGTATCTGCGCCACGGTTAGATTGCCCCGTTTGCCAAAAAAGATACACTTCTTAAAAAATGTACTTGCGTTTTTGAGGAAGATGTGTTACTATAGTATGCGTAATTTTGTGCTGTAAGGTCAAGGAGGACTTTGCTATGTCAGTTTGGGAATATGTGATCGGTGCGATCATCATCGTTTTTTCGATTATCATCATCGCGGTCGTGCTGTTGCAGGAAGGTCGTCAGGCGAACCTGGGCGCCATTTCCGGCGCGGCTGAGTCGTTTATGGATAAGGGCAAGGCTCGCACGCTGGATGCGTTGCTGTCCCGTTGGACGAAGTGGCTGGCGGTCATCTTCTTCGTGCTGGTGCTCGCCGGTATGCTGATCACCAAGTTTCTGGGCGCGTAAGCGGTATAAACGGATGACAACTCCCTATGTGAGCATAGGGAGTTCTCTTTTTGAGGTGGTGCGGTATGGGCAGGTTTTCGGGATTTTTGATCGTGTCGGATATCGACGGCACGTTGTACAATACCGCTGGGCAGGTCAGTGAGGAAAACCGTCGGGCATTGGAATGGTTTAAAAGAGAGGGAGGTCTGTTCACGTTGGCCTCCGGCCGCACACTGCCGGACGTTACGGCCATTGATGACAAGCTACGGCTGGCCAACACCTCGCTGATCGGTTCCAACGGCGCGGTCGTGGGAGAGGACGGTCGGGTGCTGTGGCAATGCCGTTTCGATGAACGTCTGCCGGATACGGTGCAGCGTATTCTGGAGCACGCCGACTATTGCGACGCGGAGTTTGTCACGCCCGAGTATATCGCGTATTACCGTCCGAATGAAATGACAAAGCTACACAGCCAATACGTCAGCGACCGCTTCGAGGAGCTTGCCTCGCTGGCTGATATTCCCGAGGATACCGCGATGGTTGCGTTCTGGATGCATAAGGAGCGTATTCCTGCGTTTAAGGCACTATTTGCCGAGCTGGGTGTGGATCGGGAGTATTCCTCGTTTCAGGGCTTTACGTATGCGTATGAAATGGTGCCAAAGGGTCTCGGCAAGGGGGCGGCCGCGTGCCGCCTGAAGGAAATGACGGGCTGTCACACGCTGGTGTGCGCGGGGGACAGCGGCAACGACGTGTCGATGCTGCAGGCGGCCGATCTGTCCTTTGCACCGCGCAGCGCGATGGAGGAGGCACGGCTCGCTGCGAAGGTTGTGGTGTCCCGCACGTGCGATGACTCCATTTATTCCGAAATTCTGGACTATATTCAAAAAATATGATATTTTGCGCCCCTTTTGCATAGAGGTTATGTAAAAGGAGCGTGTTATTTATGGCGTGGTGGGCGTTGACGCTGCTGTACGGTGTCGGAGCGGTATTGGCGGTCGTACTGTTGGTGGCGGTATTCCGCACAGGGCGACCGATACGCAGCTTGCTCAGCAGTACCCTACAGGGCGCGTGTGCGCTGGCGGCGGTGAACGTTACGGGGGCACTCACGGGGGTGTCGCTGGGGCTGAATTGGCTGTCCGGCGTGGCGTGTGCGGTGCTGGGCGTGCCGGGTGTTATCACTTTATTGCTTTTAAAATTGATTTTTGTGATCTGAGTGTGGTATACTGGGATCGGGTGAAGAAAAATGACAAAATTACCGCACAGCCAGACATTGACCGCACACGAGACCGACGGTGTGGTGTATTACAGCTTTCCTGCGTTCGACGCGGTGCCGTTTGTGCGCCACGGCTTTTCCACGCGCCTCGGCGGCGTGAGCGAGGGGATTTATGAGAGTATGAATCTCAGTTTCACGCGCGGCGATGACCCGCAACGCGTGCGGGAGAATTTCGTGCGCTTTTGCACCGCCGTGGGGGTGGACAGCCGTGATGCGGTGGTGTCGGCGCAGGAGCATCACATCGTCGTATACAATGCGACGGCGGCTGACCGCGGCCGCGGTGTGTGGCGCGAGCGGGGATATGCCGATATCGACGGTCTGCTTACCGACGAGCCGCGTGTGGTGCTGTTTACGCAGTATGCCGATTGTGTGCCGCTGTTTTTTGCCGACCCGATCAAGCGGGTGGTGGGCACGGCACACGCAGGCTGGCGCGGCACGGCGGCAAAAATGGGTGCGGTGATGATCGAACGGATGGTGTCCGACTACGGCTGTGCCCGTGAGGATATCCTGGCGGCGGTGGGACCCTCCATCGGGCCGTGCTGCTTTGAGGTGGACGAGCCGGTGCGGCTGGCGTTCGCCGAGGCCATCGGCTTTGCCGATGAGTGTACCAAGCCGATGGGGAACGGAAAAAGCCACCTTGATCTGTGGGAGATCAACCGTCGTACACTGGTGGAAGCGGGTGTGAAGGCGGAGCATATTACCGCGACCGATCTGTGCACGCGGTGTCACCCCGACGTGTTCTGGTCGCACCGCATCACGGGCGGTCAGCGCGGCAGTCTGGCCGGGTGCATTGCGATAGCGGAATAAGAAAAGGGCAGTGATATTTCGGTGTATTTCCGTGTATCACTGCCTTTTTGTTTGGTTTGTGGGGGGTTATAATTTCCCCGCGCGGAAATCGTCGGCAAACCAGACGGCGGAGAGGGCGAACTCCCGCCCGTTCAAATATTCCAGCTCGTCCGCGTCGCTTGTAAAGGCGAATTTGAGACGGTAGGAGCACAGGGCTTGCTTCGTAAACCCGGTGCCCTTATTGAGGACGTTGGTACCGTATTTGCCGTCGCCGAGTAGGGGGTGACCAATGGAGGCGAGATGCGCGCGGATCTGGTGAGTACGGCCGGTGAGCAGCTCGATCTCCAGAAGTGATAAGCCGCCGTGCTCCTCCAGCACCCGATACCGTGTGGCGATGGTGCGGGCACCGCGCTCCTGCCGTTCCGATACATACACACGGTTTTGTTTCTCGTTTTTCTCCAGAAAGCCGTGCAGGGTATCCTCCGCCTTGTTCAGATGCCCGTGCACCAGACAGAGGTAGTATTTCTCGATCTCGCGGCGGCGTAGTTTCTCGTTCAAAATGCGGAGTGCCGCGGCGGTCTTGGCGGCGATGACGATGCCGCAGGTGTTGCGGTCGATGCGGTTGACGAGCGCGGGGGCAAAGCTGGCTTCGTTATCCGGCTGATACTCGCCCTTTTCAAACAGATACCGCTGCACACGGAAAATGAGCGTATCGCGGTATTCGGTGTTATCGGGATGCACGAGCAACCCGACCGGCTTGTTCAACAGCATAATGTGCTGATCCTCGTACACGATATCCAGCTTGGTGCCCGCGTACATAAACTCATACACGGGATCGGCTTGTGTGAGGAACTCATCCGGCGCATAAATGGTGAGCACGTCACCTTCTTCCAGCCGCTGTGCGATGGTGCAGCGCTTGCGGTTGATCTTGATATCCTTTTGACGGATGTATTTATACATCATCGACACGGGTAGGTTGGGGAATGCTTTGGTCAAAAATTTATCGACACGCTGTCCCGCATCGTTTTTGGCTATGGTGAGCTGTTTCATACACACGACCCTCCTGCGTACCATTATACAGCGGGAATGTGGCGAATACAAGTGTTTTCGTGCGGGCATACTGTGTGGGGGTGTGTGAATGGATACCTTATGGACGAGCGGTGTGTCGATGCCGCAGTTTCCGACACTGGAGCACGATGAACGCGCCGACGTGCTGGTGGTCGGCGGTGGGATCGCGGGGCTGCTGTGTGCGTATCGGTTACAGCAACAGGGCTTGTCGGTGATCGTGGCGGAGGCCGACCGCATCGGCTCCGGCGTGACCGCGCGCACGACCGCCAAGCTGACGACACAGCACGGCGGTAGATTTTACGGTGACCTGATCGCGCAGTACGGAGATGCGTATGCGCGGCGGTATCGTCGTGTGCAGAACAAGGCCATCGCGTGGTTTGATGACTTATCCGCGCGGTTTCCGTGCGATGCTGAAACGGTGGATGCGTATTTGTATACCCGCACGGACGGTGAGGGTCTGCGGCGGGAGCAGGAGGCGATCCGCCGCTCGGGTGGGGAGGCGGAGAGCAGCGATATCGCCCTGCCGTTTTCGTGCGAGCGGGTGCTGCATCTGCCGTCACAGCGGCAATTTCACCCGCTGAAGCTACTGCGCGGCGTGGCGAACGAGCTGACGGTGTATGAGCACACGCGAATCCACGGGCTGCGCGATCAGCTCGCGGTGACCGACAGCGGTGTGACCGTATTTGCACAGCATATCGTGGTAGCAACGCATTTTCCGTTTGTCAACCGCCACGGGCTGTATCCGATCAAGTTGCATCAGCAACGGTCGTACGTGCTGGCACTGGAAAACGCGCCGCGGCTGCCGGGCATACTGCTGGATGCCGCGCCCAACGGTATCCAGATGCGGGAATATCAGCAATGGCTGATGCTCAGCGGCGCGGGGCACCGCACCGGAAAGCCGGGTGAGGCGTGGAAGCCGCTGGAGGAGGCGGCTGCGCAGTGGTTTCCGGAGGCTTCGGTCACGCACCGATGGGCAACGCAGGATTGCTGTACTGCGGACGGCGTCGCCTATATCGGCGCCTACGGTAAGCACACGCCGGATTGGCAGGTCATCACAGGGTTTAACGGTTGGGGAATGAGCGGTGCGTTGGTCGCCGCCGATGTGATCGCGGATACGCTTACCAAAACAGCAGGGGAGGGTGTCTCGTTGTTTGCACCGTCCCGCCGTGTGCCGAAGTGGCCGCTGTGGGATAACGCGCGGGAATCGGTGATGGGACTGCTGACACCGACCGCGCCGCGCTGTACGCATCTGGGGTGTGCTCTTCATTGGAATCCGTGGGAGCACAGCTGGGATTGTGCGTGTCACGGGTCACGCTTCGGTAAGGACGGCACGCGGCTCAACGGCCCGGCGATGGATGCTCTGAAATGCAAGCAAGCGGAGGACTGACGTCCTCCGCTTGGCTGTGTATCCTATTCTTTTTCCGCGATCTTGCGGCCCATCAGTACACCCATTACCGAGGCCATCATCAGGCCGCGGGTCCAGCCGCTGGAGTCGCCCAGACAGTGCAGACCACGGACGTTGGTGTTCAGGTCGGTATCCATTCGCACGCGGTTGCTGTAGAACTTAAGCTCCGGTGAATACAGCAGCGTTTCGTACGAGGCAAAGCCGGGTACCACGTGATCCACCGCCTGAATGAAGTTGATAATATTTATCATCGCGCGGTACGGCATCGCGGCGGTGATATCACCGGCCACCGCATCGGGCAGGGTAGGCCGCAGGTTGGACTGCGACAGCTCCTTCTGCCATGTGCGCTTTCCGTCCAGAATATCGCCGAAGCGTTGCACCAGAATGTGACCCGCGCCAAGCATATTCGTCAGCTCACCGACCTTTTGCGCGTACGCAATGGGTTGGTTGAACGGCTCGCTGAAGTTGTGCGAGCACAAAATAGCGAGATTGGTGTTATTGGATTTCAGTTCCTTATAGGAATGGCCGTTGACGACGGCTAAGTCGTCATCGTAATTTTCCTGGCTGACAAAGCCGCCGGGATTCTGACAGAAGGTGCGCACCTTGTTTTTAAAGGGCTGCGGATAGCCGATGAGCTTGGACTCATACAGCGTCTCATTCACCTTTTCCATCACTTCGTTCCGCACTTCCACGCGCACGCCGATATCTACCGTGCCGGGCTGATGCGCAATGTTATGCTCCGCACAGATCTTTTCCAGCCAATCCGCACCGCGGCGGCCAGTGGCGATAACCGTGTGCTTGGCGCGGATGTCCAGATCGGTCTTGCCGTCGGTTACCGTCACGCCGAGACAGCGATCCTCTTGCAACAGCAGGTTGGTGCATTCGTAGCTGAACAGCATTTCCACGCCGTGCTCCTGCAGATAGTTCTCGATGGACAGATAAATGCCCTGCGCCTTTTCCGTGCCCATATGACGGATGGGGCAATCCACCAGCTTCAGACCCGCCTGAATGGCACGCTTGCGGATCTCCTTGACCTCTTCCGTGTTGCCGAGGCCCTCCACGTGCGTATCGGCACCAAATTCCAGATAAATGCTGTCCGCGTAGCCGATGGTGTCCTGCACCAGATCCTCGCCCACCAGCGTGGGGAGATCACCGCCGACCTCGTAGCTCAGCGACAGCTTACCGTCGGAAAACGCGCCGGCACCGGAAAAGCCGGTGGTGATGTGACAATAGGGCTTGCAGTTAACGCAATAGCCCGTTTTGGATTTCGGGCAGCGGCGGTTTTCGATGGGCTGACCCTTTTCCACGATCACGATGCTCTGGCGGGAGCCCCGGCGGATCATCTCCAGAGCAGTGAAAATGCCGGCAGGGCCGGCACCGACGATCACAACGTCTTTTTGCATAGCTTGTACCTCCCGAGTACCGAAGTGTTTGTCAACAAATCAGTATACAACAAAAGAAACCGATCTGTCAACTCACTCCATCGGCGGGTAGGGAAGCTTTTTGGGCAGACCCAGCACGTAATCGGCGGAAACATTCAAGTAATCGCACGTTTTCATAAAGTAGGTCAGCGGCATCAGATGCCTGCCGTTTTCGTACTTGCCGTATTGCTGTTTGGAGATACCGAGCACGCGACCGAGCTGCTCCTGAGTAATGTCCTTACCCTTGCGGATAAGCCGTAATCTCTCATAATATTCCAACGCATATCACCTCAGTATCTATTGTTACATATTTAAACCTTAAAATGCTGTCAAAGTAGAACGATGTTGATATCGAGATTTTTTTGCAGGCACGAGGCGCCAACAGTCGTCAAAGTTATCCTTGCACAGTGCGGGTGGGTGTGGTATACTCAAAAGAAAGGGAGGTGACGCTGTGGATATTCGTGTTGACGACGTACTCACGATGAAAAAAGCGCATCCGTGCGGCGGTGCGCGGTTTCGCGTGTTGCGCATCGGTATGGATTTTCGTCTGCGGTGCGAGACCTGCGGTCACGAGCTGATGCTGCCCCGTGTTAAGGCGGAGAAGAAGATCCGCAGCGTTGACCGTGCGGCCGAGGAGTAGCGTTTCCTTTTGAGAGTATAACAAAAGGGAGTGGACGTATGCTGGATCGGCTGAAGGAAGTGGAAAAACGATACGAGGAGCTGACGGTGCGGCTGTGCGACCCTGCGGTGGCGTCGCAGGCGGAGCTGTACCGTGCGCTGATGAAGGAAAGCAGCGAGCTGCAGCCGTTGGTGGAGACGTACCGCGCCTATACCGCTGCACGGGGTCGTGAGGCCGAGGCCAAGGATCTGTTGGAGAGCGGTGGGCTTGACCGTGAGCTGCGCGAGCTGGCTGAGGAAGAATGGGAGATCGGTCGTGCCGAGGCGGAACGGCTCGCGGAGAAACTCAAACTATTGCTGTTGCCGAAGGATCCGAACGACGACCGCAACGTGATACTGGAGATCCGCGCCGGTGCGGGCGGTGAGGAGTCGGCGCTGTTTGCGGGAAGCCTGTTGCGGATGTATACGCTGTATGCGCAGGCGAATGGCTATCAGACCGAGATCGTCAGTGCCAACCAGACGGAGCTGGGCGGTTATAAGGAGATCAACTGTATGATCACCGGGCAGGGGGCGTACAGCCGTCTCAAATTTGAGAGCGGTGTGCATCGCGTTCAGCGTGTGCCGGAGACCGAAGCCGGCGGGCGTATCCATACCTCGACCGCGACGGTGGCGGTGCTGCCGGAGGCGGAGGAGGTGGAGCTGACCATCCTGCCCACCGATTTGCAGATCGACACCTATCGGTCGAGCGGTGCGGGCGGTCAGCATATCAATAAAACGGAGTCGGCCATCCGCATCACCCATCTGCCCACGGGGTTGGTGGTGGAATGTCAGGATGAGCGAAGCCAGCACAAAAACAAGGAAAAGGCGATGCGTGTACTGCGCTCCCGCCTGTATGAACAATTACAGACTGCGCAGGCCTCGGCCATTGCCGCCGACCGCCGTGCGCAGGTGGGGACGGGGGAGCGCAGTGAGCGTATCCGTACCTATAATTTTCCGCAGGGCCGCGTGACGGATCACCGCATTGGGCTGACACTGTATAAGTTGGAGGCGGTGCTGGACGGCGCACTGGATGAATTGGTGGATGCGCTGATTACTGCGGATCGAGCTGAAAAGCTACAAAGAGGGCAAGACTATGCAAACGAAGCATTTTAACGACGGGGAAGAGGATCTGCGTCTCGCCGCTGCGTTGCTGAAGCGCGGCGAGCTGGTGGCGATCCCCACCGAAACGGTATATGGGCTGGCGGCGGATGCGCGAAACGGTGCGGCGGTTGCGTCGATCTTTCGCGCGAAGGGGCGTCCGGCGGATAATCCGCTGATCGTGCATATTGCACGGGAGGAGGAGCTGTGGGACTTGGCGGTGTCGGTGCCGCCGGTCGCGCGGGCACTGGCGGCCGCGTATTGGCCGGGGCCGCTGACGATGATTTTCGACAAAGCCCCCGGTGTTCCCGATGAGGTCACGGCGGGGCTGTCCACCGTGGCGGTGCGGATGCCGTCACACCCGGTCGCACGGCGGCTGATCGAGCTGTCCGGGTGTCCGCTAGCGGCACCGTCTGCCAATCGGTCGGGTAGTCCGAGTCCGACCGATGCGCACCGTGTTGCCGAGGATATGGACGGTCGCATCGCGGCCATCGTAGACGGCGGCACGTGTGAGGTCGGTGTGGAATCCACCGTGGTCACGGTGACGGACGGCCGTGTGCGCCTGTTGCGTCCCGGTGCGGTCACGGTACCCATGCTTGAAAAAGTAGCCGGTATGGTGGAGATCGACGAGGCGGTGCTGGCACCGCTGCGTGAGGGCACCGCCGCGGCCTCGCCCGGTATGAAATATAAGCATTACGCCCCGACGGCGCGTGTGGTGCTGGTGCGTGGCACGCCCGAGGCGTACCGCCGCTACGTGAACGGCAACGCCTGTGGCGGCGTGATGGCACTGTGCTTTGACGGGGAAGAAGCGGGGCTTTCGGTGCCGTATCTGACCTACGGCCGCCGGGATGACCCGGCGGAGCAGGCGCAGCGGGTCTTTGAGGCACTGCGTCTGCTGGATGAGCGCGGTGCACAGCTGGCCTATACGGCGTGCCCCTCGCCCGAGGGGATCGGCCTGGCGGTGTATAACCGCCTGTTGCGCGCTGCGGGATTTGAGGTGATCGCACTTGAATAACACCGTGGTGATCGGTCTGACCGGCTCAACGGGCGCGGGAAAAAGCGAGGTCTCCCGTTTGCTGGCCGCGCGGGGCTGTTACGTCATTGATGCCGACGTGCTGGCCCGCCGTGCGGTGGATCCGGGAACGGCGGCACTGGCCGCACTTACGGAACGGTTTTCCGCAGTCATCCTGCGCGAGGATGGCTCGCTGGATCGTGCGGCACTGGCTGCGCTGGCGTTTGCCTCGCCCGAGGTGACGGCCGAGCTTAATGCCATCGTGCACCCGGCGGTGATCGCTATGCTGAAGGACGATCTGGCTGCCGCGCGGGCGCGTGGGGAAACAGCGATAGTGCTGGACGTGCCGCTCCTGTTCCAGACGAGGCTGGAGATGCTGTGCGATATCACCGTGGCGGTGACCGCACCGCCCGAGGTTCGCTGTCAGCGCATCCGTGAGCGGGACGGCTTAACGGCCGAGCAGGCCGTGGTGCGGATGCGCGCACAGCCGCCCGACGACTATTATGCGAGCCACGCCAACCGTGTGCTTGAAAACGGCGGTGATCGTGAGGCACTGGCCGAGGCGGTGGCCGATCTGTGTCGGGAGATGGGGATATGACAGGGCGTGTGAGCCGTTTGTTGATAGGCGGTATGGCGGCGGTGGTGCTGATCGTAGCCTCCGTGCTGCTGTTTCGCGGGGGCTATCAGGCGTATTTGAAGGCCGCGTATCCCATCAAATACGAGGAATATGTAACGGCATATGCCGAGGAATATGAGTTGCCGCCGTCGCTGGTGTACGCGGTCATTCATACGGAAAGCCACTTTGATCCCGATGCCGAATCCGTGGCAGGTGCCAAAGGGCTGATGCAGCTGATGGATGCCACCTACGAATGGGTGCAGACCCGTATCCCCGGTGATCCGCAGCCGCTTGAACGGGTGTATGAGCCCGAGGTGAATATCCGTTGCGGCTGTAAGGTGCTGCAGATCGTGCTGGGGCAATTTGAGAACACGGAGACCGCACTGGCCGCGTACAACGCCGGCAGCGGCAACGTGTCGAAGTGGCTGGAGGATCCGGCGTATTCCGATGACGGGGTGACGCTGAAGGCAATCCCCATCGAGGAAACGCGAAACTACGTAAAACGCGTATTAAAAGCGCAGGAGATGTATCAAACTATCTATGACACAGACGGGGAGGAATCGTGATGTCAGACAAAACACAGGGCGAGCTGCTGCGTGAGCAGCTGTGCTATCAGCCGAAGAACGCCTATCGAACACTGTCGGAGGAGGAGCTGACCGCCGCTGCGGCGTATTGTGAGGCGTATAAACGGTTTTTGGATGCCGCGAAGACTGAGCGCGAGGCCGTGAATGAGGCGGTGCGTATGGCCGAGGAGTGTGGTTTTGTGCCGTTTGACCGTACCGCGCAGTACAAGCCGGGCGACCGTGTGTATTACAACAACCGTGGCAAGGCGCTGGTGCTGGCGGTCATCGGTGACAAGCCCATCGACGAGGGCGTATCCATCGCGGCGGCACATATCGATTCGCCGCGTCTGGATCTCAAGCCCAATCCGCTGTACGAGGATCGCGAGCTGGCGTATTTTGACACGCATTACTACGGTGGTATCAAGAAGTATCAGTGGACGGCGATCCCGCTGTCTCTGCACGGCGTGATCGTGCGGCGCGACGGCACCTCGGTGGCGGTCTCCATCGGTGAGGGCGCGGACGATCCGGTGTTCTGCATCACGGATCTGCTTCCGCATCTGGGTGCCAACCAGATGAAAAAGCCTGCATCCGAGGTCATCGACGGCGAGAATCTGAACGTGCTCGTCGGCTCGTGCCCTCTGCGCGATGATGAGGGCGGCGACGCGGTCAAGCTGAATATTCTGAAGCTGCTGTCGGAAAAATACGGTATCGTGGAGGCGGATTTCCTCTCGGCCGAGCTGGAGGTCGTGCCGGCGTTTTCCACGCGGGACTTGGGCCTTGATCGCAGTATGATCGGCGCTTACGGGCACGATGACCGCGTGTGCGCCTATCCGGCTCTGACGGCTTTGTTCGAGCTGAAAACGCCCGCCTATACTGCACTGACCGTGCTGGCGGATAAAGAGGAGATCGGCTCTGAGGGCAATACCGGTATGGTATCGTCCTTCCTCAAATACTTTGTTGCTGATCTCGCGGCGACCTTTGGCAAAGAGGGTCGTCACGTGCTCAGTCGCTCGCTGTGTCTGTCGGCGGATGTGAACGTGGCATTGGATCCTCTCTATCCCGAGGTGGTCGAGGTGCGCAACTGCGCCGCGCTCAACCGCGGTGTGGTGCTGACGAAATATACGGGTGCACGCGGTAAGAGCGGCTCGAGCGATGCGTCGGCGGAGCTGATGGGCTTCTTCCGCCGCATTATGGATCAAAGCGACGTGCTGTGGCAGGTCGGTGAGCTCGGTCGCGTCGATGTCGGCGGCGGCGGTACTGTGGCGAAGCACATTGCCGAGCTGGACGTCAACACCGTTGATCTGGGTGTGCCGGTGCTGTCGATGCACGCGCCGTTTGAGGTGGTATCCAAGACGGACGTGTATATGGCACACAAGGCGTTTTCGGCGTTGCTCTCACGGAACGAGAACCTATAAGAACCGAACAAGCTGAGACCTCATAGGATGGAACAAACCGTCCTATGAGGTCTTTTTATTTGCGAAAAGGAGGAAGCGTATGCGAACGATAGAAACCTTTGCTGTCATCGGCGGCGATCTGCGGTCGGCGTATCTGGCGGGCTCGCTGGCGGCGGATGGCTGCCGCGTCATCACCTCCGGCTTTGACGGCGCCGAGCTGCCGGCCTGCGTGACGGCGTGCACCAATCCCACGCAGGCGATCACGCTGGCGGATTGTGTGATACTGCCCCTGCCTGTCAGCACCGATGGGGTGAACGTCAATGCCCCGTTTTCCCGCGTGCCCATTCCGCTGGAGACCGTGGTGCAGGCGGTGCGCGAGGATCAACTGCTGCTCGGCGGCCAGATCGGGGAGTCGTTGCGCCGTGATCTGTCGCTCCGAGGGCTGACCGCCGCCGATTATTTCTGCCGCGAGGAGCTGGCGGTGCTCAACGCCGTTCCCACTGCGGAGGGTGCCATTCAGCTCGCGATGGAGGAGCTGCCCGTCACGCTGGCGGGGGCCCGGTGTCTTATCACCGGCTACGGCCGCATCGGTCGTGTGCTGGCACGGCTGCTGACCGCTCTGGACGCCCGGGTGACCGTAGCGGCGCGCCGCTGCTCGGATCGGGCGTGGGCGCAGGCACAGGGCTGCACGGCGGAGGAGCTGTCCGCGCTGTCAAACGGCACGTACGATGTGATCTTCAATACGGTACCGTATAAGCTGTTCACGCGTGAGGTGCTGGAGCGGCTGGATAAAAGCACGTTACTTATTGATCTCGCCTCGCGTCCCGGAGGGGTGGACTTCAACGCGGCGGCTGCACTGCGACTTAAGACCATCTGGGCACTATCGCTGCCGGGGCGCGTGGCCCCCAAGAGTGCCGGTGCCATCATCAAGCAGACCGTTATGAATATGATAAAGGAGGAGCCGGAATGGAACTCAAAGTAGGTTTTGCCCTGTGCGGCTCATTTTGCACCTTCCATCGTGCGTTGGAACAGATGGAACAGCTCACTGCCGAGGGGATGACGATCACGCCCATTCTCTCGTATTGTGCCGCCTCCACCGATACCCGCTTCGGCACGGCGCGTGATTGGCAGGAGCGCTTTACCGCGGCAACAGGCAACCGCCCGTTGATGACGCTGACCGAGGTTGAGCCTATCGGCCCCAAAGGGTATTTTGACGTGCTGGTGGTTGCACCTTGCACCGGTAGCACGCTGGGACGGCTGGCCAACGGCATCAGTGATACACCGGTCACACTGGCTGTCAAATCGCAGCTGCGGCGCGGTCGCCCGGTGGTGATTGCGGTATCTACCAACGATGCACTCGGCTTTTCAATGCGCAATATCGCGCTGCTGAAAAACAGCAAGCATCTGTATTTCGTGCCGATGTCGCAGGATGACGCGGCCAACAAGCCCAATTCGCTGGTGGCGGATTTCACCAAGCTGTCGGCGGCGATCCACGCGGCGCAGGTGGGGGTGCAGCTGCAGCCGCTGTTTGAATGAGACGGCGGCGACGCTCCCGCCGTCGCGCCGCGCTGTGCCTGCTGTTGGTGTTGGCGCTGCTCCTTATCGGCGTATTGGTGGCGGACAGTGAGCTGCGGCCGCTGATACAGAGCTACGGCCAGATGTCGGCGCGGCGCAGCGCAATGCTGGCGGTGCATACCGGTGTGGAGCGCGTGCTATCCGAAAGCGATACGGCTTACCGCGATCTGGTGGTCATCGAGCGGGATGCCGAGGGGCGGGTGCTGTCGGCCGAGACGGATGTGACCGCGATTAACCGTCTGAAGGCGGCGGCCTCCAATGCGGTGATGGAGGAGCTGACCGCCCGCGAAAAGCAGGTGATACGCGTTCCTCTCGGCAACCTGTTGGGCGGTAGCTTTTTCACAGGTCGCGGACCGTTTTTGCCCGTGACGGTACACACCGGCGGTACGGTCGTTACCACCCTGTCCGGCGAGTTTAGTGATGCGGGTATCAACCAGACCAATCACAGCATCTATCTGGATATGACGGTGATGATAACGGCGGCGTTGCCGATGGAGCGGGTGTATATCGAGCTGACCACGCGCTTTTTGGTGTGCGAAACGGTGTTGGTGGGCGAGGTACCGCAAACGGTACTGCAAGTGGATCTCGGTGGAACGATCGATAAGATTTTCGGCGCGGCGGATTGAAAAACGCGGAGATTTCTGGTATACTAAGTGTAAATGAGGTGGAAGTATGGATTTTGAAAGTGCACGCGAACGCATTGCTCGACTTCAAAGGGAAATTGAATACCACAGCCGGCGGTATTACGATGAGGATGCCCCCGAGATCGAGGACGACGAGTTTGACGCGTTAACGCGGGAACTGCGGCAGCTGGAGGAAACGTATCCGCAGCTTATCACCGCCGATTCGTATACCCAGAAGGTGCACGGCGAGGTGTCCCGTCAGTTCACACCCGTGCGGCACGAGGTGCCGCTCGGTAGCTTGCAGGACGTGTTCTCGCTGGACGAGGTGCGCGAGTTTGATGCGCGCGTGCGTGAGGAGTTGGCGGAGCCGGTGTACGTGGTCGAGCCCAAAATCGACGGATTGTCCATCGCACTGGAATACCGCGACGGGGTGTTCGTGCGCGGGGCCACCCGCGGCGACGGGGAAACGGGCGAGGATGTGTCTGCCAATCTGCGCACGATTGCCGATATCCCCGCCAAGCTGTTACAGTCGGTGGAGCGTGTTATCGTGCGCGGTGAGGTGTATATGCCGCGTGAGCGGTTTGCGGCCTTGGTGGAGCAGCAGGAGCAAAACGGCGAAAAGACCTTTAAAAATCCGCGCAACGCCGCAGCCGGCTCACTGCGCCAGAAGGATCCGTCGGTTACCAAAAGCCGAGGCTTGTCCATCTTTGTATTCAATTTACAGATGATCGAGGGGGAAGAGGTCACCGCCCACGCCGCGTCGCTGGAGCGGCTGCGCGAGCTGGGCTTCTCGGTCATTCCGTTTTACCGCCGTACCGGCTCGGTCGATGAGGTGCTGGCGGAGATCGCCCGCATCGGTGAGCTGCGCGGCAGTCTGCCGTTTGACATTGACGGCGCGGTCATCAAGGTGGATGACTTCGCCGACCGTGAGCGGCTGGGAAGCACCAGCAAATATCCGCGCTGGGCGGTAGCGTATAAATACCCGCCCGAGGAAAAGGAGACCGTGTTGCGCGACGTTGAGATCACGGTAGGCCGCACAGGTGTACTGACACCGACGGGCGTGTTTGATCCCGTCACCTTAGCGGGGACGACGGTCAGCCGCGCCACACTGCATAATGCGGATTTCATCCGTGAAAAGGGCCTGAATATCGGGGATACCGTGGTGCTGCGCAAGGCGGGCGATATCATTCCCGAGGTCGTACGTGTCGTCAGGCACGTCGGTGACGGCGTGTTTGAGCTGCCGACGGTGTGCCCGTCCTGCGGGCAGCCCGCCTCCCACGAGGAAGGGGAGGCGGCATTGCGCTGCGGCAACCCGGAATGTCCCGCACAAAGCTTGCAGCGGCTCATTCACTTTGCCTCACGCGATGCGATGGATATCGAGGGCCTCGGCCCTGCCGTGCTGGAGCAGCTGGTGAACGAGGGCTTGGTGTCGCGTATGGATGACTTGTACACGCTGAAACGCGAAGTCATTCAAAAGCTGGAGGGGAAGGGCGATAAATCGGCGGATAATCTGCTGAGCGCTATTGATGCCTCGCGTGAGGCCGATCTGTCCCGCCTGTTGTTCGCGCTCGGTATCCGCCACGTCGGACAAAAGGCCGCCAAGCTGCTCGCGCAGCGGTTTGTGACGATGGAGGCGGTGATGGCGGCGACCCGTGAGGAGCTGCTGTCCATTGACGGCTTCGGCGAGATTATGGCGGATAATGTGCTACGCTTCTTTGCGCTGGAGCCGTCGCAGCGGCTGATCGAGCGGTTGCGCGAATGCGGTGTCAATATGACCTGCCAAACCCGACAGACGGATCGCCGTTTCGAGGGGATGACCTTTGTGCTGACAGGTACGTTGCCCGGTCTTACGCGTGACGAGGCGGCCGCGCTGATCGAGCAATACGGCGGCAAGACCTCGGGCAGTGTGTCCAAAAAGACCTCGGTGGTGCTGGCTGGCGAGAGTGCCGGCAGTAAGCTGACCAAGGCGCAGACGCTGGGTATCCGCATCATCGACCAGGCGGAGTTTGAAAGGATGCTGCAATAACAAAATGAATAATGGCGGTGTCAATTCACGTCATTTTCAGCAGAATATAGCGTAGGGCTTCGGTCGTGCGACGGCACGCGGAGGATACGTGCCTCAGCGCGTCGTAGACCAGGGAGCTGCTGTCCAGCTCCTCGCCGGCGCGGTGAAGCCGCTCGGCGGCGGTCAGTCGGCTCAGCACGGTGTCGTCACGCGGATAGTCGGAAAGTACCGTTAAGGCTTCGTAAAGAGCCTGACATTCGGCGGTCACGGAGGCGAGCAGGGCGGTATCATCCGGCAATAACGCCTGACGGCCTTGCCGGTATACGCACAGCACAATGTCCTCGGCGGTGTCCGCGATGCGCTCGGTCGCTTGGCGCAGCAGGAGAATATCCTCCCGGTCGGTCGGCGTGATAAATGCCCTCCGAAGCTCGTCAAAGGTTCCCTGCAACGCGATATCCGCCGTGCGGCGGCGACGGCGGATGGTCTCAACGGTTGCCGCAGTAATGGCCTGCCGCTGTCGCAGCAGTGCCAGCACCTCCAATGCCCGCTGCACGCTGCGGGTGCTTTGGTCATACAATTCATAGCTCATAGGCGCGCCTCCCGTACAGTGTATGGGGCGGCGCGTTTTTTTATGACTGTCAAAGCGCACGGACGAGCATACACTGAAAATGTATAATAGCTGTTGTTTCGGGGCACACTACCCTTACGATAGACACTCGGAAAAAAGAAAGGGTCGAGAAATATGCAAACTGTTCGTCGCGGGGATATTTATTACGCGGATCTCAGTCCGGTCGTCGGCTCGGAGCAGGGAGGAATACGGCCGGTGCTTATCGTGCAGAACGACGTCGGGAATCGTTTCAGCCCCACGGTGATCGCCGCCGCCATCACCAGCCAGAAGGATAAAGCACGGCTTCCCACGCACATTCAGGTTGATTCCGCAGACAGCGGGCTGTCTCGGGATTCCGTGGTGCTGCTGGAGCAGATCCGCACGTTGGACAAACGGCGTCTGAAGGAACATATGGGACGTTTGGATGAATTTTCGATGAATCGTATCGATCAGGCGTTGCAGATCAGCTTCGGTTTGGGTGCGGAACGCTCCCGCTCGGTTCGGTATTGAATAAGAACGCCCCGTGTGACCGCGCACGGGGCGTTTGCCATTTGGCGCACCGTTCGACGGTTTTTTCAGGCGGAGTGGTATATACTGGATGTCCATGGCTTCAGTATACACAAAAAGGTGAAAGAGATTTGTGCAATATAAACAAAATCGAATGTAAAATATTGGGATAGTTTTAAGAGATCGACCAACTTTGCTTGACAGTTAGGTCGTAACTTGTTAAAATAAAAGAGAAGATAGGCACGATGCTGCTGAAAGGGAGGGTCTGTATGAGCGAGTTGGTCGAACGCTGCCGCGCTTCTGTCGGTGACGTGTTTTTT
>CAYYDD010000004.1:0-46225 GCA_964470515.1 uncultured Eubacteriales bacterium | reverse complement strand
GGGGCAGACTGTAAATCTGTTGTCACTGACTTCGGTGGTTCGAATCCACCTTCCCCCACCAAAAGCAAAAAACCCAGTAAAATCAAGGCTTCGCGCCTCGTTTACTGGGTTTTTTCTTTTCCTTTTGTCCAGGGCGTTTCAAGCACTAAAAAACACTAAAAAGCGCTAAAATTGCGGAATAATTACGGACTGGTTTCAAAAAAAAGAGGCGCTTTCACGCCTCTTTAAAAATATAATCTATATTTTCGATGCTTTTTTTCATTTCATCAACGTCGATATGCGTATAAATCTGCGTAGTGTTCAAAGATGCGTGACCAAGGGCATCCTGCACAGCGCGAATGTTGGCCCCACCGGATAAGCAGAATGTCGCAAAGGTGTGCCGGCATTTGTGTGGGGTTCTCACTGTTATTTTTTCACCATCCTTTAGGGATGCATTTAGACGATCAAAGAAAGCGTAATACCGTCGCGAATATTGGTGTGGTGACAGCCACTTTCCTTTTTTATCGTGCAATACAAATTCTGCCGTAGGATCCTGGCATCGAACTCGGCGTAGGGCGTTTAAGACGATGTCGGCGAGTGCCACGGTGCGCATTTTTTTCGTTTTCGTGGTTTCACGCAGACCATATCCTCCCTCGCATTTTCCTGTTGTGCGCCGGATGGTGATAGTACCTTGCTCGAAATCGATGTCATCCCATTTCAACCCGGCAAGCTCACCGGGACGCATACCGGTGTATAGTGCGAGCAGTATGGCATACGGTGAGCGAAAAGGACAGCAACCGAGGGTCAACAATATCGATGATCCTGTCGGAACGCTCGTAGGCACCGTGAAACACAACGTGTGCGAGCCTGTGCTTACACCGTATGGGATACAGGTCAATCACGGCGGTGCCGACAGACTTTTTGATGCGGGGAAACCGTTGGATACCGTGACGGGTAAACACGGATATGGTGTTGCAGAAGCAGTTTTGGCGCCGTTGCATATGCACAATAATACCAATGCCGCAGGTACCGATATGCGAGATCCCGTGAACACTATCACGACAGGCGGACAGCAGATGTTGATTACACCGCACTTGTCCAAGTTCTTTGGCGGTGTTGTTGGTGCATCTGTGGATGTGCCTATGCCCACTGTAACGGCGGTGGATCACAACTCTGTTGTGGCGCCTACGCTAATACAGTATCACACAGAGCAGAGCAGTAAAGAAGTACGTGCATACGATTTTGACAAGCCTCTGATGACAATTGACGGCACCGGCCGCTTTGGAGTTGCGGCGGCACATCTGACTGAGTATTACGGTAATGCGCAGGATGGTCTGCCGATCGGCGAACCGTTACATACGATTACCGCAAAGGACCGCAACGGTATTACAAAAACCCACATAACCGAGTTCAAAGGGCAGGACATCGGGCAGAAAGCTGATGCCCCGTTGCGCACAATAACTGCGAGTGTGGGTGAGTTCGGTGCTGTACATACGCGACTTAAAAAGGTGAGCGGTTGTCAGGATCTTAAGCATTGGCCGAAGGTACGGCGGAATATCACTAAAATTTAGGACAATATGGATTCGAACGACCGAAACCGAGATGCACCTTGTTTTATTTATTGTTTTATGCTATAATCATCACAAACAGTATATTATATACCGAAATGAAGTTTATGTTACAATAGTTACAAATAAAGTAAAGTTTTAGGAGCGGATTTACGTTATGAACTTTATTGAAAGAGAATGGAATGGATTTAAACGGCTCGATTTTGAGTTTAAAAACAAAGGCGCCATATTAGTGTGTCCTAACATTCCTACGCAAGATAAAAAATGGCTATACAAAACTGAATATTTTGGTGCATTTCCAAGCTTTGAAATTGAAATGCTGAATAGGGGATATTATTTGGCCCACCTCTCAAACAAGAGTCGTTTATGTCCTGAAGAAGACACAGATATGCGTCCGCAATTTTGTGAGTTTTTACAATCCGAATTCGGACTGAATAAAAAATGCTTACCTGTAGGTATGAGCTGTGGCGGTATGCAAGCAGTGTATTTTGCAGCTAAATATCCGCAGTATGTGGCGGCGCTTTATCTTGACGCTCCTGTACTTAATCTGCTAAGCTGGCCTTTAGGATTAGGCGAAAGCAAATGTGCTTCCCCTGATGAATTTAAAAGAGATATCGGAATCTCCGTTTCCAATATGATAAATTATAGGAATCATCCCATCGACTGCAAAGAAGTTCTTTTAAAGTCAGGAATTCCGATATTTTTGGTGTGTGGCGATTCTGATGTTGTAGTTCCGTACAATGAAAACGGGAAGATCTTATCGGATTATTTTAAAGCTAATAATGGAATTTTAACCGAAATACTCAAGCCACACTGCGACCACCATCCTCACGGGCTGGAAGACAATACTCCTTTATTTGAATTCGTAAAAAAATATTACTAAAATCCATTTTGTTGCTGTTACCAAAAAGAAAGGTGGCAGTAACTTGGCATCATAATGGTTCGTAACGGCCAAAAGAAAAACCCAGTAAAATCAAGGCTTCGCGCCTCGTTTTCTGGGTTTTCGTTTTTTCTATTGCAAAATCGTTTCAAGTACTAAAAATCATTAAACGGTATCGCCGTTGCGTAATTATTGCGTAATTAGGCAATAGCTTTGCGGTGGGACAACTACGCTAAATTATCCAGTGCATATAAAGAAAGCTACCCGACAAATAATGCCGGGCAGCCTTTTTGAAATACGAGGAATTAGTTTTCTCCGTTTTCCTCTTCGGTCTCGGGATTATCCTCTTTTGAAACGTCTACGGATTCTTCAAATTGATAGCGTCCTGCGACGTGACCGCCATCACTGGTGCGTTGAGTTCTTTCAGAGGTATCGATATCCCAACCTCCTTTGGTCGCATAACCGTAAGTACGTCCGTCAGGGCCAACGTCAAACTTACTTTTTTCTTCGCACATAGATTTACCTCCCGATATAATTTGATAATAATATAATAAAACATACTTTGAAATATTGCAATATAGAATGGGGATAATTCTGAATTTTTGTCCCATTCTCAATTCGAACGGAGAACTCCTTATGCCTTCGTTTCATTCATATAAGAAATGTTCGAAATACTCTTTTTCATTTCATCAATACTGATGTGTATATAGACCTGTGCGGTATCGTGACGATCCCCGTCGGGTGTTTGGCGTTCGGGCTGATGCCGGGGCGGCTGTTCCGATCTATAAACGGTGACACTTAAGGCACTCATTGGAGTGCCTTTTGTTGTGCAACGGAAAGTTGAGATTGCCATTTTTGTATAGTTATGTTAAACTGATAATAAGGGATAATTCAAAGCATAGGATGGTGTAAAATGAGCGTTTTTGTAAGCTGGCGCGGCTGTGACAGAGAGGTCAAGAATGAACTGGTGGCTCACCTGCGCACGGCTCTCCCGGGGGAAGAGATATGGGAGTCCGACGAGGGCTGTAAGAGTAACGCGTACGAGGAGTTCATTCAGAAGATCCGACAGAGCGAGATCTTTATCGTTATCGTCAGCGATGAGGCGATGCAGCCGTCGTATGTTTTTAACGAGGTGATCGAGGCTCGGAAGTGCGAAATGGACGGGACGCTTAATATGCTGATGTTCAAGATCACCGACAGCCCGCTGACCCCGACCTTTGCGGCAAATCTGAATCATATCAGCGATGCCAATCACGTGGGGCGGCTGAACGGTACCGAGGAGGGCTATGCCACGTTGGCGGCGCGCGTCAAATATCTGTTGGAGAAGCGTCGCATAGGGGAGCCGGAAAATTCCTATGAGACCTTTACGCCGGAGATCGTCGGTACGGACGTGGGTGGGGGTTACTTTGTGGAACATTCCCGCGACGACGTATTTGGCCAGATCGATGAGGCGTTTGCGTGTTCGAACGTGGTGATCGCCTCGCAGATCAGCGGCTACGGGAGGCGGTGCGCCGTGCGTGAGTATGCGCGACAGCGTAAGGCGGCGTATGCACACACGGTGTTTGTGCATTTTTGCGGTGGCTCGCTGCGCGAGTTTTTTACGCAGGGACTGCGGTTTACCAACATCCCCGATGAGATATTTGACAAGTTGAGCGAGAACGACGTTATCCTGCGCAAGGCGAAGATCCTGCAAAAGCTGGGAAAGGATACCCTACTGATCGTGCCCGAGGTGACACCCGATGAGCGCGACGACCGCTTTGTGCTGGACGCACTGGCGACGGTGGGCTGCCGCATCGTATTTGTTACGCAGTACGCCGCCGCGCTGCGGCGCGTGTTCCCGGTGGTCTCCGTAGACCGCTTGCAGGATGAGCATTTGAAGGAGCTGTTTTTCTACTACTACGAGGCCTATCCCGACGAGCAGGAGGAGCTGTCGGAGGTGCTGACGGATTTCTTCGACAGCATCGACGGTCATACCCGTTCGGTGGAGATCACGGCCAAGGTGCTGGCGGATGCGTTCGGCGTGTATCCGCAGGATGTGCCGGATATTTTGAAAAATATTCATCCGAACAGCAGTAACGAGCTGTCCGAGCGTATTTTTGACCTGATCTCCGACCTGTTTGATCTGTCGAAATTCAGTGAGACCGAGCGCGGTATCCTGCTGGCCGCTGCGTACTTCGCGCGTATCCCGATGGATGAAAAGCAGCTTGTGAAGATGCTGCAGGCGGGCGGGTGCTACGATGCCAAGGCGCTGCGCTCGCTCATCGAGCACGGCTGGCTGACCAACGACCGTGCGACCCGTACCGTTTGCGTGGATCGTTTCTTGGCGGAGGTGTGTCTGTCCAAAATCGTGCCGGACGAGGAGCTGGTGGCCAAATTCTTCGAGGTCATCAACGGGGCTTGCAGTGTGGAAATGCTGGAGATTAGTATGGGTGCGATGTTTGAATCCTGGCGGCGGCTTCAGACCTTCTTCAAGGCGGTCGAGCTACCTGCGCTGATCGAGCTGGTGCAGAAGTGTTCGCTCTATCTGGATGAAACGACCGTCGACGCGACCGGTCTTGCGATCGAGGAGCTGTGCAGCCGTGCTAAGGCCGAGGTGGATGCCCGCTTCGGTGACGGTGCGCTGCGGACACAGTTGCGCGGATTTGTTGACACCTTGAGCGCACTGCTGGTCGGTGCGGCACTGATGCAGACCCCCGACGCGGATTATCGGAACGTCAACGTGTCACAGCGGATGGTATCGCAGCTGAATACCCCTGAGATGCTCGGACTGGTCGATACCGCGATGAAGGAGCTACCCGAGTCACCGTTTAAAACGGCACTCGGCGGGCTGGTGCGCGCGCTGACGACGCTGAATATCGGGGCGTTTGTGGGTGCCTATGAGCAGGTGGTCGAGCTGGTCTGTCGTGACGGTGCGTTGCAGACGTTACCGGAAGGTGTGCCCGATTTTCTGTATATCGTGGGAGAATCGGTGCTGTTTGCCGTGTGCGCGGTGCCGTATTTGTCCCTGCGCGCCAGCCGCGCCTGGATGCGATTAGTGCAGGCCAACGGTGTCTATTCATATTCGCGGGCGTATCTGATCGGATATGCCTATCTGCAAACGCTCTGTTCGATGGGGATCGCGGACGAGGAGTTTGAGGATACCTACGGCTTCACGCTGCGGACGCTCAGCAAGGCCGATGAGGAGGAAAAATTCTTCAAGAGCGCGGAAAAGAGCTACGAGGCGTATTCGGGACTTTTCTGCTTCGGTGTGCGACGGTTTACCGAGAGCGGCGGCACCGAAAAGGCAATGGAGCTGCTGGAAGAGCTGGCGAAGGTGCCGCCCGTCAACGCTGAGCTGTTTGACAATTTCATCTCCGCCGTATCCGCGGTGGTGGAAAGATGTGTCAAGGACGGCGACACCGAGAGTGCGCGTGAGGTGTTGCAGGGTATGTCGGCGTATCTGGAGGCTGCCGGTGAGGTGGAGATCCAGGAGGAAACCGAGCGGACACTGGCGGAGCTGGAGAATTACTGCGAGGCGCTGTTTACCGAGCAGAGCGACGAGGATTTCGGCGACGGGGCGACGGAGTATCTGGACTATTACCGTACCTATGCTACCGAGTTTTCCGACAAGCGGCTTCTGAAGCGGTACGAGGAGTTGGCGCAGAAGGCGAAGGCACTGGAGCTGTCGGCACTCAGCCGAGAGGAACTACTCGACAGAGTGGCACGGCTCAAGGAACGCGCGGCGCGTGGTGCACGGCGGGAGGCACTGATACCCGAGGCGTTTGCGCTGGTGAGCGAGGCGGGCTTCCGCACGCTGGGCTACCGTCACCATCTGGTGCAGTATATGGGTGGCGCGGCCATCGCCGAGGGCAAGATCGCCGAGATACAGAACGGCGAGGGCAAGACCTACACCATCCCACTGGCGGCGTTTTTGCATTATCTGTACGGCGAAAAGGTGCATATCGTAGATTCGTCGGCGTATCTGACACAGCGCAATTTTGCGTGGATGCGCGGCGTGTTTGAGTATCTGGGATGCACTGTGTGCGTGTTTTTTGACGGTAAGACCGGCTTGAGGGAGGATTATTCGGCATACGATATCGTGTATGAAACGGCACGGGATTTGATGTTTAAAACGATGTACTGTGAGAGGCAGCGTAAGGCTTGGCTACCGCGTATGGACGTGGCCATCGTGGACGAGGCGGAGCAGCTGCTGATTGCCGAGGGCAGCCAGAATTATACACTGGTGCAGGATGCGGCGGCGCAGGATCATACGGCGTTGGCACAGGCGGTGCTGCACGTGGTCACCGATACGGTGAGCATCGACCCCGAGCGCTATTATTCCCGTGACCCGATCAGCGGGTCGTTCCGGCTGAAGGAGGAGGCGTACGACGCACTGCACGCCTATTGCGAGGAAAACAACGTTGAGATCGGCAGTCGGCACGATCTGGTGGAAACATATCTGACGTGGTGCATACTGGCGTTCTTCCATCGGGAACGGGATCGGGATTATTTTGTGGTTGACGGCAGGATCAAGAGTGAGAATACCGCCAAGGGCAGCTTTGAGGATTTTTCAGACTATTATACCTTCTTTCTGTGCAGTAAGGAGGGCTTGCCGTATCCGTCGGCGCGGCTGATCGAGCGGCGTATTGATGACGCGTATGTGACGATGGAGCTGATGGCGGGCTTCCGTAAGCTGGCGGGTACGACGGCCACGGCTGTCAGTATGCAGAAGGAGCTGAAAACGATTTACGGGCTGGAGGTCGTGCCCATCCCGCCGAACGTGAAAACGCGGCGGGTTGATCACGCACCGGAGGTGTTCCTGACCGGTCGCGACCGCGACGAGAGACTGTTTGCATTGATCGCTGAAAAGTATGAAGCGCGGCAGCCGGTGCTGGTCATCACCGAGTCGGTATATGATTCGGTGGCGGTCAGCCGGGTACTGAGGCAACGGGAGATCCCGCACGAGCTGCTGAATGCCCAGAACGCCGATCAGGGTGCCGAGGTGCTCGAACGCGCCGGTCTGCCCGGTGCGGTCACGGTGGCGACGGCACTGGCCAACCGCGGCGTGGATATCCGTCTGGGAGGTAATGCGAAGGCGATGGCTAAGGAGCATTTGCTGCGTGCCGGATACAGCCGCGAGGCCATCGACGAGGCGATGGCCGGTCTGTCAGGGGTGGATAGCGAATTCCTGCGTCG
Organism: uncultured Eubacteriales bacterium; assembly: GCA_964470515.1. Lineage (GTDB taxonomy): Bacteria > Bacillota > Clostridia > Oscillospirales > Acutalibacteraceae > RGIG3009. The sequence continues at coordinate 38,623 of CAYYDD010000004.1, read as the reverse complement.
AAAGCTCGACGATTTGACGGCGATCTATCGCCGCGATACCGAGCAGGCTCGTGCCGAACTGAACGGGCATAGCGGCTTGTGCGTGATCGGTACCTCCTGCTTTGACGATCTGCGCACCGAGCAGCAGATGCGCGGCCGTTGCGGCCGGCAGGGTGATCGGGGGGAGAGCTACGTGTTTTTCTCGCTGGAGGATGACAGCCTGCGGCGGCTGTTCGGCAACAGGCTGGAGGCGTATCAGCAGATGTGTAACGAGCTGGGTTTTGAAGGTGATCTGGGGTCGAACAGGTTTCTGAACAACGCCATCCTCCAATCGCGTGAGCGTTTGCAGCACTGGGCATATCGGCGCTTGGAAAACCTGCCCGAGATGATGTACCGTCCGCAGGCGCGGCAGGCTGTTCGGGATATCTTGACCCGTCTGGAACGCTCATCGGACTATGCGGATGAGCTGGTGGAGCAGTATTTCACCGCGTCAGCGCCGAGCATACGCGATGCGCGGATGCTGGCGGCTGATGAGCTTAGCGGAGAGCTGCGTTCACGTGCGCACGGCTCGGCACTGTTGTCCATTCGACCGTATTTTGGTGAGCGCGTAGCAACGGCAAAGGATAAGGATATGCCGAAGCTGCTACGTGCGGCACTGGAGGCGTACTGGGCGGAGCAGAGCCCGATGTCGGCTGACAAGGATATTCTGGCACAGATACTGAAGCAGAACATAAGCCCCGTGTGGGGCGAGTATATCGAGGAGATGCTGCACGAGGCCGCCGAGGCGAAAGCACTGTACCCGGAGGCCAGAAAGCTGCAAAAGCATCTCCGCCAGTATTCGGAGGAGCTGCTGTGTCGGCTGCTTGAGGGCGCGGTCTCCCGGGCGGTCAGATGTCGTGTCCTCCCTAATAACTAAGGAGGGTATTATGAATTTTACTGAAATCGCAATGACACGTGAATCCTGCCGTAGCTACGACGAGGGTCGCACAGTCGAGCCGGAGAAGCTGGACGCGGTACTGGAGGCGGGGCGGCTGGCACCGTCCGCCTGCAACGGACAGCCGTATCATTTTACCGTGTGCACGGGAGCGACCGCCAAGGCGGTGGCCGACGCGACGATGGGTATGGGGATGAACAAGTTTGCAGCACAGGCACCGATCATGATTGTGATATCGGAGAAGCCGTATGTGAAAAGTGCGGCGTTGGGTGCGAAGCTCAAGCACAACGACTACCGTTCCATAGATATCGGCATTGCGGCGGCGTATCTGACCGCCGAGGCTGCGGCGCAGGGGCTGGGGACATGTATCCTCGGTTGGTTTGACGATGAGAAGCTCCGTGCGCTTTGCGGATTACACTATTCGGTGCGGCTGGTCATTTGTCTGGGCTACGCCAAGGCCGAGGGCGCACCGCGCCCGAAAAATCGCCGTGCACGGGATGAGCTGGTGATGTTTAAATAATAGCAATGCCGCCATTACCGGCGGCATTTTTACGCGGCGGCGGGCATAGCATACAACAAAGGGGAGTGGGGGTATGCGAGAAGTACCGTATGACCGCGCAGCGGCGGTGGCGTATGCGCGAGAGTGGGCGATGACGCGCAATCCGGCATATTACGATTTTGAGAAGCTGGGCGGGGATTGTACAAATTTTGCATCGCAGTGCTTGTACGCCGGAGCGCGGGTAATGAACTTTATCCGGGATACCGGGTGGTATTACCGCAACGCGAACGACCGCGCCGCCGCGTGGAGCGGGGTGGAATATCTGTATCGGTTTTTGGTGAACAACCGCTCGGTCGGGCCGTATGCGCAAGTGGTATCGCGCGGGGCGGTGCGACCCGGGGATATCGTGCAGCTGGGCACGAACGCCGGGTGGTTTTATCATTCGCCGGTCGTGACCGCCGTGACACCGACGATTCTGGTGGCGGCTCACACGTTTGACGCACTGGATCGCCCGCTGTTCTCGTACAGCTATGAGGCGGTACGGTTTATCCATATCGACGGCGTGCGGACATGGTAATAGTGTGCTTACAGATGGTCTTTGATCTTTTGGATCGTTTCGGCGTATTGCGCCTCTTTTTGTTTTTTCTCGCTTATCATATGGTAATCGGCGGCACAAATCAACCGATATTGGCGGTGTTTGTCGTTTTTTCTTGACACGGAAAACGGCAAACGATATAATGATAGCAGAAATTAACGTTGAGGAGGAAATGTGTATGGCTTTTTGTCCCCAATGCGGTGCTCAGATCGAGGAGAACGCTCAGTTCTGCGGTGCTTGCGGCGCACTTCAGGGTAAAGCCCCGGCTCCGGCGGCAGATACTTCCAACGATAAGCTGATGGGTGTGCTGGCGTACCTGAGCATTTTGGTGTTGGTGCCGATCTTTGCGGCGAAGGACTCCCGGTTTGCCCGCTTCCACGCCAATCAGGGCTTGGTGTTGCTTATTGCGGATTTCGCGTATGGCATTGTCAGCGTTATTCTCGGTGCGATTTCGGTCTGGTTCGGCGTTGTTGGCTTGCTTCTCGCCTCGCTGCTGGATCTGGTCAATCTGGTGTTCCTGGCACTGACCATCATCGGTATCGTGAACGTTGTCAAGTACGAGGAAAAGGAGCTGCCCCTCATCGGCAAATTCCGTATCCTGAAGTAAGTTTGCGTTTAAAAAACCGTTGCCAACAGCAACGGTTTTTTTGTTATCCCAATGTGGCGGGTAATTTGTGTTTGGCGGAGAATGCGGCGAGAGTTTGAACATAAGCTTCCTGATCCACCATAAACGCCAGCCCGTGTCCCGCACCGGGGACGGTGACGATCTGCTTGGGCGCGGCACACGCCGCGTACAGCTCGCGACTCATATCGCAGGGGACGTAATCGTCGTCTTCACCGTGGAAAAAGATAATGGGCAGGCGGCAGCGGCGCATCGCCTCCAGCGACGACGTTTCCTCTACGTCGAATTTGCCGTAGAGCCTCGCACCGAGTCTTACGAAGGGGTAAAGCAGGTCGGCGGGCAGCTTCATATCGCGGATGACCTTTTTAATGATATCGCGGGCCGAGGTAAAGCCGCAATCGGCCAGCAGGCCCACCACGTTTGCCGGTAAGTCCAACCCGGCGGCGATCATCACGGTGGACGCACCCATCGAGATGCCGGTGAGCAGGATCGGCGTATCCGCTCCAAACTCACGGCGGATAAAATCGATCCACGTGAGGCAGTCGCGGCTCTCGTTGATGCCGAAGGTGATGACGTTGCCCTCGCTGCGGCCGCAACCGCGTTGATCGACGATGAGCACGTTACGCTTCAGCGCAAAGCAACGCTGAATACCGCCGCACAGATCACGCTCGGCCGAGCCGCGGTAGCCGTGGAACATCAGCTCCATCGGAGCGCCTTTTTCGTATTCGTAGTAGTTGCCGCGCAGGGTCAGTCCGTCAAACGAGGTAACGGATACCTCGCGGTGCGGCTCGGCGCGCATCTTATCCATCCACGCCGTCATCGTATCGCGGTACGGCTCATATATTTCACCGGGCGGGATATCGTATTCCGCATCCTTTCGGCGGTCTTTCACGGAAACAAAAAACGCCATACGGAAGCAGATGTACGCTGTCAGTAGCACAAGGCTGACCATCAAAGCAGTGGCCGGTAGTACGATCCCATACCATTCCATAGAGGTGTTCATCTCCTATACGCTTACCATTATAATTCTTCACAGCGGCCGCGTCAAATGAAAAACTTGCTTTTTCGTCAAAAATCGGTTAGAATGATGCGGAGGAGAGAAAGGGGTACTGTGTATGGATGTTAATTATAAAAATAAAAAACGCTATAAGACCGCAAAATATCCGATCCGTCAGCCGCTCATTATCGTGTGGCTGATCTGGCTGCTTTCCAAGCTGGTGCTGTTGGGCAAGCAGTACAAGGTGGAAAAGATCAATATGGAGGGCCTCAAGCCCCCGTATATGCTGCTGAGCAACCATATGTATTTCATCGACTTTGAGCTGGCAGCGATGGCGACGACACCGCACCGTGTCAACAACGTTGTCAGCATCGACGGGTACTATCGCCGTCCGTGGCTGATGGAACTGATTGGTGCGATCTGTACCCGTAAATTTACAATGGATGTGCATCTCATCAAGTCCATCAACCGCGTGCTCAAGCGAGGTGACCTACTGAGTATGTACCCGGAGGCGCGGTATTCGCCGTGCGGCACCACGTCGTATCTGCCGGAATCGCTGGGCAAGCTCATCCGTATGAACAAGGTGCCGGTGGTGGCGGTGGTGCATCACGGCAACTACCTGCATTCGCCGTTCTGGAATTTCCGCAAAAAGCGTAAAGTGCCGTTGCACACCACCGTGACGCAGATCCTCACCGTCGAGCAGGTACAGTCGATGTCGGTGGACGAGATCAACGCCGCCGTGCGTGAGGCGCTCACCTACGATGAGTACCGCTATCAGAAGGAGAACGGCATCCTCATCACCGAGCCGTTCCGTGCCGAGGGGATGCACAAGATACTGTATCAGTGCCCACGTTGTATGACGGAGTCTAAGATGGCTTCAAAGGGCACCGAGATCTTCTGCACCGAGTGCGGTAAGCGCTGGAAGTTGAATGAGGACGGTACGCTGTCGGCACTGTCGGGTGAGACGGAATTTTCCCACGTGCCGGATTGGTTTGCGTGGGAGCGCGGGCAGGTGCGCGAGCAGATCGAGAACGGCACCTATGCGTTTGAGGACGAGGTGGACGTGTATTCGCTGCCGCGGTGCTGGAAATTTGAGCATCTGGGTAAAGCGCGGCTACGTCACGAGCCGGAAAACGGCTTTGTGCTGGACGGCTTCTACAATGGCAGCCCGTACCATATCCACCGCACGCCGCAGGAGACCAACAGCCTGCATATCGAGTACGATTATTGTTATATCAAGCCGTATGACTGCGTAGATATTTCCACAGAGAACGATTCGTTCTACTGCTATCCCAAGCAGCAAAACGTGGTGACTAAGCTGGCGTTCGCGACGGAAATTTTGTATCAGCGCGCTCAGGCGAAGCACGGCAAGTGATCGGAGGATGCGTATGGATACGGTCAGGATCGACAGGCGGCAAGCACGGATGATCGCACACCGGGGGCTTAGCGGTATTGAGACTGAAAATACCTGCGCCGCATTTGTGGCGGCGGGTAACCGTAGCTATTACGGTATCGAGACCGATGTGCATACCACCGCCGACGGAAAGCTCGTTGTCATTCACGACGACAGTACCGGCCGCGTGGCCGGGGAGAAGCTGTCGGTTGAGGATTCGACGTACGACGAGCTACGCGCTGTTCCGTTGCAGGATAAAGAGGGGCGGGAGCGTATTGATCTGCGTATCCCTTCGCTGATCGAGTATTTGCGTATCTGCCGCACCTATGACAAGGTGTGTGTGTTGGAGCTAAAAAATCCGTTCACCCGTGAGGAGCTGCAGACCGTGCTGGCGACCGGGCGGGACTATGTGCCGTTGGAGCAGATGATCTTCATTTCGTTCCAGTACGATACGCTGTGCATACTGCGCGAGCTGATACCCGAGGCGACCATTCAGTTCTTGTGCTCCTGCTTTGTGGATGACGCGCTGATCGAAAAGCTGACGGCCCATCGCTTTGATCTGGATATCTATTACAGCTGGCTGGATTCCGCGAACATCCAGCGTCTGCACGAGCGCGGCATCGCTATCAACTGCTGGACGGTGGATAGCGCACCCGTGGCCGAGCGGTTGGCGGAGTGGGGCGTGGATTTCATCACCACGAACATTCTGGAATAAATTTCTTGACAGATATCGCGAAAACTGCTATGATTCTATTAGAACATATCAAAGGCGTTTGAGCAGAAAGAGTAGCGCAGCAAAAAGCCTCAGAGAGCTGCCGGTCGGTGCAAGGTAGCGGCGGAGTCCCTGCGTGAAGTTCATTCTGTGAGCTGTGTGTTGAACTTGCAGTAGGCACAACGGGTGCGACCGTTATATCGTGCAGACTGTGTTTGAAGTCGTGGAGGTATCGGCCGTGAGGTTGGTATAAAGCAGAGTGGTACCGCGAAGTGATTCGCCCCTGTGAATAGCAGGGGCAATTTTTTTAACCCTTTCACCCGTTGCGGGTGTCATAAATAAGCATTCAGGAGAAGTAGTTTATGAAAAAAGCAAGTTCCGTTTTATTGGCTGTCGTGCTGTTACTTACGCTGTGTTTGTCGATGACAGCGTGTGACGGCAACGTCGATACCAACGAGGGCAAGTACGTCATTGGTATCGTTCAGCAGCAACCCCACGTGGCGCTGGACTCTGCCAGCGACGGTTTTATGGAGGCCGTGAAGGCTGAGCTGGGTGAGGACAACGTGGAGTTCCTGTTGCAGCACGCGCAGGGCGATTCCACCACCTGCACCACCATCGTGACGGATTTCGTCACTAAGAAGGTCGATCTCATTCTGGCCAACGCTACCACCGCGCTGCAATCGGCCGCTAATGCGACCGAGACCATTCCTGTGCTGGGTACCTCCGTCACCGAGTACGGTGTGGCACTGGGTATCGAGAACTTTAACGGTCTGGTCGGCGGCAATGTGTCCGGTACGTCCGATCTCGCCCCGCTGGATGAGCAGGCGAAGATCATTACCGATCTGTTCCCCGAGACCAAAACGGTCGGTCTGCTGTACTGCTCGGCGGAGCCGAACTCCGAGTATCAGGTGAAGAAGGTTCGCGAGTATCTGGAAGCGAAGAACATCGTGTGCACGAATTTCCCGTTCGCCGATTCCAACGAAATCGCGGCGGTATCCGCAGCCGCAGCTGCGGCGTCGGATGTGATCTACATCCCCACCGATAACACGGCGGCCGATTGCAAGGAAGCCATCAACAACGTCGTGCTACCCACCAAGACGCCCATCGTCGGTGGCGATGAGGGTATTTGCTCCGGCTGCGGCGTGGCGACGCTGTGCATCGACTATTATGACCTCGGCTACACCACCGGTAAGATGGCGGTCAAGATCCTGAAGGGCGAGGCGAAGATCGAGGAGATGGAGATCGCCTGCGCGGAGGAGTTCCTGAAGGTGTACAACAAGCCCATCTGCGATGAGCTGGGTATCGACACGGCGGTGCTGGAAACGGCCGGCTATACCGCAATCAAGTCTCAATAGACCCCATCACTGACAGCAGCACAGCCAAACGGCTGTGCTGCTTTTTGTGTGCTCCTATTGTCGCCGGCACAAACGAAAACCAACCCCGTAGGGGGGGCGAACCTATGTGTTGCCCGTGGTTATTGTGCGGTATTGATCGAAAAATATTGGTCATCCGTTGACGGATTTGCGTAATCGTGCTATAGTAGAGGCGAAAGAGGGGATTGCCGTGCAGTTCTGGGGGGGAGCTATTAACGTTTTTTGAGGCAACGATGCCTGTGCCGCAGATGTACGGAGCATATCATCTGCTGACCACTGCGGCATCGGTGCTGATCGGCATTTTGCTGTGCGTATGGCTGAAGGAAGGCACCGAACGGCAGGTGCGCCGTATCCTGTGGGCGACGGTGCTGCTAGTGGTGCTCGGCGAAGTGTACAAGCAGTTGGTGTATACCCTTGAGTTCGACGGCGCGGTGATGACTGCGGATTATCAGTGGTACGCCTTCCCGTATCAGTTTTGCTCCACGCCGATGTACTCGGCCTGCTGGCTGTGCTGACGCGCGGCCGTGTGCATCGGGCATGCTGCGATTATCTCGGTAGCTTTGCTGTGTTTGCCGGGCTGGTGCGTGCTACCGTACCCGGTGGATATTTACGTCGATCTGATCGGCATCAACGTCCAGACGATGGTGTCGATGCTGACGGTGGGTATCTATCTGCTGTACACGGGGTACGTGCGCTGCTGCTACCGTTCACTGCTGCGCGAGTCGGCGGTGTTCGCCGTGGCAGTGGCTCTGGCGATGGTGATGAATGAGGTCGTCTACCGTGTGGGTTGCTGGAAAACGAGACCTTCAATATGTTCTTTATCAGCCCGCACTGCGCTCCGTCGTTGCCGGTGTATTCTCTGGTGCAGACGGTCGTGCCGTCCCCGTGGGTGTTATCATCTACGTCACTGCATTTTCTGCGGGCGCAGGGCCGGTGTTACTGTTCTCGTGGGGGCTGCGACGATTGCTTACACGGCACAAAGCAGATCGCTCCCCATCAAGCGGTGCGGCGGAAAATATTGTGGGTTGAAAAACGCGGCGATCTGTGGTGTGATAGAGGGAGGAAAGGGGAGATACGATGAAGCGTATATCAGCGATCATTCTGGTGCTCGTGCTGGCGACGTTCGCCGTCGGCTGTGATAAGACACCGTCAGCGGGGACGGCGACTACAACGATAACCACAACAGCACCGATGACTACGACGGTGACCAAGTCGGCGGATACGACGACAACGACGGTGACGACTGCGGCTGCGGAAACGACAACAACGACCGCCGCGACGCGACGGTCCACCACGACGGAGAAGCCGAAAAGCACGACCAAGACGGTCACCACCAAGGTCACGACTGCGGCAACCACGGTGACCACGACTGTGCGGACGACTGTTACCACCACAAAGCGTACCACGACCGCAACAGCGGCCGATACCGCATCCTACGGTCAGCAGATGCTGACACTTATCAATCGGGAGCGCACCGTCAAGGGACTGGCGCCGCTGACATTCCGTAGCGATTTGCAGGCGTTGGCGGATACGCGCACCGCCGAGATCAAGCAGAGTTTTTCGCACACCCGACCGAACGGCACCTCCTGCTTTACGGTGTTTGAGGATGCCGGGCTTCAGTTCGCGATGCTGGGCGAAAATATTGCCTACGGGCAGCGGAGCGTCGAGGAAGTGATGGAGGCGTGGATGAATTCGGAAGGACACCGTGCGAACATTCTGAACCCGCAGTTTAACGGTGTTGCCGTGGGGTTTGACGATTACAACTGGGTGCAATTATTCGTGCGTGAATAAATGCCCGATTTTCGTTCACGTTTTTAAAACGGTATCCTACAATCCAATCATCTTAGTCGAGGAGAATCTAACGAAGACAAGTTTGGTTCTCCTCGTCTTTTTTATGAGGTGATGCGTTATGGGACAGTCTGTTAAGTTTTTCGTGTTTTCTGATTGCATTATATGAAGTAGCGCTATCTTATGACCCAGGAGCATCTGGATACAGACCCCTTGACACAAGGGTGGTTTCTTGTAACCAATATAACAACAAGCCCCGCAGAAATGATTTTCTGCGGGGCTTGTTTCGTTACGTATACTTATTTTTTCTTGGAGCTATTCGGTTTTTTCGCAGTCTTGCGGGCCTCCAGCTTCTCTGCCCAGACAGCCCACAGCGGGGTGCACAGGAAGGTAGTGGAGTAGAAGCCGGCGATGACACCGACGGACATCGGCAACGCAAAGCTGACGATGGAGTCCAAACCGGCGACCAACGCGACCACAGCCACCGTACCGATGGCGATCAGCGTGCAGACGCTGGTGTTCAGCGTACGGGTGAAGGACTGCCGCAGGCTGAGATTGACGATCTCAGTGGTCGGCGTTTTCTTGTCCAGCTTCTTGCGGTTCTCGCGGATACGGTCGTAAATAACGATGGCATCGTTCAGCGAGTAACCCAGAATGGTCAGGATAACGGCGACGAAGTTGTCGTTCAGCGGGATGCGGAAGACCACGAACGTGAAGTAGGCGATCAGGATATCGTGCAGCAGAGCCAGCAACGCCATCACCGCAGCAGAGGTACCTCCGATGTGACGGAAACGGATGCCGACGTACAGCACCACGAGGATGGACGCCAGCAGAACGGCGACCATACATTTGATGAAGAAGGTGCGACCGTAGGCTGCCTGCAACGAACGAGCCTCACCGGAATCGGTGATTTTATTATCGGGAAATTCCTTTTCCAGTGCCTCCGCAACGGCGGAGATGGTATCCATATCCACGGCGTCGGTCAACGCGATCATAATGTTGCCGTTGCCGACAGTGACCTCAGCACCCGGCATTTCGTTATGGACGATCTTCTCGACCGCATCCTGACTCAGCTCGCCGGTGTAGCTGTACGGTAGCTCCGTACCGCCGGTGAAGGAGATATCCATCTCCGTGCCGAAGATAATGTTGAAGATCAGACCGATCAGCAGGATCGCGATAGAGATGATGCTGAACAGCTTGCGCTTAGCAATAAAATCATAGTTTTTCATGCGCGTTTACCTCCCAACAGCCAGGGCTTGCGAAGGAACTTGAAGCGGGAGACGGATTTGAGCATCAGCCGCGAGCAAGTCACGCCCATGATAAAGTTAAAGACGATACCCACGAGCAGGGTGTAGCCGAACGCGTACACAGCACCGCTGGTGGAAACGGGGAACCACTGCAGAATGGGCTTGAGGATGGTGGCGAACAGGCTGTCCGGCGGGCCGAACACGCCCATCAGCACGATGGATACGATGATAACGGTGATGTTACCGTCAAAGATCGCGGAGAACGATTCCTTGGAGCCATTCTGGATCGCGCTGTCGATGGTTTTGCCCATACGGATCTGTTCCTTGATACGCTCGGCGGTGATGATGTTGGCATCCACACCCATACCGATTGACAGAATGATACCCGCGATACCGGGGAGCGTCAGCGTAAAGCTGTTGGTGAATCCGAAGTAGCCGGATACCGCAGCGATGGAGCCGGCCACCTGACCCAGCAGGCAGATAACGGCGACGAAGCCGGGGAGACGGTAATACAGAAGCATAAAGACTGCGATGAGCACGAAGGCAATGATACCGGCGATCACCATAATGTTCAGCGACTGGGCACCCAGCGTGGCGGCCACGGTACGGGTATTCTTCGCGGTGATGGCGAACGGCAGAGCACCCGAGTTGATGAGGTTGGCCAGCTCAGAGGCCTCGCTGTAATCCGCAAAGCCGCCGGAGATGGTAGCCACACCGTCGGTGATGTGGGCACTGACAGACGGGTTGGAGATGCAATCCTCGTCCAGCCAGATGGAAATGGTGTAGGTGCTGTTCTGGCCGTTGTTGTTCAGCTGATACTGCTTCTTGGTGGCATCGGCAAACGCCTGCTTGCCCTTGTCGTTCAGATTCAACTGCACGAGCGGAGTCGAATCCGTCGGGTCGATACCGGCTTCAGCTGACTCGACCATCTCACCTGTGAGTACCAGCTTGTCCTCATCGGGCTTTTCGGTGGACGACGAGGTGTCGGTGTAAAACTCCAGCATAGCCGTTTTACCAAGCTCCTCGATAGCCGACGCGGCATCAAATTCCGTTTCGCTCTTTTTCCAGGGGAAGCGGATGATGACCTGATCGTTATCAAAGTCGGTATAGGCTTCATAGTCGGTGATGTTGTTGGCGATCATACGACGTACGATGACTTCCTTCATCGACGTGATCTGAGCGTCAGTTGCGCTGATACCTTCATCCTCCGGCGCAAACGTGACTTCCACGCCGCCACTGATGTCGATACCGGTGCGGATGTCCGCTGCTCCGCGGATGATCGTGTCCTGCCGGTCGCCGTACTGTGTGTATACGCCGAACAGCGACGTATACGTCAAGGCAAGGATCAGCAGTGTCACGATGAAGAATACGGGTTTCGGTGTTCGCTTCATCGGTCAATCCTCCAGTGCTAGATATAAATACCAGATAAGAAGTATTATAGTAGATTTCGTCATAAAAGTCAATCAAAACCTATGTTTAATAAATAATAGACGCAAAAAACCGCCGTGAAACTTCACAGCGGTTTAAAATTATGATGTTATTGCGCCAGCAATTTGGTAAGACAGGCGATCTCGGCACAGATGCAGAACAGCTCCATCGCCGTTTTCAGCTCCTCCTGCGAGGGGTAGGAGGGGGCAATGCGCAGCGTGCTGTCCTGCGGGTCGTGACCACAGGGATACGTTGCACCCGCGCCGGTGAGCACCACGCCGGCTTCTTTCAGCAGACGCACCGTTTCGGTGGCGGTACCGTCCATCAGCTGCACGCTGACGAAGTAACCGCCGTTCGGCTTGTGCCAGCGGGCAAAGCCCGTGTTACCCAAGCGGGTCTCCAGCGTATCCAGTACGATACCAAACTTCGGTCGCAGGATGGCGGCGTGACGCTTCATATGCTCGCGCACGCCCTCGGCGTTTTTGTAGTACCGCGTGTGGCGCAGCATATTGATCTTATCGTGGCCGATGGTCTGGATGGTCATCCGCGCCTTGATATCCGCGACGTTCTTCGGGCTGGCCGCCAGAGCCGCCACGCCCGCACCAGGGAAGCTGATCTTGGAGGTGGAGGTAAACTGGATGACGATATCCTCATTGCCGACAGCGACCGCCTCCGCGTACAGATTCAGCAGCGTGTCCGGCGTATCGGTGAGGTGATGCACACAGTAGGCGTTATCCCACATAATGCGGAAATCCGGCGCAGCAGGTTTCAAATTGGCAAAGCGGCGCACAGTATTGTCGGCATAGGTGATGCCGTCGGGATTGGAATACATCGGCACACACCAGATACCCTTGACGGTGGGATCCTGCACCAGGCGCTCGACCTCGTCCATATCGGGGCCGTTCTCCGTCATCGGCACAGGGATCATTTCAAAGCCGTAGCGTTGGGTGATGGCGAAGTGACGGTCATACCCGGGAACGGGGCAGAGGAACTTTCTGTGCGCACAGCTCGCCCACGGTTCGCCGCCGCACACGCCGGACACCATCGCCTGCGTGATATAATCAAACATCATATTGAGGCTGGAATTGCCTCCAACGATGACCGTATCCGCCGGTACACCGAGAATATCGGCAAACAGCGTCTTGGCTTCCTCAATACCGTCTACCAGACCGTAGTTGCGGGTATCGGTACCGTTTTCCGCGAGGAAACCGTCACGTGCGTTGACGCAGTTCAGCACCTCCAGCGAAATATCCAGCTGGTCGGGACCCGGCTTACCGCGGGACATATCCAGCTTGAGACCCTGCGCTTTATAGGTAGCATACGCCTCGTTGCGTTCCGCCAGACGGCGGGTGAGTTGTTCTTTTGACATAGACGCGATGGATGACATTGGCTCGACTCCTCTCATACGTACTGATCTATTGTAATATATGCGCGAGCATTTTGCAAGTTAAATTTTTATTTCTTGCAAAAAAATATTGTAATTCCGCGTTTCGGCCGCAAAAAACCCGCATCCGATAACGGATACGGGCGTAAAAAGCGCAAAAATCAGAATTCCGCGGAGCCGGTAGTGCGGGGGAAAGGGAGCACATCGCGGATGTTGGCCATACCGGTGACGTAGAGAATCAGACGCTCAAAGCCAAGACCGAAGCCGGCGTGCTTGGCACCGCCGTAGCGGCGCAGGTCGAGGTACCACCAGTAATCGTCACGGTTAAGCTTCAGCTCATCCATCCGCTGTTCGATCAGCTCCAGACGCTCCTCACGCTGACTGCCGCCGATGATCTCGCCGACACCGGGTACCAGCAGGTCCATCGCCGCGACGGTCTTGCCGTCGTCGTTCAGGCGCATATAGAACGCCTTGATCTCCTTGGGATAATCCGTCACGAATACGGGCTTCTGATAGACCTGCTCGGTCAGATACCGCTCGTGCTCGGTTTGCAGATCGCAACCCCAGTAGATGGGATACTCAAATTCATCCTTGTGCTGTTCCAGAATTTCGATGGCTTCCGTGTAGGTCACGTGCACGAACTCCGAGCTGACCAGCGCGTTCAGGCGTTCCAGAAGACCCTTGTCGTAGAAATCGTTAAAGAACTTCATTTCGTCGGGGCAGTGCTCCAGAAGATACGCGACTACGTAGGTTATCATATCCTGCGCGAGATCCATATTGTCATTCAGATCGGCAAACGCAAATTCCGGCTCGATCATCCAGAACTCCGCCGCGTGACGGGCAGTGTACGAGCGCTCGGCACGGAACGTGGGACCGAACGTGTAGATCTTGCCGAATGCCATTGCCATACACTCGCCCGCGAGCTGACCTGACACCGTTAGCGAGGTGTGCTTGCCGAAGAAATCCTCGGCATAATCCACACAGCCGTCCTCGGTGCGGGGGAGGTTATCGAGATCCAGTGAGGTGACGTGGAACATTTCGCCCGCGCCCTCACAGTCGCTTGAGGTGATGAGGGGCGTGTGTGCGTACACAAAACCGCGCTCCTGAAAGAAGCGGTGGATCGCGTAAGCCGCCACGGAACGCACGCGGAATACCGCGCTGAACGTGTTGGTGCGGGGACGCAGATGCGCGATGGTGCGCAAAAATTCCAGTGAATGACGCTTTTTCTGCAACGGGTAATCGGCGGTGGAGGTGCCCTCGATCTCAACCGACAGCGCGTGGATCTCGCAGGGTTGCTTGGCCTCGGGCGTGAGGATCAGCTCACCCTCGATGACCAGCGCGGCACCGACGTTCTGATGGCAGACCTCGTCAAAATTAGCGAGCCTGGACTGCTCGACAATAATTTGCAGATTGCGCTGGCAGCTACCGTCATTCAGCTCGATAAAGGCCAGATTTTTGGACTGGCGCAGGGTGCGTACCCAGCCGCACACCGTCAACCGCGAGCCGACAAGGGCTTCGGCATCGGCATAGACCGAGGCGATCTCGTTTCGTTTCATAGCTATCAGTTCCTTCCGTAAAACCATACGTAGGGTATTATATACCATCTATGGCATAAAAAGCAAGGGGGTGACGGTAAAAAGATACGGTTTTCTGAATTAGGAAAATAACAAAGCGCCGACTCTACGGAGTCGGCGCTTTGAGTATCACGATCAGATCGTCCGGGTCGTTGACGACAGTGTAGTCGGCATTAAGGCAGGCCGCATAATACTCCGTGGATTGCGAGAGGAACACGGGTCGCATATCCAGCACCACGTACTCGGTATCCAGCTCCTTGTGGTAGAAGTCCTCATAGATCACGGAGCGCTGTGCCAGATGTGGCAGCAGGATGGTGGTGGCGGTGACGGATACATCGTCCGGCACGGTGTCGAGGATCTCTTCCATACGGGAGAAGGTCTCGTAGTTTTTATAATACGAGCCGACGTAGTGCGTAAACATCGGCAGCACCAGCATCGTGTACATCAAGCCCGCTGTGACCACGGCAAAGGCCAGATGATCACGACGGAAGCGGTGCGGATTGTCGGAGATGTTCTGTATCAGCAGATAGAACAGGAACGGCAGCGTGCCGAAGCTGTACTGGTAATTGATGTTAAACTGGTAAATATACTGTGTCAGCAGATTCAGCAACAGGGGAAGTAGCAGTAGCAGACGGCTGTATTTGCCGCGCGGCGTCCACAGAAGGACACCCAGCGGGAGCAGCAGCTCGTACAACCAGATGAGCTTTTGCGAAAGGTTGGCCTTGCTGACGATCTGCTCCAGAAAATACGCGGGGTCCCGCAGCAGAGTGCCGAGCAGGCCGCCGGTGATCTTATTGTCGCTGAGCAGCTCATCGTAGCGACCGAACATAGCGCCGGTGCCGAATTGCTGAAGCAGCCAGATCGCGACGATGAAATAGGCCACCGCCGCTCCGAGGAGAGGCAGTGCACGCCGCCGGTCGCGGCGCGCAAATAACAGATAAACGGCGAAGAAGGCGAGGTATACCGCCGCGTCCTCTTTAACGCCCAGAACGAGTACCGTCGGCAGTACCATCCAGCCGTAGCGTTGCTTCTCATAGCAGACGAACAGCCACAGCAGCAGCGGCACCAAAAAGCAGTTTTCGTGAAGATCGTAGAAGCAGCCGGTGGACAGCGCGGGGTACAGCGCGTACAGCACGGCCAGCACAGCGGTCAGCGCATAGGACAGCTTATAGTGCCGCGCCAGCTTGTACAACGGGATGATGCCACCGGCCAGTATTACCGCCTGCGCGATCTGTAGAGTCAGCGGTGAGGGGAACAGCATATAAAACGGCAGGATAACGTAATAGATAGGCGAGATATGCACCGCAAAGTGCGAGATAATCGTTTCCCGTTCGCAGGAGACGGTCGGCAGGCCGGTCTCGCTCATATTGTGGAACATATTGCAGAAAATGCCGAAATCGTAGTTGGGAGAAGAAAACGTGAGATACCGATAGCAGGTGATACCTCCGAGGACGACGGCGAACAGAACGCCCGCAGTGATGCACAGCCCGATACACAGCTTCTTGGATACCGTAAAGGGCAACAGCGCGTGCTTTTCCCGCCGCAGTAAGGGGAACAGTACCACGCCCACGGCGAACAGGATCACCGCCAGCAGGGCAAAGCTGTCCTGCTCCGCGCGGGAGACGATAAGAACCACCGCGTACAGCACGGTACAGACCGCGAGCGCAGCCGACGAAAAGCGGGGCAACGGCAACAGGTGCTTCAGCAGGGTCAGTATCACGAATACGCACAGCGTGATGAGGATAAAGCCCCAGCTGAGCAGAACGTACTGCGCCCGCAGCAATTCAAACAGCGAGCAGCAGAGAAACCACGAGGCGAGCAGCCGCATCGGGCTTTCGGGCAACGTGATAAACTGTTTCAAAAAGCCGAGCACGGCGGTCACCCCCTTGTAAAAGCTCAGTCAGCCGCCGTGGTCGTGGTGGTAGCAGCGGCGGTCGTAGTCGTTGCGGCTGTGCCGACGGTCGTGGTGGCGCCGGCCGTCTCGCTGTCAGACGTGCCGCTTTGCTCAGCGATCGCCTGCGAGAGCGAATACAACCACCATTCCCCGTCGAGCTGCACGAAGGTCATCTGATAATGCACGGGCGTGCCCTCGATGGTCTTGCCCTCTTTCGTGTAGACGGGCTGGAAGCTGACGATGCAGGAGAAATCCGTATCCGCATAGCGGCTGTAGTTTGTGACGGTGATATCACGGAACTCGTACGAATCGTGTGTGTTGAACCAGACGTTGCTGAAATTGCGGATGGTCCGGTACAGCTCGCTTCCTTTATGTACATACTTCAAAAGCTGGGTACGGGTCGCATCCTTCGCCACAAACTTGGCGTAGGTGGTAGCCGCCTCGATGGCGAACTCTTTGTTAGCTTGTTGTACAGTTTCAGTATCGGGGGACAGCACGCGGATGGTCTGCCCGTCCATCTCGACGGTGCAAGCCTCGCCGCTGAGGGTCAGTGCCGTGACGGTGGGCGGATTCAGCAGTCCCTCCAGTGTATACGCGCGAACGACGGGCAGCGTGAGCTCCGCATCCTCCGCGGTGGGGAACACCTCGCTCTGTACTTCCCTGGAGGTCAGCGACAGCAGATGGATATCCGTGCCGTTCACCGTCAGCCGCACGTCGTCGGATGCGATCAGCGTGAACGGCTCCTGATAGACCGTTTCGGTGGTGACGTACCAAGTGGATCCGTCACCCTCCGGGCTGCGTGCCGCCACCAGATCGGCCAGCTTTTCATCGTCACCGTACAGCGAATAATAGTGGCGGGAGCTATCCGTCGTGGTCTTTTCACGCAGGGACAGCTCACCTGCGTCGCTGAACAGTGTATCAAAATAGACGAGATACTGTTCCTTCGTATTCAGGCCGCTTTCCTCAAAGCCGGAGGCCTCGTAGATAGCCTCATAGTTTTCGGTCTCCACCCATTCCAGATACTTGCGTAGCGCGGGATTGGGCGTATTGGCTTCAAAGGCGGCCAGATAGCTGTACAGAAACCACAGCCCGACAGCGGCCGCAGCGAGCAGCAGCAGGGCGTAGACGCTGAGTACCTTGAGAAATACGCGCTTTTTCTTTTTCGGCACCTCCGGATCGGGAAGCGGGAGCGTGGGCTCGGCATCATCCCCGACGACGATAACGGGGGCATCCAGCTCGGTATCCTCTGCAAGGATCGCCGTATTAGTGCTCTGTTTTTCTTCGATCATAGCGGTTCCTCCTTACGTTACCACAAACGCCGTGGGGATATAGCGGGCACCCTGCAACGCGGCGCAGCTGTTGACGACCTCGCCGTTATACACCAGCGTGGTGGAGCTGCCGCCGTCCAGATTGCCGGCGTTGATGGCACCGTGTTCCAACATGACTTTAATGCAATCCTGATACGTTGCGCCGAGGCTGTGCGCCTGACGGCCGTCGATGACCAGCATCAGCACCGCACCGTCGGCTCGCTGGCCGAGCACCGTGCGGGGATTGACACCGCCGCCCGAGCCGGATACCTCGGCAGGCTCACCGTTGATAATGAGCGCGGGGCCGAAGCTGACGGCATCGCGCACGCCCTTTTCCAAGGCCTCGCCGCCGGACATCTGACCGACGATGAGGTGATCGTTGCTATCGAACGCAATCACGGAGGAGACCGTGCTCGTGCTGCCGTAGACCAGCTTACCGTCCTTGATGACGATGCCGGTGGGCATACCGCCCGAGCCGAAGCCGTTGGTATCCACAAAGCCGCCGCCGTTGATACCGGCGACCGCGCCTGCACGCTTGACAAAGCCCTCGGTGGTACGGCCGTCTACCTCCTCACTGAAGGATGGCAGACACGCCACCTGGACGCGGGAGGGATCCTGCACGATGAGCAGCTTGCCCGAGTAGGTGGGACCGGCGATATCGATCAGCTCAATGGGCTCGGCATCCTTCTCCTGCTCGGCGAAGTCCACCGAGGTATCGGTAGTCACGTCGCTTTCAAACACGCCGTTACCGGCGAGAATAGCGTTAACCTCCTCGTCGGTGAGAAAGATATGCGGTACGAATTTCAACGCACTGGTCTCCTTCATCATATTGACAAATTCCCCCTGCTTAATGGGTGAGGGGCCCTTGCAATACACCCACACGGCTCCGAGTGCAAACACGAGGATTCCGAGCACAGTGACACCGAGCACGGCGAAAAAGCGACCGATGAAGCGCACGACCGGGGACACCCGTCGAGTGTGCGTTGCCGAATGACGCATAATTAAGACACTTCCTTACACGAGTAGTATTTATTATTGTACAACAACGACGGTGCGTTGTCAACGGAAATCACTTTACAAAGTGTGCGGTTTTATGCTATGATAAGATGATATCTTAAGGAGGGAGGAATGACCGTGAAACTGCCGCAGCAGGTGGCCGCCGTGATGGAACGGATGCGAGCCGCCGGTTTTGCCTGTCACGCCGTGGGCGGCTGTGTGCGTGACAGCCTGCTTAGGCTGACCCCGCACGACTGGGATCTCACCACGAACGCGCTGCCCCGGCAGGTAGCCGACTTGTTTGCCGATCACCCGGTCATTCCGATCGGGATGGCGCACGGCACCGTGACGGTGCTGTATGACGGGCTGCCGTTGGAGATCACCACGTATCGGGTGGACGGGGCGTATCACGATCATCGCCGCCCGGACAGCGTGTGCTTTGTGCCGGACATTACCGAGGATCTGCGGCGGAGGGATTTTACCGTCAATGCGATGGCGTGGGAGCCGCAGACGGGGTTGTGCGATCCGTTCGGCGGTGCCGAGGACTTGGAGCATCGGCTGCTGCGCTGCGTGGGCAACGCCGAGGAACGCTTCAACGAGGACGCACTGCGTATTTTGCGCGCTCTGCGCTTTGCCGCAGCATACGGGTTTACTATTGAGGATGCTACCGCTGCTGCGTTGCTTCGCTGTGCACCGCTGCTGTGCGAGGTGGCGGCCGAGCGTATCCGCGCGGAGCTTGACCGCCTGCTGGTAGGCCCGTATGCGGGGGAGGCGCTGCGCCGCTTTGCCGCAGTGCTGTATCCCGTGCTGCCCGAATTGCAGGCGACCGAGGGCGTGTGGCAGTACAATCCGTATCACGACAAGGACGTGCTGGGGCACACCATTGCGGCTTTAGAGGCCGCGCCGCCGATATTGCCTGTGCGGCTGGCACTGCTGCTGCACGACTGCGGCAAGCCGGGGCATTTTGAACCGACCTGCGAGGGCTTCGGGCATTTCCCGAAGCATCCCGCTATCGGGGCAGAGATCGCACAAGCGGTACTGCACCGCCTGCGGTACGACCGCCGCACCTCCGACACGGTGTGCCGTCTGATACGGCATCACGACGACGCTATCCCTGAAACCGACGCGGGTGTGCGCCGCTGGCTGTATCGCTTGGGCGAGCAGGAGCTGCGGTGGCTGCTGGATGTCAAGGAGGGCGACTGCGACGGTCACGCCGCCAACCTGCCGCCCGCCAGAAAAGAGGAGATCTACCGTCTGCGTGAGCGCATCACGCGCGTGGTGGCCGAAGGGCAGTGTACCTCACTGAAAATGCTGGCGATCAACGGGGACGTACTGACAGCGGCGGGGATCCCCGCCGGGAGATCGGTAGGGCGTGCGCTGCATTTTGCGCTTGAACGTGTGCTGGAGGGTGACCTGCCTAACGAACGCGAGGCACTGCTTGCGGCAATATCCGCACAAAAAGACTTGATTATTTAGAAGAAAAACGATAAAATAAATTGTTGTAGTATTTTTCGGGAGGAACACCTGTGGCGAATTTTAAAAATGAGATCGAACGGCGGCGTACCTTTGCGATCATTTCGCACCCCGACGCTGGTAAAACGACGTTAACGGAAAAATTTCTGCTGTACGGCGGCGCGATCGCGTCGGCCGGTATGGTCAAGGGCAAAAAGTCGATGAAGCACGCGGTATCCGACTGGATGGAGATCGAAAAGCAACGTGGTATCTCGGTCACGTCCTCGGTACTGCAGTTTGAATACGACGGGTACTGTGTCAACATTCTGGACACGCCCGGTCACCAGGATTTCTCGGAGGATACCTACCGTACGCTGATGGCGGCGGATTCTGCGGTGATGGTCATTGACGCATCCAAGGGTGTGGAAAAGCAGACCATCAAGCTGTTTAAGGTATGTATGATGCGGGATATCCCCGTGTTTACCTTTATCAATAAGATGGATCGCGAAGCGCGTGATCCGTATGAGCTGATGGCGGATATCGAAAGCGTGCTGGGGATTGAGACCTATCCCGTCAACTGGCCGATAGGCTCGGGCAAGCGCTTCAAGGGCGTGTATGAGCGCGACCGCAACCGCGTTCTCTCGTTTGTGTATAACGGCATCGGCCACGCGGCGGACGAGCAGGTGACGAATATTGACGATCCGGCGCTTAAAGAGCTGCTGGGCGACGAGCTGTATCAGACGCTGATGGATGACCGCGAGCTGCTGGACGGCGCGGGCGGCGAGTTTGATCTTGAGCGCGTGCGCAGCGGTAAGCTGTCGCCGGTGTTCTTCGGCTCGGCACTGACCAACTTCGGTGTACAGCCGTTTCTGGAGAATTTCCTCAAAATGACCACCCCGCCGCTGCCGCGCCGTTGCACGGAGGGTGAGGTCAATCCGTTTGAGGATGATTTCTCCGCGTTCGTGTTTAAAATTCAGGCGAATATGAATAAAGCGCACCGCGACCGTATCGCGTTTATGCGTATCTGCTCCGGCCGTTTCGAGAAGGGGCAGGAGGTATTCCACGTGCAGGGCGGGCGCAAGGCCAAGCTGTCGCAGCCGCAGCAGATGATGGCGCAGGATCGCGAGATCGTGGAGGAGGCGTATGCCGGCGATATCATCGGCGTGTTCGACCCCGGTGTGTTCTCTATCGGTGACACGGTGTGTGCCAGCCCCAAAAAAGTGCGGTTTGAGGGTATCCCCACCTTTGCGCCCGAGCATTTCCGCTTGGTGCGGCAGAAGGATACGATGAAGCGCAAGCAATTCATCAAGGGCACCTCCCAGATCGCGCAGGAGGGCGCTATCCAGATCTTTCAGGAGCTTGGCGGCGGTATGGAGGAGGTTATCGTCGGTGTGGTCGGCACACTGCAGTTTGACGTGCTGGAGTACCGTCTGAAAAACGAGTACGGCGTGGACGTCATTATGGAGGGTCTGCCGTATGCCTATATCCGCTGGATCGTGGGCGAGGACGTGGACGTGAAGGGCCTCGATCTGACCTCCGATACCCGCCGCGTGCAGGATCTGCACGGCAATCCGCTCCTGTTGTTCACCAGCGAGTGGAACATCAGCTGGGCACTGGAGCACAACAAGGGCTTACAACTTCAGGAATTCAGCCGCACGTGAGGATTGGTTATGAATATTCAGATATTCGGTCGTTCCAAGTGCTTCGACACCAAAAAGGCGGAACGGTATTTCAAGGAACGGCGCATCCCGTACCAGCGTGTTGAGCTGGATAAATACGGCATCCGCCGCCGCGAGCTGGAAAGCGTGCTGGCCGCAGTGGGCGGTGTGGATGCGCTTGTTGACCCGAAGGCCAAGGAAGCGACGCTTGTTCGCTACCTGGCCTATGAGCAGGATAAGCTCGATAAGCTGCTGGAAACGCCGCAGGCGTTGCGCACGCCCATCGTGCGTAACGGTCGGCAGGCGACGGTGGGCTATTGCCCGGAGGTTTGGGAACAATGGCGGCACGCGTAAAGCCCATTGAGGGTATCGCCGAGCCACTGATACGCTGGTATCGCGCGCACGAGCGGGCGTTTCCGTGGCGTACCGAGCCAACGCCGTACCGCGTGTGGGTGTCGGAAATCATGCTACAGCAGACCCGCATCGAGGCGGCCTTGCCGTATTTTGATCGGTTTATGGCGGCCCTGCCGACGGTGCGCGAACTGGCCGAAGCGCCGGAGGAGGTGCTGCTGAAGCTGTGGGAGGGTCTCGGCTATTACAGTCGGGTGCGTAATCTGCAAAAGGCGGCACAGGTGATTATGAGCGAGTATGGCGGTGAGCTGCCGTCGGAGTACGAGGAGCTGCTG
Source organism: uncultured Eubacteriales bacterium (assembly GCA_964470515.1). GTDB lineage: Bacteria > Bacillota > Clostridia > Oscillospirales > Acutalibacteraceae > RGIG3009. The sequence continues at coordinate 16,105 of CAYYDD010000004.1, read as the reverse complement.
AAGCTTCCCGGTATCGGGGACTATACGGCGGGAGCCATCGCATCCATCGCGTTCGGTTGTTGCGCTGCGGCGGTAGACGGGAACGTACTGCGTGTGATGGCGCGGCTGACGGATGATGACCGCGACGTGATGCAGACAAAGCCCCGCCGCGAATTATCCGAGCTGACGCGGCGGCTGGTGCCGTCGGATGCCCCCGGTGCGTTCAATCAGGGCTTGATGGAGCTGGGGGAGACGATCTGTTTGCCCAATGCGATGCCGAAATGCGCGGAGTGCCCCGTGCGTGACTATTGCGCGGTGGCGGATACCGAGCGGGCGCGTGAGCTGCCCACACGGGCGGTCCCGAAGCCGCGCCGCATCGAACAGCGCACGGTGCTCACTGTCATCACCGACGAGGAGACACCGCGGGTACTGCTGCATAAACGCCCGCCGCGCGGGCTGCTCGGCGGGATGTGGGAGCTTCCTAATACCCTTGCCGATACGGTGCTGATGCTTGACCTGTCAGGCTCGGTGACCGATACGCAGCCGCTGCCCGCGGCGCAGCACGTGTTTTCACACGTGGAATGGCGGATGGAAGGGTTGCTTGTAAAAGTAAAGCCCTTTACACCGCCGGAGGACTACGTGTTTGTCACGGCGGAGGAGCTGTCCGCCTATGCGTTACCTACGGCGTTCCGTGCCTATACGGCCGGGCTGCCGCAATTACTCACTTCTGAGGAGGATGTCCAATGAAACGGGAAAACTATCTGTCCTGGGATGAATACTTTATGGGAGTGGCACTGCTGTCGGCACAGCGCAGCAAGGATCCCGGTACGCAGGTGGGCGCTTGCATCGTCGGGCAGGATAACAAGATCCTGTCGATGGGCTACAACGGTATGCCCATCGGCTGCCCGGATGACGAAATGCCGTGGGATCGTGAAGGCGATCCGCTGGATACCAAGTATCTATTTGTGTGCCACGCGGAGCTGAACGCGATCCTTAACCACGGCCGCGCGGGTCTGGAGGGGGCGCGGGTGTACACCACGCTGTTCCCCTGCAACGAGTGCGCGAAGGCCATCATTCAGTCGGGTATCCGCGAGGTCATTTATCTGCAGGATAAGTACGCGGAGTCGGATTCCGTCATTGCGTCCAAGCGGATGTTTGATATGACGGGTGTCACATACCGTGCGTTCCCGTTCAGCGGCAAATCCGTCACGCTGGAGCTGTAAGCGATGAAGACGGTACTGATCTCAGGTGCGTCCCGCGGCATCGGCGCAGCGGCGGCGCGGCTGTTTGCCGTAAGTGGCTACACGGTGGCGGTCAATTACCGTGCCGACCGTGCGGGTGCCGAGGCATTGGTGAGTGAAATCACCGTTGCCGGCGGCGATGCCTTTGCGGTGTGTGCCGACGTAGCGGATGCGGTCGCGGTGAATACGATGGCGGATGAGGTGCTGGCCCGTTGCGGGCAGGTGGACGTGCTCATCCACAACGCCGGTATCGCGAAGCAGGCCTTGCTGACCGATACCACCCCCGAGGAATGGCGTCGGATGATGAGCGTGCATCTGGACGGTGCGTATCATCTGGCGCACGCGCTGGTGCCGTCAATGGTGCGCCGCCACAGCGGGCGCATCCTCACGGTATCGTCGATGTGGGGCGAGGTCGGCGCTTCGTGCGAGGTGGCGTATTCCTCCGCGAAAGCGGGGTTGATCGGCTTTACCAAGGCACTGGCGAAGGAGTTGGGGCCGTCGGGCATCACGGTCAACTGTGTGACCCCCGGTGTTATCGACACCGCGATGTGTGCCTCGCTGGATGAGGAGACACGTACGGTGCTGGCGGAGGAGACCCCGCTCGGACGGCTGGGCACGCCCGAGGACGTGGCGGAAGCACTGCTGTTTCTGGCCTCAAACCGCGCGGCGTTCATCACCGGCCAGGTGGTAGGCGTGAACGGCGGGTTTGTGGTGTAGTACAAAGCCTCCCTGAATGAGGGAGGCTTTTTTGAAAATTTTTCGTTTTTCTTGATATACTACGGATAGAGGTGATGGCTATGCAAACGCGATTGACGCGCGGCGCGGGTATTTTGCTGCCGGTCGCCAGCCTGCCGTCCCGTTACGGGATCGGCTCGCTGGGGCGGGAGGCGTTTCGTTTTGTGGATTTTCTGTGCGCGGCAGGGCAGACCTACTGGCAGGTGCTGCCGGCGGGCCCGACAGGCTACGGCGACAGCCCGTATCAATCCTTTTCCGCGTTTGCGGGCAATCCGTATTTCATCGACCTGCCGCTACTCGCTGAGCAGGGGCTGTTGACCGCCGGGGAGCTGGCCGCGGCCGAGCTGCCCGCCCGGGAGATCCCGTACGAGCAACTGTATTATACCCGCTTCGCGGTGCTGCGGCAAGCCGCCGCGCGTTTTGCGGATAGTGATGATTTTATCCGTTTCTGCCGCGACGAGGCCGCGTGGCTGGACGATTACGCGCTGTATATGTCGGTCAAGGCGCAAAACGGTGAGCACGAATGGACGCTGTGGGACGCACCGCTGCGCTCCCGTGAACCGCAGGCACTGGCGGCGGCCACCGATGCGCTCTCGGCGGATGTGCGGTTCTGGAAATTCTGCCAGTATCAGTTTTTCTGCCAGTGGCGGGCACTGAAAGCGTACGCGAACGGGCAAGGGATACAGCTGATCGGCGATATTCCCATCTACGTGGCGCAGGACAGTGCTGACGTGTGGGCGCATCCCGAGCTGTTTGAGCTGGACGGCGAGGGGCGGCCGACCTCGGTGGCGGGCGTGCCGCCGGATTGCTTTTCCGAGGACGGTCAGCGTTGGGGCAATCCGCTGTACCGCTATGACCGTATGGCGGCGGATGATTTCGCGTGGTGGCGGTCTCGTATGGCGGCATGTGCGCGGCTGTACGACGTTATCCGCATCGATCATTTTATCGGGATGGCGCGGTATTTTGCCATTCCCGCCGCGTGTGAGACCGCCAAGGGCGGCGCGTGGCGCCAAGGCCCCGGCAAAGCGCTCACCGATGCGCTGGACAGTGCGCGGGGCGATGCCCGCATCATCGCGGAGGACTTAGGAGTATTGCATCCGTCGGTGCGGCGGCTGCTCAAAAAAACAGGATATCCCGGGATGAAGGTGCTGCTATTCGCGTTTGACGGCGGCGCGGATAACGAGTATCTGCCGCATCACTACGGCGCCAACTGTGTCGTATACGGTGGCACGCACGACAATGAGACCATTGTCGGCTACTGCCGGTCACTGCGCGGTGAAAAGCGGCGCTTTATACTGGACTATCTGGGCGTTAAACGCACGGCAGATATCCCGCATGCACTGCTGCGGACGGCGTATGCCAGCGTAGCGGACGTAGCGGTGTTCCAGATGCAGGATATTTTGGCACTGGATAACCGTGCCCGTATGAATACGCCGTCCACTTTAGGGGGAAACTGGCAGTGGCGGCTGTGCGCAGAGCAGCTTACGGATGAGATCGCTGAGGATCTGCGCCGGTTGACGACATTATATAGTCGGGAGAGGACTCACGGATGATGGAGCATAGCTTTGAGCAAGAGGTCCTTGCCGCGATGCGGCTGGATGCGCATACCACGATAGAAAACGCCACGGCGGTACAGATGTACAACGCGGTATCCAAGGCAGCGTTGTCCCGCGTGTATGAGCAATGGCAAGCACCGCAGGACGGCAAGCGTGCTGCGTATTTTTCTGCGGAATTTCTCATTGGCCGTATGATCGAGGCCAATCTGCTGAATATGGGGCTGCTGGAGGAGACGCGGATCTTGCTTACAAAGCACGGTGTCAGCACGACGGTGTTCGAGGAGATCGAGGACGCGGCACTCGGCAACGGCGGCTTGGGACGGCTGGCGGCGTGCTTTTTGGATTCGGCTGCTACCCACGGTATCCCGCTGGACGGCTACGGCATCCGCTACCGCTACGGGTTGTTCCGCCAATATTTTGAGGACGGCTTTCAGCGCGAGACGGTAGACGACTGGACGGCGTTCGGCGACCCGTGGTCGGTACGCCGCGAGGACGAGCGTGTCCCCGTGACGTTTACCGGCGAAACGGTGTGGGCGGTGCCTTACGATATGCCGGTCATCGGCTACGGCGGCAAGACCGTGAACACACTGCGGCTGTGGCAGGCGGAGGCACTGACTCCGTTTGATTTTAAGCTGTTTAATAATCAGAAATACGCACGGTCGGTGCGTGCGCGTGAAAAGGCGGAGCGCATCAGCGCGGTGCTGTACCCGAATGACGATACCGATGCCGGTAAAAAGCTGCGGCTCAAGCAGCAGTATTTCTTCTCAAGCGCCTCGTTGCAGGATATTCTGCGGCGGTATAAGGCGCAGCACGGCAGCGATTTTTCCAAGCTGCCCGACGCGTATGCCATCCAACTGAATGACACGCACCCGACCATTGCTATCCCGGAGCTTTTACGGTTGCTTACCGAAGGCGAGGACGTGCCGTTTGACACGGCATTGGATATTGTGCGGCGGGTGTTTGCCTATACCAATCATACCATTATGCCGGAGGCTCTGGAAACGTGGAGCATCAAGCTGTTCCGCGCGGTGGTGCCGCAGGTGTACCGCTACGTGGTCAGGCTGCAGCAGGCCTTGATGGCGGAGCTTAAGGAAAAGGGTGTCACCGATACCGAGCGGTATCGTATTATCGACGGCGAGCGCATTCATATGGCACGGATGGCGATCTTTGCTTCGCATTCCACGAACGGCGTGGCGCGTATCCACAGTGAGCTGCTCAAGACTGCTGCGTTGCCGGAGTGGTATGCGGCGTATCCCGAACGGTTTCAGAATAAGACCAACGGCATCACGCAGCGGCGGTGGCTGGCACTGGCCAACCCCGAGCTGGCCGCACTCATTACCGAGACCGTCGGTGATCGCTGGCTGACCGAGCTGGACGCGCTGGAGGGACTGACGGTGTGTGCGGATGACCCGGCGTTTTTGCAGAAACTACGGGATATCCGTGCACACAGCAAGGCGCGGCTCGCCGCGTATATCCGCGAGCGGGAGGGCGTAGAGCTACGGCAGGAGTTCCTGCTGGATGTGCAGATCAAGCGTCTGCACGAATACAAGCGACAGTTGTTGAACGCGTTTTCAGTGCTGGACACGTATTTTGAACTCAAGGAGGGTCGCCTGCCGGAGTTTACGCCCACGGCGTATCTGTTCGGTGCCAAGGCCGCTCCCGGCTACTTCCGTGCGAAGGGGATCATCAAGTTTATCAATGCGATTGCCGATCGTGTGAATAACGATCCCGCTGTCAACGACAAGATGCAGGTGTTGTTCGTGTCCAACTATAACGTGTCGTACGCCGAAAAGCTGATCCCGGCGGCGGATGTGTCGGAGCAGATCTCCACCGCGGGCACCGAGGCATCGGGCACCGGCAATATGAAGTTTATGCTCAACGGTGCGGTGACGCTCGGCACCTACGACGGCGCGAATATTGAGATCGTCGAGCAGGCGGGCGAGGAGAATAACTATATCTTCGGCGCACGTGTGGAGGAGTTGGATGCTTTGCGCGACAACTACGATCCGAAAACGCTGCTTGAGGCGCAGCCGCGGCTGAAGCGTGTGGTGGAGGCTCTGGTGGACGGTACGTTTGACGATGGCGGTACCGGGATGTTCCGCGAGCTGTATACCTCGCTGACCGAGGGCGCCAGATGGCACCGGCCGGATCATTATTTCCTGTTGCATGATTTTGCATCGTACTGCGAGGCGCGTGAGCGCGTCAACCGCGATTACCGCGACCGCGACGCGTTTACCCGCAAGGGGCTGATGAACGTCGCCCACGCGGGCAAGTTCTCCAGTGACCGCACCATACGGCAATATGCCGAGGAAATCTGGGGCTTGTAAGCATAAAAATCCATTGGGTTTCTCATACTATAGCCGAGGACGGTTTGTCCTCGGCTATTTTTTATGATAAGTGAGGGACACCGTATGAAACAGTTACGAAAATGGGCGGCACTGCTGCTGGCGGTGCTGATGCTGCTGTCGCTGACCGCGTGTAATCGCGAGGACGGCACCGTTGAGAAGGAGACCGTCAACCTCAAGGTGTGGGGCGCGCAGGAGGATCAGGCCATGCTGGCCACGATGGTGGAAAACTTTAAGAAGATGGATCCTGATACCAACTACAATATCACCTTCGGTGTGGTGGGCGAGAAGGATACCCAGACCAAAATTATGGAGGATCCCTCCGCTGCGGCGGATGTGTTTGCGTTCCCGGATGACCAGCTACGCGATCTGGTGGGCGCGGGCGTACTGTACGAGATCACGCTGAACAAGGAGACCATCGCCACCGACAATACCGAGGGCTCGGTGGCAGCTGCGACGCTGAATGACAAGCTGTACGCCTATCCGATGACGGCGGATAACGGGTATTTCCTGTACTATGACAAGAGCGTGCTGTCGGCCGACGACGTGAAAACGCTGGACGGTCTGATGAACGCGGCGGCCGCCAAAAACAAAAAGGTGCTGATGGATGTATCCAACGGCTGGTACGTGGCATCGTTCTTCCTCAGCGCCGGCGGTCAGCTGGGGCTGGAGAACGGTAAGCAGACCTGCGATTTCAATAACGAGGCGGGTGTGGCCGCAGGCGAGGCTGTCAAAGCGTTTTGCTCGCACAGTGCCTTTATCACGGGCGAGGATGCCATTCTGACCGGCGGTATCGGCAGTACCATTGCGGCTGGTATCTCGGGTACGTGGACGGCGGAGGCCATCCAGCAGAAGCTCGGCGATAATTACGCCGCCACCAAGCTGCCCACCTTTACACTGAACGGCGAGCAGGTGCAGATGAAGAGCTTTGCGGGTTATAAGCTGATGGGCGTGAACTCCGCGACCAAGCATCCCAAAGAAGCGATGAAGCTAGCGGAGTATCTGACGAACGAGGAAAACCAGCTGCTTCGCTTCCAGACGCGTGCGATGGGTCCATCCAACAAAAAGGCTGCGGAGAGCGACGCGGTGAAGCAGAACGTTGCGCTGGCGGCGCTCGCGATGCAGAACCAGTTCGGTGTCAGCCAGGCGGCGGTACTCAACAGCACGTGGAACCCGCTGGAGGCGTTCGGCACGGCGATGGAGACCAAGGATACGAGCAAGACCGTGAAGCAATATCTGGACACGATGGTATCGCAGATCACGGGATAACGGGCATATAGGGGGCTGCTATGGGATATCAGGATATAACGAATATACGGCCTGCGCGGCGACGTCCGGCAGCAGCCCTCCGCTCGGTCGCGACGGCACTTTTAGGGCTGTGGCACAGCATAATCGGCGGGCTTCAATGGGTCGTGCGACAACTGCGGGGTGTCGGTCGTGCCGCAGTGCACGGCGACACCCGCACCCGGCTGACCTTTGTCGTTATGGGAGCTGGCTCAGCCCTGCGCGGTCAGTGGGGGCGGGGGCTTCTGTACCTCGCGGCGCAGGTCGGGTATATCGCGTATATGCTGCTGTTCGGCTGGCGGTATCTGCGTCAGCTCGGCACGCTGGGAACGGTGACACAGACGCAGGTATTCGACGAGGAGCAGGGCATCTATATCTACACGCAGGGCGATAACTCCATGCAGATATTGCTGTTTGGTGTGTTGTCCATTGTACTGACCGTGGCGTTTATCGTTCTGTATTTTTACAGCCTGCGTGCGGCGTTTCGTGCACAGCGGCTACAGGCCGCGGGGAAGCGGTTGCCCACTTTCCGTGAGGATTGGCACTCGCTGGTGGACAGCCGCTATCATATCACGCTGCTGACCCCGCCGGTGCTACTGGTACTGCTGTTTACGCTACTGCCGCTCATTTTTATGGTGCTGATCGCGTTTACCAATTTTGACAAGACGCATCAGCCGCCCGGTAATCTGTTTACGTGGGTCGGGTGGGAGAATTTTACCGATATACTCGGCGGCAACGCACAGCTCGGCTACACCTTTTTAAACCTGCTGCTGTGGACGCTGATCTGGGCGGTATTCGCCACCTTTACCAACTATCTCTTTGGTATGATACTCGCCCTGATGATCAACAAAAAGGGCATCCGCTTTAAAAAATTCTGGCGCACGGTATTCATCGTCACCATCGCGGTACCGCAGTTCGTCAGCCTGATGCTGATGTCGCAGGTGCTTGCGGATGAGGGCGCTCTGAACGTGGCGCTGCGGAATATGGGATGGATCACGGAATCCATCCCGTTTCTTACCAACGGAATGCTGGCGAAGCTATCCGTCATCGTGGTGAATATGTGGGTGGGTATCCCGTACACGATGCTCATCACCTCGGGTATCTTGATGAACATTCCGGCGGATATGTACGAAAGTGCCCGCATCGACGGTGCGGGACCGGTACGGATGTTTTTCCGCATCACGCTGCCGTATATGCTGTTTGTCACCACACCGTATCTTATCACGCAGTTCGTGAATAATATCAACAACTTCAACGTGATTTATCTGCTGACACGCGGCGGCCCGCTGACGCTGGAGTACTACAAGGCGGGCAAGACGGATCTGCTCGTCACGTGGCTGTACAAGCAGACGGTGGAGGAGCAGAACTACAATCTGGCGGCGGTCATCGGCGTTATCGTGTTTCTTATCACGGCGGCCGCGTCGCTGCTGGTGTACAATTCCTCGGCCTCGGCCAAAAAAGAGGAGGAATTTCAATGATACGGAGCCTTTCCGCCCGTCGGCGGCTGGCAAATGCCGCCATCTATATCGTGCTGTCGCTGCTTGCGGTATTGTGGCTGTTGCCGATCGCCTATCTTATTATACAGTCCTTCCGCGCCGAGCCGGGAGCGTATACGCCGTATCTGCTACCTCAGTCCTACACGTTGGAGAATTACACCGCGCTGTTTACGGATACCACACTGTTCCCGTATCCGCGGTGGTTTGCGAACACGCTGTTCGTCGCGGTGTGCAGTTGTATCCTCAGTACGGCGATGATCCTGATGATAAGCTACTGCTTCAGCCGTCTGCGGTTTAAAGCGCGGCGGCCGCTGATGAATATCGGTCTTATCCTCGGTATGTTTCCGGGCTTTATGTCAATGATCGCCGTGTATCATCTGCTCAAGCTCGTGGGGCTGGATCAGTCGCTTATCGCGCTCATCCTGGTGTATTCCTCCGCCTCGTGCCTCGGGTATTTCATCGCCAAGGGCTTTTTTGATACCCTGCCGCGGGCACTCGATGAGGCGGCCACCATCGACGGTGCGACCCGCAACGATATTTTCTGGAGAATCACGCTGCCGATGTCGGGACCCATCGTGGTATACACGGCACTGACCTCGTTTGTCGCGCCGTTTGCGGATTTTATTTTCGTCAGCGTGATTATGAAGGATAATTACGAGAATTACACCGTGGCTCTGGGACTGTATCAGATGCTGACGCGTGAAAATCTGTACCAGTATTTCACGCGCTTTTGTGCCGGTGCGGTCGTGGTGGCGGTGCCCGTGACGTTTCTGTTTTTGAGCTTGCAACGGTATTACGTCGAGGGCGTCACCGGCGGCGCGGTGAAGGGGTAAGAAAAACGCCGCCCGGTGACACACGGGCGGCGTTTCCTCGTACATATTCGGTTATCAGACGATGCCCTGAGCCATCATCGCGTCGGCGACCTTCTGGAAACCGGCGATATTCGCACCGGCGATTAGGTTGCCCTCCATACCGTAGGCCTTGGCAGCCTCGGACAGGTTCTTGTAGATGTTGATCATAATGCCGTGCAACTTCTCGTCGACCTCCTCAGCCGACCAGGACATACGCAGGCTGTTCTGGCTCATCTCCAGCGCGGAGACAGCCACGCCGCCGGCGTTGACTGCCTTGGACGGGGCAACGATAACGCCGTTCTCACGCAGATACTCGACGGCATCGGCGGTGGTGGGCATATTCGCGACCTCGACGTAGTATTTCAGGCCGTTGGCAACCATCTTCTTCGCATCCTCGATACGAACCTCATTCTGCGTCGCGCAGGGCAGGCAGACATCCACCTTCACGCCCCACGGCTTCTCGCCGGCGTGGAACTCGACGCCGAACTTGTCGGCGTAATCCTGCACCTTGTCGCGACCGGAAGCGCGCATCGTGAGCATATACGCGGCCTTCTCCTCGGTGATGCCGTCCTTGTCGTACACGTAGCCGTCGGGACCCGAGATGGTGAGCACCTTGCCGCCCAGATGATTGATCTTCAGCACAGCACCCCACGCCACGTTACCGAAGCCGGACACCGCGAAGGTCTTGCCCTTGATCTCCTCGCCGAAGTCCTTGAGCATTTCCTCGCAGAAATACACAGCACCGTAGCCGGTGGCTTCGGGACGGATGAGGCTACCGCCGTAGGGGATACCCTTGCCGGTGAGGACAGCGTTCTCAAAGTTGTTCTTGATACGCTTGTACTGGCCGAACAGATAGCCGATTTCGCGGCCGCCCACGCCGATATCACCGGCGGGAACGTCCACGTGTGAGCCGATGTGACGGCACAGCTCGGTCATAAAGGCCTGACAGAAGCGCATAATTTCAGCGTCGCTCTTGCCGCGGGGATCGAAGTCCGAGCCGCCCTTGCCGCCGCCGATCGGCAGACCGGTGAGGGAATTCTTGAACGTCTGCTCAAAGCCGAGGAATTTGATGATGCTCAGGTTGACGGACGGATGGAAGCGCAGACCGCCCTTGTAGGGACCGATGGCGCTGTTAAACTGTACACGGTAGCCACGGTTAACCTGCACCTTGCCGGCATCGTCAGTCCACGAAACGCGGAACATAATGACGCGCTCCGGCTCTACCATGCGCTCGAGAAGACCCGCCGCTTCATATTCGGGGTGCTTCGCGACTACGGGGGCCAGCGACTCCAGAACTTCCTTGACAGCCTGATGGAATTCCGGCTCACCGGGGTTGTTTTTGATGACGGATTCCATAACGGATTCAACGTACGACATAAACCATTACTCCTTTTATGAAAAAGATACCATTAATTATAGCAAGCCGAAATGCAAATTGCAAGAGGTTTGCGCAAAAACTTCAAAATTTCTTGATTGTTAGATAAATAACGAGCTTTTTTGAAAATTATGAAAGTTTTGTAAATTAAAATTGCGAAACGGTGAAAGTAATTGCACAAAAGCGGGGGGTGTGGTAAAATAAAGTGAAAGATGCGGTATGGAGTGGTGCAAAAATGAAAATATTGGCGGTGGATCTGGGGCTGGTGCGCACGGGACTTGCCATCTGTGACGAGCTGGAGCTACTCGCGTCGCCGGTGGGAACGGTGACGGAAGCGGATCCGAATGCGTTGTGCGATGAGGTAGCGGGGATCGCCGAGCGCGAGGGTGTTCGCGAGATCGTGGTGGGGCATCCACGCAATATGGACGGCAGCCGCGGCGAGAGCGCACAGCGCGCCGAGGCCTTTGCCGAAGTCCTGCGTGAGCGCAGTGGGTTGCCGGTGGTGCTGCGCGACGAGCGGCTGACCACGGTGTCGGCGCACGGATTCTTAAACCGGACCAACGTGCGCGGGAAAAAGCGCAAGGCGGTGGTGGACACGGTGTCCGCTACCATTATTTTGCAGGATTATCTGGACAGCCGCCGCTGACGCTGCATATATTGGTCTTGAGGTGAGACCAATGGAATGGACAACGATCTATATCAGCTCGGTGACCAACGCGATGCGTGGGAAACGGCTGTTAGAAAAGCAGGGCTATACCGTGCATATGCAGCGCTCCTCGAATATGGACGAGGAAAGCGGCTGCGGGTATAGCTTACTGGTGCGTGGGAACGGTGTGCAGGCGACAGAGCTGCTGAAGCGTTCGGGTATCCGCGTGCTGCGCACCGACGGGGGTGGGGCGCGGTGATCTATCTGGACAACGCCGCCACCACCTATCCGAAGCCGCCGTCGGTGCGGGCGGCGGTGAACGAGGCGCTGTTGCGCTACGGAGCAAATCCCGGGCGCGGCGGTCACGCGATGGCGATGGCCAGCGCGGAGCAGGTGTATGCCTGTCGTGAGGAGCTGGCGGCACTGTTCGGGCTGCCCGACCCGTCCGGTGTGTGCTTTACCGCCAACTGTACGGGTGCACTGAATACCGTGATAAAGGGGCTGCTGCGCGGCGGCGGTCACGTGGTGATATCGGGCTACGAGCATAATTCCGTCATCCGCCCGCTGAAGGCACTCAGAGGGGTGACGTATACGGAGGCCGAGGTGTATCCCGGTGAGCCGCAACGCACGGTGGAGAGTTTTCGCCGTGCCATCCGTCCCGACACCCGGTTGATCTTATGCACACACGCCTCCAACGTATTCGGTTTTCGGCTACCTGTGCAGGAGTTGGGCGAATTGGCGACGCGATATCGCATCCCGTTTGCGGTGGATGCCGCGCAGAGCGCGGGGCTCCTGCCGCTGGATATGCAGCGGGATCGCATTGATTTTTTGTGTATGCCGGGGCACAAGGCGCTGTACGGCCCGATGGGCACGGGGGCGCTGCTGTGCGGCGGCGATATCCGTTTAGCACCGCTGACCGAGGGCGGCACGGGCAGTCAGTCGCGGCTTCCCGAGCAGCCGGAGGAGCTGCCCGACCGGTTTGAGAGCGGCACGGTCAACGTGCCGGGCATCTGCGGGCTGTGCGCGGGTGTGCGGTTTGTGCGTCAGCACGGCGTGGAGACGCTGGCTGCGCAGGAGACCTCCCGTATGTGCCGCTTATACGACGCGCTGGACGGCGTACCGGGTATCCACCTTTACACGGCGCGACCCGAGCTGTCGGTCACGGTGCCGATGGTGACGCTGAACGTGAAAGGACTGCCGTCGGAGGAAACGGCGGCGCAGCTCGCGGCTGCGGGAGTGGCGGTGCGCGCTGGTCTGCACTGTGCGCCGAGTGCGCATCGGCGGATGGGAACGTTGACGGAGGGAGCGGTGCGGCTGTGCCCGTCCTGCTTTACTACCGTTGCCGCAGTGGATAATACTGCGAAAATCTTGCGTGAAATTGCAAGAAAAGCCTTGCAATCATCGGATAGTATGATAAAATAAAAGAAGTATGGAAAGTAGGTGAGTACGTTGGCGGCGTTTTTTGTGAGTGTGTGGGAAAGCATCAAGATCTTTTTCCTCAGCTTTAACTGGTTTACCGATACGCTGGATATTCTGATCGTGGCGTTCGCGGTGTATGGTATCGTGAAGCTGGTGCGCGATTCCCGTGCGGAGCAGCTGCTCAAGGGCTTCGTTCTGTTGGCGCTGGCCTACGGTGCGGCGTACCTGTTCGGGCTGACAACGATCAAGTATCTGCTGCAGGTGCTGTTTGATAACGTACTTATCATTCTGGCTGTAATCTTCCAGCCGGAGCTGCGCCGTGCGTTGGAGCAGGTGGGGCATTCCGGATTTTCGCGCTTGCGCATCCTCGGCGCGGGTGAGACCGAGAGCCGCGCGTACGTCGATACTTGGAAAAAGGCTATCTCGTCGGTATGCACGGCGGCCGAAATGCTACAGCGGGATAAGATGGGTGCGCTCATCGTTATCGAACGCAACACCCGTTTGGGCGAGATCGCACGCTCCGGCACCGAGCTGAATGCCGATGCCACGGTCGAGCTGATCGGCAATATCTTCTTCAATAAGGCGCCGCTTCACGACGGAGCGACCATCATCCGTGACGGTAGGGTCTACGCTGCCGGTTGTATCCTGCCGCTGTCGGACAATATCTCCATCAGCCGCAGTCTCGGCACCCGTCACCGCGCCGCAGTGGGGATGAGTGAAAATTCCGACGCGCTGGCTGTGGTCGTGTCGGAGGAGACGGGCACCATCTCACTGGCTAAGGGCGGCGAGCTGACCCGCGATTATACGGCGGAAACGTTGCGCGCCGTGCTGGAAAATGAGATCATCTGGAGCAACGTACGTACTGACGATCAAAAGGATAACGGTAGCCTGTGGGCGCGTGTGCGGGGGTGGTTCACGAAATGAAAAAGAAGCTTTCGCTGAATACGTTCCTGCATAACGACCGTATGATGATCGTGCTGTCGCTGGTTATTGCCGTTGTCGTGTGGGCTATCGTGTCTTTCGGCCCCGGCAACGTGGAGACCCGTACCATCACCGCGACCGTCAAGGTGGATTTGACCGATACCAGCGTGGGCTACAACGATCTGCGCGTTATCGGCGAGGATACCTTCACCGTGAACATCGTGGTGGAGGGTACGCGCTCGGTCATTTACAGCCTCGGCAGCGAGGATCTGGAGATCAAGCCGTCGCTGACGGATATTCAGGGTCCCGGGAAATCCGACGTGTCGCTGACGGTCAACAAGGCCGGTAAGGCGACGGGGTATACCGTCAATTCCATTTCGCCCTCGACCGTCACGGTGGAGTGCGATTACTGGACAAGCGCGTCCTTTACCGTGATGCCGGATGTGTCGCTTCTCGCGGTGGAGGATGAAAAGACGCAGCAGTTCGGCGATATCCTGCTGGATTCCGTGGTGACCGACGGACGTATCACGCTGGAGGGACCGCGCACGGTGTTGCAGCAGGTTACGTCTGTTGCAGCGCGTGTGGAGGAATCCCAGACGCTGAACAAGACCACGCATTTCGATGCCCGCCTGCTGGCACTCAACGCGAACGGCGGCGAGGTGGATATTTCGCAGTGCCAGTTTTCCGGTCTCAGCGGCGATACCGTGGATATGACGGTGCCGGTATGGGTACAGCGCACGGTGGATCTGACGTATACGCTGGTGAACGTGCCGTCGGGTCTGACGCAGACCGGTCTGGTCACACTGTCGCACAACCGCATCACGCTGGTGGGCGAGGCGGATACGCTGGAAACCGTGGCGGGTACCATCGGTGATCTCGGTGTCTTTGACTTCGATCATATCAAGCCTGAGGGCGCGAGCTTTACCATCGGTCTGGAGGTGCCCGGCAGTGTCAGAGTGCTGGAGGGCAACACCGTGGCGGTGTCGCTGGCGATTGATAAGCTTACTACCCGCACGCTGTCGTACGACGTGCGCAACTTGGCGGATGTGACGGTGGAAAATCTGCCCACGGATAAGACCATCACCCTGCAGGAGCAGAAGCTGACGGATATCGTGCTGTGTGGCCACACGGCGACGTTGCGCCGTATTACTGCCGATGACCTCAAGCTCACACTGGATGCGTCGAGCAACACCGGCAGCGGCTCGGTGCGGTATACCGTACGCATCACGGTGCCGGATTATCCGAGCGTGTGGGTGTACTACGGCGAGGATGATGCCGCCGCCTACAAGCTGTACGGCACGCTGGAATAAAAGCTTTTACAGACAAAGGACTTCACGCGTTAGCTCGTTATCCTTAGCGGAGTATTGTAGCTCTATTTACAAGAAATTTTATTATAATCCAAGTCAAAAGCACCTTCTATGCTATAAATATGGCATAGAAGGTGCTTTCTATGTAAGTATTTCTTTTAACAGCTCGGTGGCGGGTTGGTCACTTGGATCGTTTGTGCCGAGCTTGCCACGGAAGGCATCGGCGAGGATGGATTTCTTCATCATGGCGATCTTATCCAGCATTTCCTCGGCGGCTTCTTTGATCCGCTGCTCGTTGCCGAGCAGTTCATCGAGGATGCGGACGATCTCTTGCTGTTCCGCGATAGTTGGGACTTTTATTGTCATCTGCCGCAATCCCTTGATAGGTACGGTCAACTGTGCTGTTCCCGTTGCAATGCTCGTCGCCTTATTGAAAATCTCTTGAGACTGCATTTGATACCACAAAAAACGGGTATCAATATCCCTCGGCTTAATTACTGCCATGTGTCGCTGAAAACAGAATGGAGTATCCGTATCTACAATCACCGGAATACCGTATGAGCCGACCAAAGTGTATAACACGTCGCCTTTTCTTGGCTTTCTCGTTTCCGAGAGACTGTCATAGTAATCTTGCGTTACATACTTCGTATTATCGAAAGACAGGTATCCTGTGTTTACATTGGATATCATAAGAAACGGCACACCGTTTTCTGCTTTTGGTGGAGGCATATGGTCGCCGTCGTAAATGCTATGAGAGACTTCGTCTAATGTGCGGTCTTGCCATTCGTCGTAGTTGATGCCGTTCTTCTTTCGCCATTGAAAAGTCAACTCGCCTGAAAACGCATGATAAAGGATTGATTCTTTCTTTGCCTTATGCTTTTCAATTATCTTCTGTGCATTCTCCGCCGCTTTATCAAGGTCGGCGAACAGATCTTCGATAGTCGCTACGA
>CAYYDD010000003.1:0-48350 GCA_964470515.1 uncultured Eubacteriales bacterium | reverse complement strand
ACTAAATGCTCTCTGAACATTTTTGTTCAGAGAGCATTTGTTGTAGCAATGTGCTGTTTTCTTGTGTATCAAAAAATCTTTTACTCCGTTTCTACTCCATTTTTACTCCATTTTCGCGGGGAATTATATAGAATAGTATGGAATTATATGTTTTTCGGTTTTTTGAAAACCGCAGTATCTATGGGGTTTTATAAGCATTTGTGGATTTTTAAAGAGTTATGAAGTTCGGTCAGGGTCTTACGATACCTAAGTTCATTAAATAGTTTATAAATTTGATTAAACTTATGAACAGGTAAATATTTTTTTGCGTCAGGCAAGTTTATTAACAATCCTGTTATTTGAGAAATAGATAGTTTTGCCATTCCGCCATTTTTGATTTTTTGAACTGAGCTTATTGCTTTCATATCAGAAAAGAAACCCATAATAATATCCTGCAAATAAAAAAGTGTGTGCAACACGAAGTCGCACACACCGAAAAATGCTCGACTTCGATTTGCTACCACACAAAACTCCACACTCCACACAGAAATGCGAAATAAGAAGTCAGCACTTTTACCGAAGTAAAATGCCCACTTCTGTGTGGAAAAATACACTTTAGAGTTTTATGTGGTGTTCACATTATACCACGATCTATTCTCAATGTAAAGTATTAACAAAAATATTAGCGGCGAAAGATTTTTTACCTATCGCCGCTAAACATCCTTATAAAAAGAATCTTTACTAACTTCTATTTTTTAAAATTTTCCGTTAAGTACATCACGCCATTCGGTGCCCTGCTTTGCTATGTCAACAGTAAAAAGAGCTTAGAGGTAAGAAAACCGATGAGACCACAGCCGGGGAAGGTGAGCACCCACGTGAGCAGCATTTCCCGTACCACTGTGAGGTTGACAGCGGATAGGCGACGGGAGGCTCCCGCCCCCATCACGGCGGCAGTCTTGGTGTGTGTGGTGCTGACGGGGATTCCGCACAGTGATGACAGAAGCAGACACAGTGCCGCAGCGAGATCGGCGGAAAAGCCTTGGTGGGGGGATAGCTTTACCATATCCATTCCCACGGCCTTGATGATCTTATACCCACCGAGCGATGTGCCGAGCGACATCACGACGGAGCACAGTAGCATCATCCACACGGGCGGGGTGTTGCCGACGGTGCCGCCGCTGAGTGTAATGCCGAGTATCAGTACACCGATAAATTTTTGTCCGTCCTGTGCGCCGTGCATAAAGGACATAGCCGCGCCGCCGAAGATCTGTGCTTTCTTAAAAAACGGGGCGGTCTTACAGCGGTCGGCGTGGGAGAACACTCGCTCGGTCAATCGGGTGGCGGCATAACCGGACATAAAACCGAGTACGGTGGAAAGTAAAAGGCCGTACAGTACCTTGACCCACTCGCCTCCGTTGATGCCTCCGGCACCGCCTTGCAGGGCGATCGCCGCGCCGGATAATCCGGCGATGAGTGCGTGGCTTTCACTAGTCGGAATGCCGAAACGCCACGCCGCGACCGCCCAGAGAATGATGGCGCACAGAGTCGCGCAGAGGGCAGCGGAGGCGGGGCGGGGGTCGTCGCCGAAATCCACCAAATAGCGGATGGTAAAAGCAACCGAGGCGTTGACCAGTGTCATACACAGCACGCCAAGGAAGTTGAAGATTGCCGACAGCAGCACGGCTGCCTGTGGCTTCATCGCACGGGTTGCCACGCAGGTTGCGATGGCGTTGGGGGCATCGGTCCAGCCGTTGACAAAGATAACGCCTAGTGTGAGCAGCGCCGTGACATAAAGTAAAGGGCCTCCGGCGGTCTGACGAAACAAAGCGGGCACATCAAGCGGCACGGCGGCACCTCCAGACTATTGGATATTTATCGGCGGCTGCCGACGATTTCGACCTTCAGCAGATTGGTGCTACCGCTGGTATCCAGCGGGATACCGGCGGCGATGACGACGCTGTCGCCGTCCTCTACTGCGTCGATCTGACGGGCACAGTCGATGGCGTGCTGAAGCAGCTCATCCGAGGTGCGCTGATAGCGCGACAGCACCGGATACACGCCCCACGACAGCGCAAGCTGGTGATACGTCTTTTCCACCGGGGTGGCGGCGACGATTGCCATCCGCGGGCGGAATTTCGACATCCGCCGCGCGGTCTGTCCGTACTTGGTCAGTGCGATGATCGCCTTAGCTTTAATATCGCGTGCAGTGGTGCAGGCGGCATCGCACATTGCGTTGGTAATGTCGTTGTCCATATCGTAACGGATGCCCTCGTATGCACCGAGCTGCAGAGCATCGGTCTCCGCCTGCTCGGCGATCTTGGCCATCACCTGTACGGCTTTGACCGGGTAGTGCCCCGCCGCAGTCTCTCCCGAGAGCATCACGGCAGAGGTGCCGTCAAACACAGCGTTGGCCACGTCGGTGATCTCGGCGCGGGTGGGGGTGGGGTTGCTTACCATCGACTCGAGCATTTGCGTAGCGGTGATGACCATTTTACCGGACTGATAGCAACGGCGGATAAACCGCTTTTGCAGACCGGGGAGGCGCTCGTATTCGATCTCAACGCCCATATCGCCGCGCGCGACCATAATGCCGTCGGCACTGTTAAGTATCTCGTCAAAATTCTCAACGCCCTCGATGTTCTCGATTTTGGCGATGATGCGAATATCGTGCCCGCCGTGGTAATCAAGAAATTTGCGCAGGGTGATGATATCCTCGCGGCTACGTGTGAACGATGCCGCGACAAAATCCACGCCGTGCTCAATACCGAACAGCAGATCGGCCTTATCCGCCTCACTGAGATACGGAATGGACAGACGGGAGTGAGGGATGTTGATGGATTTGTGGTTGCTCACGGTGCCGCCGTGGATGACGCGGCAGAGGATGTCGGTATCCCCGATCTCCTCAACGGTGAGCTTTAATTTCCCGTCGTCGATCAGCACGGCATCGCCTACGGCGATCTCACGCGGCAGGCGGGCGTAGGTGATGGAGGCGGTTTCTGTAGTGCCGAGGATGTCACGCGTGGTCAGTGTAAAGTGCTGATCCTGCTTGATGGTGACCCTGCCGCCTTCAAAATCCCGCAGGCGGATCTCAGGGCCTTTCATATCCAGCAGCAGGGCGACGGGTGTGTTCAGCTCCTGACGCAGCTCATGCACCATTTGGATGCGACGGGCGTGGTCCTCGTGCGTGTTATGGGAAAAGTTAAGACGTGCCACGTTCATACCGCAGCGTATCATTTCACGGACAGTATCCGCATCCTCGGTGGCCGGACCGAGCGTGCAGACGATTTTGGTTTTTCGCATAGTTGTTTTGTCCTCTCGCTAAAAATTCAATCGACAAAATGCCGAATGAAAATAGTATAACAAAAGAACCGAAAAATAGCAATAGTGATGCCGCTTTTTCAAACTATTTCGGCTAAGCTGTATAAAAGATCGCGGCCGGTGCATACTACAGACAAAGCGATAGGGAGGAACGAGTCAGTGAAATACGATCAGAAATATTCCGACGATGATATGCCCGTTAAATCGGGAGGAAAAGGGTTTTACATTGCGCTGGCGGTATGTCTGGTGGCGGTGTGCGGGGTAGCGATTGCCACCTTTGTGGGTGGCTTATCCACCGACACGCCCGGTACGACCACGACGGCCACGGCGGCTACCACCACGGAGGTTAAGCAGGTGGCGATCCCCGCTACCGACGTGAAAGACGATCGTACCACGACGGTAGCCACGACCACCGTGAGGACAACGCCGATCCCCACCACGACGGCGACGACGGCCACGGCGGATCTCTTTGTATTCCCGGCCTCGAACCGGGTGTTGTTGCCGTATAGCGAGTCGCTGATCTTTTCCGCAACACTGGGCTCGTGGAATACGCACAACGGTGTTGATTTTGCTGCGGAGACGGGAGCACAGATCAAAGCGCCTGCCGACGGCACGGTGACACGGATATATCAGGATGGCTTGTGGGGCGATGTGATCGAGATAGATCACGGTGGCAAAGTGATCTCCCGTTGCTGCGGTGTGACGGCACAGGGTATCAAGGAGGGGGATACGGTGAAAGCCGGCGATGTGATGGGCACGGCTTCCGAGATCCCTGCCGAGATACTGAGCGATCCGCACATCCACGTGGAAGTGTTGGCTAATGATAAATATGTGGATCCGCTACTGCTTATTCGCGGAGAAACCGTAACAGTGACCACGGCGGCGACGACCGCTGTGACAAAGGCAGAGTGACCTGCCCTCGAAACCGGGATGACCGGAGCGGCAAGAAGGGCGAACAAAAGGGCTGTGACTTCGGTCACAGCCCTTTTGTCAGGTTTTTGAGAAATTCATCACAAAGCGATAGGGGAGCAGCTTGGCGAGCACCCGATACACCTTGTAAAACGCGCGGTTGGTATACCAGCTTTTGCCGTTCAACAGCCGTTGCAGTGATTTTTTTGCCACGGTCTTCGGCTGACAGTAGGGGAGCGTCTGGAACGCTTTGGACCGGCCGGTGATGGCGGCGATATCCAGAAATTCCGTAGCCATCGGGCCGGGACATACCGCCAATACGGCGATGCCGTGAGGGCGCAACTCCTCGCGCAGGGCGTGAGAAAAGTGTGATACATACGCTTTCGTGGAGCAGTAGACGGCCATACGCGGCGTCGGCGCATACGAAGCAATGGAGCTGACGTTGAGTATGCCGCTACCCCGCGTCATATGCGGCAGAGTCAGGTTGGTGACGGCGGTGAGTGCGCGGCAGTTGAGATCGACCATACCGATCTGTCCATCCACATTCTCATCCGCAAACAGTCCCAGCTTACCGTAGCCGGCGTTGTTAATGAGCAGATGCACTGTCGCACCGGATTCCTGCAACGCCTGACGGTATGCCACAAAGCTTTCGGTTTTTGTGAGATCAAGCGGCAGACAGCGAAACTTACGGTCGGGATAGTCGGCGGCGATTGCCTCCAGACGATCCCGACGACGGGCGACGAGCCAGATCTCGTCAAGCGTGGGAACCAGATCGATAAGCTGGCGCACATATTCGCGGCCTAAGCCGGAGGAGGCACCGGTGATAACGGCAATAGACATACCCAACACTCCTTTACAGCTTTATTATGACATGAAACTGTGTATCTGTAAAGGTTTTTTACTAAACAGTAAAATCGGGGCTTCCCTTTTTCGTTTTTATATGCTATACTGAAACATTATAAGGGGAAATGTGAGGTTTTGGCGTATGCAGCAACCGGCAGCGGAGCTATCGGAGGATCGCATCGTCGGGCGTAACGCCGTTACAGAGGCACTGCGCTCCGGTCGTGCACTGGATAGTGTGTGGATCGCCGGCGGCGAGCGGGGCGGCAGTATCAATGCCATCCGAGCAAAGTGCCGCGAGGCGGGAATACCGGTCAAAGAGGTGGATGTGCGTAAGCTGACGACAGTCGGCGGTGCTCATCATCAGGGTGTGGTGGCGTTTGCCGCGTGCAAGGAATATGCCTCGGTGGAGGATATTTTCGCACGTGCCGCGGAGGCCGGGGAACCGCCGTTTATTCTGGTGTGCGATGGGCTGGAGGATGCGCACAATCTGGGTGCGATCCTGCGTAGCGCGGAAGCCGCAGGCTGCCACGGTGTCATCATTCCGAAACGCCGTTCGGTGGGGCTGAACGCCACGGTGGCAAAGACCTCGGCCGGTGCGGTGGAGTACGTGCCGGTGGCGCGGGTAGCCAATCTCACGGAAACGCTTCGTCGGTTAAAGGAGCGTGGCATCTGGGTATACGGTCTGGATATGGACGGCAACCGGTGGTGCCAGACTGACCTGACCGGCGCGGTGGCGCTGGTCGTCGGATCGGAGGGGCACGGCATCAGCCGTCTGGTGCGCGAACAGTGCGACGGTATTTTGTCCCTTCCTATGCGCGGTAACATCAATTCGCTCAATGCGTCGGTCGCTTGCGGTATCATCGTCTATGAGGCGGCGCGTCAGCGCTTGGGCATCAAAACAGTGGAGTGACGGTTATGAGAAGGAAAAACGACACACCGGAATATAACGCCCGGCATGCGGCGGGGGAGCCGTCGGTCGTCGAGCAGCAGTCTACCACCACGGAGTTTCCGCTGGTCGGCGAGCAGCCGGAGAAGAAGGCCGAGCCGATGAGTGAGCTGATCCCGCCGATGGAGGAAGAGGAGCTGCCGAAAAAGAAGCGGCTCGGTTGGTTTGCGCGGCGCAAAGAGGCGCGCAAAAGACAAGAGGAATTGCTGACAGAGCAGCCCGAGAGCGAAGAAGAGGACGTGCGCGTGTTCGACGAGGTTGTCGAGGTGCCGGATGATACGCGGGAGATCTCGCTGTCCGGTGACAGTGAGATGGGAACGACGCGTGTGATCGAGCTGGCCGAGGAAGGCGGTAGCCACGTGGCGGAGGATGAGCCCTCTCAGATGCTGCTGGAAGGCTTTGCCGACGAGGAAGTGGAACAGCCCGCGGAGCCGGGGCAGGAGGAAACGTTGCGCCGTATCCGTCAGGAAAAGATTCAGGATTTCTCACAGCGCCGCGAGCAGCACGAGCGTGAGATTGCCGAGGCGCAGCAGGCGGAGGCAGAGTCTACTGAGGAGACCGCGCCCTTTGCGGAGACCGAAGAAACTGAGGCCGCCGAGGACAATGATGCTCCCGTTCAGGAAACAATGGAAACGCTGTCCTTGACAGCGGTGCGTCAGCGTCTGCAACAGCAGGTGCATCGTTCGGGTATCATGCTGATGCTCAGTGTGCTTCTGGAGGCTATCTTGTTTTTGATCGCGGCGGTTTCCTCCGTATCACCCGCCATTGCGATGGATCCCATCACGTATCTGGTTATCCATCTGGTGTTGTTCGTCGCGCTGATGATCGCGAACGGTGCGCAGCTGCGCACGGGCTTGACGGCTCTGTTTAAGCAACACCGTTTGACCACCGAGGGCGCTATTGCATTGTCCGCACTGTTGACAGCAGTACATACCGCGCTACTGACGCTGAACACCACCGGCGTGGCGGATGGTTCTGCTCCCGTGTTGACCGGTATTGCCGGCTTCGGGTTGCTGCTGGTGCAGATCTCGCACCGTCTGGAGCTCAACCGTGCTGTCCGTGATTTTGGTATCTTTTCTTCAAAGAGCGAAAAATTGGTCGTTAAGCGCATTGCGGACGACGCGGTCGCCGAGGAGATCGGTCGTCCCGCCGTACCGATCGGCGTGCCGCGTGTAGCGTATTTCCGCCGCACGGAGGAGACCGAGGGCTATGTGGATAAACAGGGCTACGATCCCGCTGCCGGGTTCCTCGGCTGGTATCTGCCGGTCACGCTGGCGGTATCGGTCATCGTGTCCGTTGCGTATCTGCTTATCAGCGGATTTACCTCGTGGATCTTCGCGGTCACGCTACTGTGCGGTATGCTGGCGGTGTCGACACCGATGCTGATGTTGCTGTCGCTGTACACCACGCTGTTCGCCGCAGATAAGAAGGCGCGTGAGCAGCGCACGGCCATTTCGGATTATCGCGCGGTAGAGGTCTACGGCAATTCCCATGCGGTGGTGCTGGATGCGATGGAGCTGTTTCCGGAGAACAGCGTGCTACTGCACGGTATCAAGACCTTTTCCGGTACGCGAGTGGATGAGGCCATTCTGGATGCAGCTTCGGTGTCCATCCGTGCGGGTGGGCCGCTGTCTCACGTGTTCCGCCGTATGATCCTGAACAAGGTGGATATGCTGCACGAGGTTGATACGCTGGTATATGAGCAGGATATGGGGCTTTCCGGCTGGATCAGCGGCCGCCGTATTCTGATCGGTAACCGCAAGCTGCTGGACAATCACGGCATTGATATCCCGTCGAAGGACTATGAGGAACGGTACGCGAAGAACGGCAGGCAGCTCGTTTATCTGTCCATTGCGGGCGAATTGTCCGCGATGTTCGTGGTGAGCTACACGGCGGAACCCACGGTACGGCGGGTGCTGAAATCGCTGACCGAGCGGCGTATCACGCTGCTGATCCGCACATGCGATCAGAATGTCACGGAATCGCTCATCACCTCGGTGTTTGAGCTAAACGGCTATTATGTGGAGTTGCTGAACGCGCCTGCAGGTCGTTCGTTTGAAACGCTGGTGACGGGCGTATCGCAGACCGAGCCTGCCGAGATCGTATCAACGGGTGGTGCGCTCGGAATGCTGACGGCGTTGGCGCAGTGCCACCGCTTGCACACCGGTGTGCGCTTGTTTGCGGTGCTGCAGGCACTGGTGGGTATCCTCGGTATGGTACTGATGGCGGTGCCCGCACTGCTCGGCGGTGCACTGTTCCCGCCGCTGTATGTTATTGAGTATCTGGCGGGTGGCTCGGTGCTGCTGGCATTGATCGCTCTGCTGTTTGCGAAAAGCTGAAATAATGGTTGATCCCCGCTGTGATAAACAGCGGGGATTTTTTTGCAATTTACTATTGAAATTCCGAAAAGCATAGGTTATAATGAATAAAGAACAATCCTGCACTTGAAAAATTTTGTGTATTATTGTCAAATTTGTTGTACGGCGGCCGTTATGTGAGCGGTGCCGGAAAGGAGAGTCCTTTGTGAAACAGTATAATGCCAAGCATATCCGCAACGTCGCACTTGTCGGCCACGCCAGTACGGGTAAGACCTCGCTGGCGGAAGCGATCGCGTATGTTACCGGTCTGACCGACCGTTTAGGTAAAGTGGTAGATGGCAATACCATCTCCGATTTCGATCCCGAAGAAATCAAGCGTGGGGCATCGGTTTCGCTGTCGGTGCTTCCTGTGGAATGGAAGGATACCAAAATCAATCTATTAGATACGCCCGGCTCGTTTGATTTCGCGGGAGGTATGAGTGAAGGCATCCGCGCGGCGGGCAGCGCGGTTATCGTGCTGTCCGGTAAGAGTGGCGTCACGGTCGGTGCGCAGAAGGCTCGTGCCGCCGCGAAGAAAAAGGGGATCGCGCAACTGTTGTTCGTCAACAAGCTGGACAGTGAGAATGCCGATTTCTATCGCGTGTTTGAAGATCTGAAGACCATTTTCGGCCCGGCGGTTTGCCCGATCGTTGTACCGTATGTGGTGGAGCATAAGGTGCAGTGCTATGTCAACCTGCTGGAGTACAAGGCCTACACCTACGAGAACGGCAAGGCCGTGGAGTGCCCCATCCCGGATATGGGACACCGTTTAGACGGCTTGCGTACCGCGATCAGTGAAGCGGTCGCGGAGACCAGCGAGGAGCTGATGGAAAAATACTTCTCGGGCGTTGATTTCACGCCGGATGAGCTGATTCTGGGCTTGGCTACGGGCGTGCGTCGTGGTGAGATTCTGCCGGTGTACTGCGGCGCTTCGCAGACGATGGAGGGCATCGATCAACTGCTCAACGGCCTGATGTGGTTAGCTCCGTGGGCCGAGACCGTTGCCGGTGAAACGGGTGTTGATCCGAATGGCGAGCCTGTGGAGCTGAAGGTTAATGAACAGGCACAGACGGTCGCGACCGTGTTTAAGACGGTGGTCGATCCGTTTGTGGGTAAGCTGGTGTATTTTAAGGTCGTCAGTGGTACCGTTACCTCGGATTGCACGCTGATGAATATGCGTACCGGCGCGACCGACAAGCTGGGTAAGCTGTTTATGGTGCGCGGCAAGAAGCAGGAGGAGATCTCCTGTGTGCCGGCCGGTGATATCGGCGCGGTGGCGAAGCTGGCTTCCGCCAATACGGGCGACACGCTGTGTGCACCGGCGCGTCCCGTGGTGTTGCCCGGTGTGGCGTATGAGGCGCCCACGCATTCGATGGCGGTGTACGCCAAGAACAAGGGCGACGAGGAAAAAATCGTGTCCGGTCTCAACCGCCTGCGTGAAGAGGATCCCACTATTTCGCTGCAGCACAATACCGAAACGAAGGAGCAGGTGCTGTCCGGATTGGGTGAGCAGCATCTGGAGGTCATCGTTTCCAAGCTGAAGAGCAAGTTCGGAGTGGAGGTTGTGTTGCAAAATCCGAAGGTGCCGTATCGTGAGACCATCCGCGGTAAGGTCAAGGTGCAAGGTCGTCACAAGAAGCAATCGGGCGGTCACGGCCAGTTCGGCGACGTGTGGATCGAATTTGAGCCTTGCGACAGCGAGGAGCTGGTGTTTGAGGAAACAGTGTTTGGTGGATCGGTTCCGAAAAACTACTTTCCGGCCGTGGAAAAGGGTCTGCGCGACAGTGCGCAGCGCGGCGTGCTGGCAGGCTTCCCGCTGGTCGGTGTGAAAGCCACGCTGGTGGATGGCTCGTATCATCCGGTGGATTCGTCCGAAATGGCGTTCAAGACCGCTGCGTCACTGGCGTACAAGGCCGGTATCGCACAGGCATCGCCCGTGCTGCTGGAGCCATACGGCACGCTGTCGGCTTACATACCGAACGACAATACCGGCGATATTATGGGTGATATCACCAAGCGCCGCGGCCGCGTGATCGGTATGGAGCCGACAGCGGAGGATCACAGCATCACCTGTATCACCGCCGAGGTCCCGATGGCGGAAATGGGAGATTACTCCAGTATGCTGCGTTCCACCACGCAGGGCAGAGGGTATTTCACGATGGAGTTTGCCCGCTATGAGGAGGCTCCTGCGCCGGTGGCTCAGAAGGTCATTGCTGAGAATAAGGTGGAGGAAGAGTAACATACACATACCGGCGGTAAAATTTACCGCCGGTTTTTGCGATTTATTTGATTTAGTACTTGCAAAAGAGCAGATTATGCGATAAAATATAAAAAGCAAAGTATAACGGAGGATTGGAAAATGGTATCTGCAGGTGATTTCAGAAACGGCGTTACTTTTGAAATGGATGGCAACGTCTATCAGATCGTTGAATTCCAGCACGTGAAGCCCGGCAAGGGCGCGGCGTTTGTCCGCACCAAGATCCGCAACGTTATTGCGGGCACGGTGGTGGAGCGCACGTTCAACCCCAACGACAAGTACCCGACCGCATTCGTTGAGAGAAAGGAAATGGAGTATTCCTACAACGACGGCGATCTGTACTACTTTATGGATCAGGAGACCTATGAGCTGGTTCCGATCGGCAAGGATATCCTGTCCGACAACTTCAAGTTTGTGAAAGAGAATATGATCTGCCGCGTGCTGTCCTACAAGGGCAACGTATTCGGTGTTGAGCCCCCGAACTTTGTGGAGCTGCAGGTCACGCAGACAGATCCCGGCTTCAAGGGCGACACGGCGACCAACGCCACCAAGCCCGCCACGCTGGAGACCGGCGCGGAGATCCGCGTGCCGCTGTTCATCGACGAGGGCGAAATGATCCGGGTGGACACCCGTACGGGTGAGTATATGGAGCGCGCATAAATTTTGCTACGCTGACTAAGCTAATCTATAAGGAGGCATATTGCTATGACAATAACGGAAAAGGTTGCGTATCTCAAGGGTCTTATCGAGGGTATGGAGATCGACGTTGCGACGAAAGAGGGCAAGATCCTCAAGGCTATTATGGACGTTCTGTCCGACGTGGCTCTGAGCGTTGAAGATCTGGAAGCCACTGTTCAGGAGATGGGCGAGCAGGTCGATACCATCGACGAGGATCTGGATGCGCTGGAGACCGATTACTATGACGAGTACGATGAGTGCGACGATGACGACTGCGATTGCTGTGATGACCAATATTTCGATATCACCTGCCCCGCGTGCAGCGAGGAATTTATGGTGGATGAGGATACGCTGCTTGACGGCGGTATCGAGTGCCCCAACTGCGGCAAGCCGCTGGAGTTTGAAATCGAAGAGTGCGATGACGACTGCGATTGCTGCTGCGACGATTGCGAAGAGGAATAAGCCGGTTATAAAACAACCACCCACGAGGCGCACTCCGTAAGGAAGTGCGCCTCGTGGGTGGTTGTTTTTATTGCCATTCTTTTTTCATCCAAATATGCGGGCAACCTTGTTCGTCTTCTACCTCGCTACAGGCGGTATAGCCACATTTTTCGTAAAATGCCTGCGCGTGGCACTGGGCGTGCAGGGCAATGCTGTTGCCGCCGACCGAACGGACATACTCCTCAGCGGCGACCAGCATAGCGCGGCCGCAGGATTGTCCGCGGTATTCCTTGAGAACGGCCAAGCGCCCGAGGATATAGCCGTCTGCGGCGGGGAAGACACGGCAGGTGGCGATCGGCTCGTCGCCGTTAAACATCATCGGATGAGCGGCAATGCTGTCAATATCGTCTACCTCATCCGTGAAACCCTGCTCCTCCACAAAGACGGTGATGCGGACGGTCAGTGCTTCGGGTGGAAGCGTATCGTATATCCTGATTTGGTGCATAGGCTTGTTGTCCCTTTCTGATCACGGCTTGCGTTCTTGCCGGAAATAGGAGTATAACTCGGTGGAACTGTCCTGCCAGGAATGATCCTCGTACAGCACGATGTTAAGCGAGTCAAATATTTCTTTGACGATGTCGGCGTGAAATAATTTTTCGGTAGTAACGCCGTAGCACGTCGGCAGACAGCCGAATTCCAGATATAGCATCGTTTTCCGCATAATTTGATTGGGTGAGCAGATGCAGACCAGTTTCCCATAGTCGCCCTCCAGAAAGATCCGGGACGCCACATAACACTCGTCAGCGGAGTTGTATACCCCGTCCTCGCCCTTATAGCGTTGATTGGCATCGTCACCGATGAGTGCGGTATCCGGGATGCCTTTATCGCGGAGATAGCGGCATCCGGCTTCGCTCAGACTGATATCATCCGCAATGCCGTTATACTTGTGACGGCTGCCCGGCACGTAGATTGAAACGTCAAGACCTTTAGCGGTCAGTTCGTTGTACAGCTTGATTGCTTTATCCAACCGCTGGCGGAACTCGGTGTTTGGCTCGCGGCGGCGGAACAGCGGATGCT
Source organism: uncultured Eubacteriales bacterium (assembly GCA_964470515.1). GTDB lineage: Bacteria > Bacillota > Clostridia > Oscillospirales > Acutalibacteraceae > RGIG3009. The sequence goes on along the minus strand of CAYYDD010000003.1, from coordinate 35,545 downwards.
GAGCGGCGACCTCGATGAGTACCGCGTCGAACACCTCGCCGCGGCTGTCCATCGTGTTACGCGCCGCCTGCTGCTTATCAAGCCAATAGTGCTTGGCCTCTGCCAGCATATGGCTCGGATCCGGTTGCCCGTTGCCGCAGAATGGGCGCGGCGCGGTCGCGCCGTCGATGCGCTGATAACCGCCGCGATGGGTGGCAAGCTCCGTGAGGGTCTTGCAATATTTCCATATTACCCGTGCAAAGGGGTCGCTGTCCAGCGAGCCGTTGACGATGGTGGACGGCGTGTGGTCAGCCGCGCGCTCGGGTGGCATCGTGCAGGTGATCCAGCCCCAGACGGAGCGGTCGTCATAGCGGACGACGAACGAGGTCTGACGGATCAGCGTATAGCCGCAGCAGCACTGCACGGAGCCGACAGAGCCCTTAGACTGCTGTACGGCATCCTTATAGATCTCATTCAAATATTGAACGGACGAATCAAATTCCGATGCCAAACGCTGGCGGTTGCGCTCTACCAATTCGTCGGCGTTGTTTTCATCAAAGACCTCAATGTCGCCGACATCGATGCAAAAATCCGAATCACGGTCGGCTACCACGACGGATAGATCGGCTCCCAGCGCCACGGCTTCGGCGAGACGCTTACGGTAGGTTTTCAGAAAACCGCAGCCGGTGGTGGAAACGAAAATGATCTCACGGGCATCCTGCAAGCGGGCTTCTACCACTTCCTGCGTGGCGGGATAGCCGAAGGTCATCCGTTCTACGCCGCAGCCCTCGGAAAACGCGACGGTGTTTTTATAGATATTCTCTGACATACCGACATACGGCGTACCGAGGGGGAGGACGGGCTGCTTCATCGCGTCGAAGAACCGCTTTGCGGTGTCACGAGCCTCGTCGGCTGTGTTGCTGATGCCGAGAGCGCGCAGCAGAGTATCGGTAGCGCCCGCATCGGCGGCGTTTATGTACAGATCGTCCGGGAACAGCGGCTTGATCCGCTGGTAGATCTCGGCGCTTTGCACGAGTAGCAACGCCTTTTTCCCTTGCCGCTTCAGATAACCGGCGAGATTGAGCTCATAGAAGCAGTAGTAGCTGCGCAGATAATTCTCGGTGACGACCAGCAGCAGGATCTCGCATGCGTTCATACTCTGGTCAATGTTCGGCAACAGACTTTTGTGCACATCCGAGCCGGTCTCCGCTTTGGAGGAAAAGAAAATATCCCGGTCGGATGATAACGACAGATCGACACTGCGCAGCAACGGCAACAGCTCCTTAGCCCATTTTCTGTCCCGATAGGAGTGACTGATAAAATACTTCATAGTATTCAGCTCCTCGTGTTATTGATGGTTTGATCTTTATAAAAAGACAGACCGCAGATCATACCGGTGATCCCGATCACCAGCAAGGGGATGCAAATGACAGGACCGAAGATTGCGGTATCCGTGAGAATATTGACCAGACTGAAAATAGATTCCAGCAGCAGAGCCATACAACCGATGAGATGGAGTAGCTTCAGGACATTCATTTTATCGTCTTCCTTTGCAGGCACACGATGCATTCGTCGGTGATTTCTTTAAGTCGGCAAAGCTCGATTCCTACAACACCGTATTTATTCTGCTCCTCGATAGAATAATATTGCTCCATATCAGATGGCTTTGCATTGTCAACATTTTCAGGTGTGTATCCACATTTTAGAAGAGGTAGCGATTTGTATAATTCTTCGAAACTATCAAAACGGTGCAATTTCAAAACCGTGGTATTAAGTGTTTCGCCGGTAGTGGTATTTGTAAAAACAATCTTATCGCCCGCTTTTACTTGCTGACGCTTTTTATCAAACAAACGCAGTTCTATTGTTTTATTACCATTCTTTATCATCTCAAACGGAGAGGAATATAGCTTCATATTATGCACATTGATTTGCCGACTTAAAAGTGCTACCGTTTCAATGTGCTGTGTGTGTGGGAACATATCGACCGGTTGGATGCCGGTGACGCGGTAGCCGCCCTCGGTGAGCACGTGCAGGTCACGCGCCTGCGTTTCGGGGTTGCAGGAGATATAAACGACACGCGAGGGTGCCAGCGTGAGTAGCGAACTCAAAAACGGCATATCACTGCCGGCGCGCGGCGGATCCATCACCACCACATCCACGTGTTCGCCGCTTTGCGCCAGCTCAACCATGTAGTCGCCTGCATCGCGCTGCACAAAGGCGATGTTGGACAGCTCATTGCGGCGGGCGTTGGCGCGGGCATCACGCACCGCGTCGGCGTTGAGCTCCACGCCGACAACCTGCTTGGCACGGCGTGCGGCGACGATGCCGATGGTGCCGACACCGCAGTACGCGTCCAGCACGGTGTCGTTTTCGGTGATGTTGGCCATATCCAGCGCCGCGCGGTACAGCCGCTCTGTCTGGGTGGGGTTGATCTGATAAAACGACCGCGGAGAGATGCGGAACGTGCAGCCGCACAGCGTATCCTCGATATACCCGCGGCCGAACAGCACTTCCTCGCGCTCGCCCAGTAGCATACTGGTGTGATGAGGGTTGATGTTGAACACCACGGTGGTGATCTCGGGGTGACGGCGCAGCAGCTCCGCCGTGAATTTCTTTTTGATGGGGAAGATGGGGTTGGCGCCTACCAGCACGACCATAATTTGTCCGCTCTGAAAGCCGCGGCGCACCAGCACGTGCCGCAAAAAGCCGCGGCTATTGTCCTCGTTATACGGCAGGATGCGGAACGAGGGCAGCAGCTTACGGATGGTGACGACGATGCGGTCGGCGGCGGGATCCTCGATCTGGCAGGAATCCACCTTGACGATGCGGTGCGAGCTGGACTGATACACGCCGGAGATGATCTCGCCGCTGCGGGTCATCCCAAAGGCCGCCTGCACCTTGTTGCGATAATAATATGGCCGCTCCATCCCGATAATGGGTGCGACGCGATGGTATGTACCAAGCAGGGAGATCACGGTCTCCTGCTTATATTTCAGTTGCCGGGGATATTCCATATTCTGCAGCTGACAGCCGCCGCATTTGCGCGAGAGCGGGCAGCGGGGCAGTGTGTGGGGCGCGGTACTCATTTTTTTCCCTCCACAAAATAAGTGGCTTCCATATCGGCCACCGACAGCGCAAACGCGAGCGGGAACATCTCGAACGCACGACCGACGTTGCGTTCGTCCTCGGTTCCCGCAAAGCCCATATGGTAGCGGATGGCGAAGGCCTCCTCGCGGGTCAGTCGCATATAGCCGGACAGAATGTATACGGATTTTTCGCCGTGACCGTAGGGGAGCTTGTCGTCAAATTCAAAGGTATCTACCGTTTCCCATTTGCCGTCACGCTTGACGTTGCGGGTGCCTGGGTGATATACGTTGATCTTGCACACATCGTGCAGCAGTGACACGATGGCAATGCTTTCCTCGCTGAAATTCAGCCCGTAGATCTCCTTGGTGCGGGGGCGGTCGAGATAATGCCACAGACAGTCAAACACGTTCAGGCTATGCTCTGCCAGACCGCCCTTATATGAGCCGTGGAAGCGGGTGCTGGCCGGGGCTTCAAAAAAATCGCTGGCACCCGATTGCAGATATTCTAAAAATTTATCCGCGCCCTCGCGGTGGATGTACTTGGTATACAGCTCGATAAAACGCTCTTTTGCGGTCATAGCCGCCACATCCTTTCCCGATACGAATTCTTTTACTCAAGTATACCGCTTTTTTGCGTTCTATGCAACAGAAAACCGCAAAATATGGGTGACAAAAGCATACAGTTGGTGTATAATGAGAGGGTATTTTGATGGGAGGCATCCGTATGAAGTTGTTAAAAGTGTTGTTGATCCCGTTTAAGGGGTTTCTCATCGGCTCGTCGATGACGGTACCCGGTGTCAGCGGCGGCACGATGGCGATCATTCTGGGTATTTATGACCGACTGATCGCGGCGATCAGCCATTTTCGGAAGGATCCGAAGCGCAATCTCTGGTTTTTGGCAAAATTCTGTCTAGGTGCCGTGGTAGGATTCTGCGCACTAGCTTCTACCATCGGCTGGCTGTTGGAAACGTTCCCGATTCCGGTGTCGTTCTTCTTCTTCGGTGCCATCATCGGCGGCATCCCGGCACTGTACCGCAAGACGCGGGCGACGCGCTTTACGGTCTCATCGGTGCTGTATATCCTGCTGGGCGTGGTCATCGTACTGGGCATCGGTCTGCTGCCGCAGGGGCTACTGCCGACCTCCGGTAATTTATCGCTCGTCAGCCTGCTCGTGTGGCTGCTGGCGGGGCTGGTGGTATCGCTGGCACTTATCCTGCCGGGTATCAGCACCTCGCATATGCTGCTGGTGTTGGGTATTTACGGCACGATGTCCGGCGCGATCGACACGGTGGTCGCGTGGCTGAAATCGTTGCTTGGCGGCTCGTCTGTTGCCGGCGTGGGCGAGGCGGTCACGTTCCTGGCGCTGCTGGTGATCTCGACGCTGCTGGGTGTTGTTCTCATCACCCGTCCGTTGGAATGGACGATGCAGAAGTTTCCGCACCAGACCTATTGCATCATTATGGGTTTCGTGGTAGGCTCACTGGCGGATATTGCGGTGGATATCGTTTGGCCAGCGTTGCAGATAAGTGCCTCGGCGGGGCAGTGGATCATCACGGCGGCGGTATCGGTGGTCACGCTGGCGGCCGGTCTCGCGGGTATTCTGTATCTGTCGCGTTTTTCGGAGGATGAATAAGCCTATACTGAATAGGGAGTGATCGCTGTGAAGCGTCGTGAATTTTTTGAGTCGGTGGCCGGAACGCGCGTAGCGGTATGCGGCATCGGGCATAACAATCTGTCTGTCATTTATCAACTACTGGAAAAAGGGGCTTCGGTGCTTGCGTGTGACAAGTGCACCCGCGAGCAGCTGGGGGCGACGGCTGATGAGCTGGAGTCCGCCGGTGCGCATCTGTATCTGGGGGAGGAGTATCTGGAGCATCTGGATGCACCACTGATCCTGCGCACGCCGGGGATGAAGCCGTATCTGCCGCCGTTTGAGGCGGCACGGGCCCAGGGCAAGACAGTGACCTCCGAAATGGAGCTGTTTTTTGAGCTGTGCCCGGCACCCATTTACGCGGTGACCGGGTCGGACGGTAAGACCACGACCACCACAGTGATCGCGGGGCTGTTGAAGCAGGCGGGGAAAACTGTGCATCTCGGCGGTAACATCGGTAATCCGATGTTGCCGGCGGTGGAGCAGGTCGAAACGTCGGATACCGCGGTGGTGGAGCTGTCCAGCTTCCAACTGACGATGATGACGCAGAGTCCGCATGTGGCGGTGGTCACCAACGTGGCACCTAACCATTTGGATTGGCATACCGATATGCAGGAGTATATTGATGCTAAGGCCAATCTGGTGGCATATCAGCAACCAGGTGACCGCGCGGTGCTGAATGCTGATAACGAGTACACCGTTGCGTTTGCAAAGAACTGCTGCGGTGAGGTGTGGTGGTTCTCGCGTCGCCATCCCGTGCAGCGGGGTGCGTATCTGGGCGAGGACGGTATATTGTATATTACCGACGGTGAGAACACCGTGCCGGTGCTGTCGGCTTCGGAGATATTCATCCGCGGTGTGCATAACATTGAAAACTATCTGGCGGCGTTCGCTGCTACCTTTGGCACGGTACCGGTCGAGGTGATGGCGGATTTCGCCCGCACGTTCGGAGGCGTGCCGCATCGGTGTGAGCTGGTACGGCAGCGCAACGGTGTGGAGTGGTACAACGATTCTATCGGTAGCAGCCCGTCCCGTACTATCGCGGGGCTGGAGGCGTTTGACCGCAAGGTCATTTTGATTGCCGGTGGGTATGATAAGCATATTCCGTATGATCCGCTGGGCCCGGTGGCGGCCAACACCGTCAAGCATGCGGTGTTGCTGGGGGCGACAGCTCCCGCCATTGAAGCCGTGCTGCGGCGGGATGCCGAAGCGGTGCCGATCACGCGGGTCAGCTCAATGGAAGAGGCTGTACAGACGGCGGAACGGTTGGCGGGTGAGGGCGATATCGTGTTTTTGTCGCCCGCCAGTGCGAGCTTTGATATGTATCGGAATTTTGAGGAACGCGGCGATCACTTCAAGCGTTTGGTGCAGGAGTTGTAAGGTATGGAACAATTGCTCAGAGAGCTGTGTGCGATCCCCGGTGTCAACGGTGTGCCCGTAGCAGCACAGCTGCTTGCCGAAAAGCTGGCGGCGTACGTGTCCGTTGTGCATACTGACCGTTTAGGCAGTGTGTGGGGCGTGCTGTCCGCAGCGTGTGAGAACGCGCCGACACTGTTGCTGGAGGCACATGTGGATGAGATCGGCTTTATTGTGACCGATGTGACTGCCGACGGTTTCTTGCGGGTCTCCTCCTGCGGTGGTATTGACGAGCGTACGCTGGCGGCCACGCCGGTGGTGGTGCTATGTGAGCCGCCGATAAGCGGCGTGTTTTGCTCGACACCGCCGCATCTGTCCGGTGATAGTGATGTGTTGCTGAAAACGGAGGAGCGCGGTATTGATGTAGGCTTGACGGCCGAGGAGGCCAAGGCGCGTATCCCGGTGGGCACCCGTGTAATGTTTGTACCGCGGTTTGACCGCTTGCTGGGTGACCGTGTGTGTTCCAAGGCGCTGGATGACCGCGCGGGCTGTGCGGCGATCCTGCGGGCGTTGGAGCTGCTTCAAAATAAATCACTGCCGTGGAACGTGGCAGTGTTGTTCTGCACACAAGAGGAGCTTGGTACCCGTAGCGCGGGTACGGCGGCGTTTGGTATTCAGCCGGAGGCAGCCATCGTCGTGGATGTGAGCTTTGCTCATACGCCGGATGCCGACCGCGCCGAATGCGGCATGCTGGGTGACGGTGTGATGCTGGGTATTTCGCCGATCCTGGATTACGGTATGACTGAACAATTGCGGGCGTTGGCCGAGGAGCGGGGTATCCCGTTCCAATATGAGGTGATGGGCGGAACCACCGGCACGGATGCGGATAAGATCACCGTCGCGCGGGAGGGAATCCCGTCGGCGTTGCTCTCGATCCCGTTGCGGTATATGCATACTCCTGCGGAGGTGGCGTCATTGAAGGATATAGAGGCGGTCGCTGCGCTGATAGCGGCGTTTGCCGAGGCGGGGGAGGTGCGCTGCGATGCGTGAATCGATCTTAAAGCTCAGCGCACTGCCCGGTATTGCCGGGCGCGAAGCTGACGTGCGCACCTATATTTTAGAAGAATTAAAGACCGCACCTGCGGTGCGCGAGGTGCGGGTTGACCGTATGGGCAATATTCTGGCCGATCTGAGGGGGGAGAAGCCGGCACCGCATCGGGTGATGTTTGCGGCGCATATGGACGAGGTCGGCGGAATCGTTACCGATATCACGGTCGACGGCTATCTGCGCTTTGCGTGTGTGGGCGGTATTGTGCCTGAGGCGCTGTTCGCGCGCCGTGTGACGGTGAACGGCCACATTGGTGTGATCGGCGGTAAGGCGGTACACCAGTGTAAGGACGATGAAAAGAAAAAGATCCCCGCTTTGGCGGCGATGCGGATCGATATCGGTGCGACTGACCGCGCTGAGGCCGAGACGGTGTGCCGAGTGGGAGATGCTGTGTTCTTTACGGACGATACGGCGGCCCTTGGTGACGGACGGTTTATTTCCAAGGCATTGGATGACCGCGTCGGCTGTGCGCTGCTACTGGCATTGGCGAAAACGCAGCCGAAGTACGATGTTGTGATCGCGTTTACCGTGCAGGAGGAGGTCGGCACCCGTGGTGCGGGTCCGGCGGCGTTTGCGGTGCAGCCCGAGATCGCTGTGGCGGTGGATGCGACCACGGCGGCAGATATTATGGGTGCATCCGAGGATAATCGCGTGTGCTGTATGGGCGGCGGCGCGGTGGTGTCCTTTATGGATCGTCGTACGATGTACGATAAGGCCTTGTTTGATGAGATATTCCGCTTGGCGGAGAAGCACGGTATCGCCGTGCAGACCAAGCACGTGGTGGCCGGCGGCAACGATGCCGGTGCGATGCAGGCGGCGGGTGAGGGCGCACGTGTAGCGGCGGTGTCGCTGCCGTGCCGGTATCTCCATTCGCCTGCGTGTATGCTGGATGATGGGGATGTCCGTGAGACCTACCGCCTGCTGGAAGTGATGATGAACACGCTGCCCGCGTGGGACGGTGAACTGTGATACGGCTGGTAGACGCGCTACCGACGCTGCCGGGTAATACATTGCCGCTGTTTCGTGTGCAAGCACTGTGGGAGTGCTACGGGGCAGTACCGTTTATTCGCTATTACGTCGGAGATGGCGGTAGTGCCGCCGCGATACTGGATGGACAAGCCGTGGTGTATGCGGTACCGGAGGAGCGCGAGGAGCTGGCCTTGTTTATCGCGATGCAGCCGGATATCGTGTCGCTGTTGACCGATCCCGAGACTGCCGCGGCGGTGGCGGCATCGTGGGGTGCTGAGGTGCGGGCGTATCCCGTAATGCAGCACACGCTCCCGCAGGTGTCGGGTGCGGCACTGCCAAGCGTATCCCCACGGGAACTGTATGCGTTTTTGCAACCCATTTTTCCGGGACTCGCACCGTTTGAGGTGTGGTATCCGGACGTGTGCTACCGTGAACGGCACGGCTTTTGCCGTAACGTGGCGGTATGCGAGGCGGGGATTCCCGTTTCCACGGCGATGACGGTGGCCGAATGGAACGGCGGCGCGTTGATCGGCGGAGTGGCGACCACACCCGTGTACCGTCAGCGCGGCTTGGCAGGAATGTGCGTCAGCTCGCTGATCGCTTCTCTCAAACAGGAAGGACGGCAGGTATATATCTGCCCGGAAAACGAAGGAGCCCAACGACTGTATGCCGCGTTGGGATTTGCGGTGTGCGGTTGTATTGCACGGACGGAAAGGACATAAGACGATGCAAGATGCTTTTTTTAAAGTCGACCCGCGCCTGAACGCGCTGGCGGACGACGCACGCGAGAGGGCGGCTGTTGCCTTTGCCCGTATCGACGATATTGCTGACTACAATCAGCAGAAGGTGCTGTCGGCGTTTATCCGTCATCGGGTGAGCGAGGCACATTTTGTGGCGACCACCGGCTACGGCTACGGAGACCGAGGTCGTGAGGTGCTGGAGGAGGTGTTTGCCGATGTGCTGGGCGCGGAGGATGCGCTGGTGCGGCACAGCATTTTGTGCGGCACACACGCTATCACGGTGGCTCTGTTCGGGGTACTACGCCCGGGTGAGGTACTGCTGGCGGCGACAGGTACACCGTATGACACGTTGCTCGGCGTGATCGGTGCGGATAAGGCAAGCGACGGCTCGCTGACGGAATATGGTGTGGGCTACCGCGAGGTACCGCTCGGTGAGGACGGGCTACCCGATCACGAGGCGGTATGCGCGGTGTTGCGCGAGGAGCCGGCCGTGAAGGTAGTGCATATTCAGCGTTCGCGCGGGTACAATCTTCGTCCGTCGCTGTCGGTGACGAGGATCGGTGAGCTGATCGCCGCCGTTCGTTCGGTGCGGCCGGATGTTATCGTGTTTGTGGATAACTGCTACGGCGAATTTGCCGAAAAAACGGAGCCGACGGCGGTAGGGGCCGATCTGATGGCGGGCTCGCTCATCAAGAATCCCGGCGGAGGTATCGCCGAAAACGGTGGCTATATTTGCGGCCGCCGCGATCTGGTGGAAAAATGCGCGTATCGGTTGACGACTCCCGGTCTCGGCAAGGAGGTCGGTGCTTCGCTGGGGCATAACCGCACGATGTTTATGGGCTTGTTTCAGGCACCGCATGTGGTGGGCGAAGCGATGAAAACGGCGGTATTTGCGGCGTCGCTATTTGAGCGGCTGGGCTATCATTGCACACCTGCGGCGGCCGAGGAACGCGCCGATATCATTCAAGCCATTCAGCTGCGTGACCCAAAGGCTCTGATTGCGTTTTGTCAGGGCATCCAGAGCGGTGCGCCGGTGGATGCGTTCGTTACGCCGGAGCCGTGGGATATGCCGGGATACGATAATCAGGTCATTATGGCGGCGGGGGCGTTTACGATGGGCTCGTCCATCGAGCTGTCTGCGGACGCACCGTTGCGGGAGCCGTTTGCCGTGTATATGCAGGGTGGTCTCAACTTCTCCTCCGGCCGCGTGGGTATCCTGCTGGCCGCACAAAAAATGCTGGATAGCGGTATATTGGCGTTGTAAAAAGGCCTCCCCGGATGGGGAGGCTTACTTCTATTCTTCGTCCTGCCGATATTTACGGCGGGTGGCGATGCCACCGCGGATATGCCGTTGCGCCTTGTTGATATCCAATATCTGTCGCACCTCACTGTATAGCTGCGGGTTGACCATCTGCAAGCGGTCGGAAACGTCCTTGTGTACGGTGGATTTGCTGATATGAAATTTTTTGGCCGCCGCCCGCACGGTTGCCTTATTCTCCAGTATGTATTCGCCCAGCTGAGTCGCACGCTCCTCAACGGCACCCTTCATCACAATCACCCCATATACGTACTTCTGTATACTATATGGGCGAGATAGTTTGAATATGCCAGATCATACCGATCCGGCGGAACGTCGGATCTGGCGGGGCGACGTAATGCCACGGTGCTCCGTTTCGGTTGTCGGAGTGGAAATAGATATCACACAGGCGCTCGTAGAATATAAAGTATCGCAGAAAGGTGGGCGTTTCATTCTGATCGGTTCTTTCTGTTCTTATTGTAAAATCAGTGCAGCTTCGGCAGGCTGGCAGCCGCCCCGACTGACCGACGCGGCGACTCTGTGCGGCTCCATCGCGGCGCAATCCGGATATTCCTCAGCCAGCACGCGCTCGGCTTCGGCGATCTCCTTGCGTTTGCGGCGGATTTTTTCATAATTGCGGCAGAAAGCTGCCACCGGGATAAATCCGCGATCCAGAATCCGCAGATTTTTCACAGAAACTTCCAATTCACGTACATTCATTCTACAAAAGACACCCTTTCCTGTATGGTATAGTTTAACTATGTCAGTTCGTCCCGCAAAGCAACAATAGGTTTTTAATTTTGCACTTTTCGTTGTTTTTGCATTTATCGTTCAATCGGGGCGTATAGATGTGTCAGGAAAACTATAGTTGAAAGGAATGACTGTTCAAATGTGTGACTTTTATCCGGAGGGCGTTTTATTGAACACAGCCGCGAATCGGCGGCACACGGAAACGGTGGCGGCACTGATGGAAGCTGCCGCCGACGAGGAGGTCGTGGAGGCGCGGGCGGTACTGTGCGACAATGACCATAATCTGTACGTGGAGCTGCCGTGTATGAGCGGTATTATCCCGCGTGAGGAGGGAGCGCTGGGGATCGCAGACGGCACGACCCGCGATATTGCGCTGATCTCGCGGGTCAGCAAGCCGGTCAGCTTTATCGTGACGGGCTTTGACTATACACCTGAGGGAGAGCGGCGGGCGGTGTGCTCGCGGCGTGCCGCGCAGCAGAAATGCCGCGATGAATATCTGGCACAGTGCCGACCCGGTGATGTGATCGCCGCGCGTGTGACGCGGCTGGAAAGCTTCGGCGCGTTTTGTGATATCGGTTGCGGCATCCCCGCACTTCTGCCCATTGCCAGCATTTCGGTCAGTCGCATCGCGCATCCCGCCGACCGCTTATTTGTAGGAATGGACATCCACTGCGTCATTAGCTCGGTGGAGGGCAGTCGCATTTGTCTGTCGCAGCGTGAGTTGCTGGGTACGTGGGAGGAAAACGCCGCGCTGTTCACGCAGGGTGAGACGGTAGCAGGTATCGTGCGTTCCGTAGAGGATTACGGCGTGTTTATTGAGCTGACTCCCAATCTGGCGGGGCTGGCCGAGCCGCGCGAGGGCGTGCGCGTGGGGCAGTATGCCGGTGTCTATATTAAAAACATTCTGGCGGAGAAAATGAAGCTCAAGCTGGTGCTCATCGACGCGCAGGATACCGCCGAGTTGCCGCCGCCTCTTAAATATTTCATCACCGAGGGACACATCGACCGTTGGCAGTATTCACCCGACGGCTGCCGCAAGGTGATCGAAACAGTATTTAATTAAGGAAAGGCATCCCGTGTGGGATGCCTTTTTATCGCCGCCGCTTGGCGGGCTTACGCGGTTTTTTGCGGGATACCGGCTTGGGGGGCGGCGCGTTGATAAGACAGTGCTTGCCGCTGCCGATCAGATCGGTGCGACCCGCACGGCGCAGGGCATCCAGCACGAGCTCGCGATTTTCGGGGCGGAAATATTGCAGAAGTGCCCGTTGCTGTGCCTTTTCACGCGGGGTACGCGGCACGTAGACCGACTCCATCGTGTACGGATCCAACCCCGTATAGAACATACACGTCGATACCGTGCCGGGGGTGGGGTAGAAGTCCTGCACCTGCTCGGGATGTAGCTTTTCGCGTTTCAGGAACAGTGCCAGCTCAATGGCGTCCGACAGTGTACTGCCGGGATGTGAGGACATCAGATACGGTACTAAAAATTGCTTTTTGCCTGCCGCTTGTGTCAGCTCGTAAAAGCGCTTTTTGAAACGCTCGTATACCTCGATGGACGGCTTGCCCATCCATTTGAGCACTGCATTGCAGCAATGCTCGGGCGCGACCTTTAATTGTCCGCTGACGTGATGCTCTACCAATTCACGGAAAAAGGTCTCGTCCTTGTCGTAGATGAGATAATCGAAGCGGATGCCTGAACGGATAAACACCTTTTTGATCTTCGGCAGGGTGCGCAGCTTGCGCAGCAGCGACAGATAATCGCTGTGATCCACGCGGGCGGCAGGGCATTTTTCGGGCGCTAAGCACTTTTTGTCGGCGCACACGCCGCTTTTTAGTTGCTTTTCGCAGGACGGGAAACGGAAGTTGGCGGTGGGGCCGCCGACGTCGTGGATATATCCCTTAAAATCCGGCAACTCGGCGATAGCCTTGGCCTCCGCGATCACCGATTCGTGACTGCGGCAGGAGATCTGCCGTCCTTGATGATAGGCAAGAGCGCAGAAGTTACAGGCACCGATACAGCCGCGGTTGTGGATGATGGAAAACTTGACCTCCTCAATGCCCGGAACACCGCCGAGTACTTCGTAGGAGGGATGGTAGTTCCGCATAAAGGGCAGGGCATATACCGCGTCCATTTCGTCGGTGCTCAGCGGCAGGTGCGGCGGATTCTGGATGACGATACGGTCGCCGTGCCGCTGGATGACGACCTTGCCGCGCACCGCGTCGTGCTCCTGCTGCTGGATGCGGCAGGAATCGGCATACAGCCGCTTGCCCTGCTCGGTGAGGGCACTGACAGCCTCGTAGCTCGGACATTCCTTGACGGGCCCCGGCTTGTAATCGCACGTACGCACGGCGTAGCAGGTGCCGCGGATATCGGTCAGCTTATGGATATCCGCACCGTCGCGCAGGCGGTCAGCGATCTCGACAATGTGTTTTTCACCCATACCGTACATCAGCAGGTCGGCACCGGACTCCAGCAGGATGGAGGGAAGCACGCGGTCATCCCAGTAATCGTAATGGGCAAAACGGCGCAGTGAGGCCTCCACACCGCCGATAGCGATGGGCAATGCGGGGAAGAGACGACGGATCGCCTTGCTGTATACAATGGTCGCACGGTCGGGTCGTGCCCCGGCACGGCCGCCGGGGGTGTACGCGTCCTCGCTGCGGCGCTTCTTGGCGGAGGTATAGTGTGCCACCATCGAATCGATGTTGCCGCCGTTGACAAAAAAGGCGTAGCGCGGCGCACCGAAGCGCTGATAATCCGAATCACACTGCGGTTGCGGTACGATGCAGACGTTGTAGCCGGCGTTTTCCAGCACGCGGGACACGATAGCCGTGCCGAACGAGGGATGATCGACGTACGCGTCCCCCGTAACGATGACAAAGTCCGGGCACTCCCAGCCGCGCTCACGCATCTCTTTTTTTGTGATAGGTAAAAACGGCATAAGGCGCCCTCCTTTGCTGTGAACTGTGTCTATTGTATCACATACCGATAGGGTTTGGCAACGGTAACAGCAGGTAAAAAATATTTTTACGATTTAGGTATTGCAAAACGGTCAAAAACAGTGTAAAATAACAATACCCGCGAAAAGCGGGCAATATATCCGCCCGTGGCGAAGCTGGATATCGCAGTGGATTCCGATTCCAAAGGCCGGGGGTTCGAATCCCTCCGGGCGGGCCATATAAAATGCCTCTTTTGTCTACCAAGACAAAAGAGGCATTTTATAATGATATCCATTCCCTACGGTCACGGATGATATAGCTGACGTCATAATATCTGCTTTGCAGATGATATACGATTCACGTATGAAGCCAACGGATATTATATCATAATTTTGACGAAGTGGAAATATATCATACGGCGCAACCGTATATCCTATCGCGCCAGCGATATATCGTTGAAAAGCAGCAGAATTTATGCTATCATCATAGCGAAAGAAGGTGCGATTATGTCCCAAAACAAATTGCTTGATATATCTTTTGAATTTGCGGTTGCCATCGTTAATCTTGTTGATGGCGTAACTGCACCCAAAAGTTCTTATATGACCGATCAAAAGAATCAAATGAAACAAGCTATTGGTTGAAGTTGATGTATGAAACAAAAAGAATCGATTTGCAAACATATCAATGCGCAGAAAAATTAGCGGCAATATTCGTAGGTTGTTAATTGCATCCTGCAAAGGAGAATACGAAATGAAATTCTTCGATAGATTTTTTAGTGAAAAGGCTAAAAAAGATGTTCCCGCTATGCCATTATGGGAATTAATCGTCGAAATTATGCATGAGCAATATGCACCGCATCCTCACCAAAGTCTGTAGCCTGGTGCGGTTTACGACCGAGGTATCGGTGCTGTGCATCGGTATCGGGCGGGCAAATACCGTTCATCCCGGCGTAAAGAATCTCGAAGTGACGGACTTCGCCGAGCAATACACCGTGTACGCTTATTACGATACCCCTTTACAGTTGCTTTGAAGGTATCATATCACAAGCCGCCGTGTTTTTAAAGGGAGCACCGGTATTTATACGGTGGCGGTCTCCTTTCCCTCAGAGAGAGTTTCGGCACGAGCCTTAATGTCCTTGGCAAACAGTCCCTTGAAGATGGTTCTGACCGCAGGTTGAATAAAGAACAGCTGGGTAAAGAATGCAAACGGGAAATTGAAGCAGACTAGCTTGAGCCACTCCGCCAACAGTGTCCAGATATTGAATCCGGCTTGATAATTGTAGTACAGGAATGCCGCGATAAGGCTCAGCACCGGGCACATAATGCCCACGGTAGCGCAGATGATCGCCGTTTCAAAAAGAACGGGATGGGTACTGCGGGGATCGAAGCTTTTGCACGCCAGCTTAAAGGAAAGCGGTGACCCCAACACGCTTTCCAGCGTAAAGGCCAGTACAAATTCGATCAATACGACTGCCCAGATCGGCACGGACTTCCCGAACACGGGAACACCGCCCATTTGGTTGATCGCGGCCAGCACGCTGTCGGCACCGGTGAGCTCCATAAACATACCGCCGTGAATGACGTACAGACTGTAAAACACATAGGCATGTACCGTGATAGCCACGGTGATGAGGGCAAAGACCATTCGCTGAATTTGATTTTTCGGCATCTTTGTTACTCCTTTGCGAGAAAGCAAAAGCACACGCAGTGCGTGTGCTTAAACTTCGGGCAATACACACGCTGCTTCTTCGTACCGTAATCAGATTTACGCACCGAAGTGCTACGTGTGTCGTTGCTTGTCAGTATTTGATTTTTCTTATTGTAGCATATGCTTTCGAAAAAATCAAAGGTTTTTTCGGAAAAGGACACCCCGCTTTACTCGACCGCCGTCCATGTCAGCGACACGGGAAGCTCACTGTCCTCCATCGACACGATAGTAAACGATCCTCGGGTCTCTCCGTGGAAATAGTCAATCACCTTAACATATTTCTCGGACAGCTCCACCGTGATACCATAGCCCTTGCTGAAGCCGAGCACTTCCATCAGCTGCTCCTCAGGCTCCCGCTCCGGGGACAGCACGCAACACCTCCGATCGCCGAACTCCGTTTGCACCGTCAGCTTTTTATTCATTGCCGCTCACCTCTTTCATTATCAGTATAACATACCCATTCACAAAACGCAACCGGGTGTGATTTTTGTAACACCGCCACCGTTTTGACATCTAATAAACAGAAAGACCGTGAGGACTATGTGAAGAATAAGCTCTGCTATGTATCCGCCCATTATGGATATCGCCGTGGCTGCGCCATGCTACCGCAACGCGAAAACGGAGTGGAAGGGTATCACTCTACCGTATTGGGAATAAACAGTAAAAAGACCGATTGCACGAACGGTCTTTTCTCTTGTCTTTTTGATAAAGTATGATATAATAAACAAGTAATGTGTTTTCAATATCAAAAAGGAGGATGTGTATGGCAAGCATCTATATGAAGGACGATGCCCGCTTGCGTGCTGAGGCGGGAATACGGTACGATTTTCTGGCACCCGACGGCAGTGAGAGTCGCGAAGCAGCGGAGATCATCTACGCCAGGAACCGCGAGTTTTGCAAAGGGCTGGTATCAAGCGATGATTGGCAGGATATGAAGCTGGCGGTGGAGGCGCTGTCGGGCGGTACCAACACGGTGATTCTTGACGATATTGGTCAGCCCTCCATTATGGTGCTGATCCCCAAAATGAACTCGGCAAAGCTGTCCAACGGGCTGAAAAGCCGCACGCATCCCGCGTTTATCGTGAACGGTCGCGAGTACGATACCGTGGCGGTGGGTAAGTACATCAGCGCGGTGAAAAACGGTCGTGCTTACAGCCTGCCGATGAAGGATCCCGCAGTAAACTTTAATTTTGATGAGAGTGCCGCGCTGTGCGCCGCTAAGGGCGAGGGATGGGGTATGACCCCTTATTCGCTGTGGGGTGCGCTGGCACTGTGGTGCAAGAAAAACGGCACAATGCCGCAGGGCAATACCTTCTACGGTCAATATGGTGACGATGCCGCTAACTGCGGCGAGCGGGCTTCAGTCGGGAAGCGAGACGGCGTGGAAGTGACGGCCCATACGCTGACAGGCTCGGGCCCGCTGTCGTGGTACCATAACGGCCGCGCTGACGGCATTGCCGATCTGTGCGGGAATGTGTTTGAGTGGTGCTCGGGCTTCCGTTGGTGCGACGGCGAGCTGCAGATTATCGAAAATGCCGATACGATGGCGCAGGGCTGTGATATGTCGTATGAGTCGCCGCTGTGGCGCGCCATCCTGCCTGACGGCTCTCTTACCGCACCGGGCGATAAGGAGTCGCTGAAGCTGGATTACGTTGACGACCGCTGGGTGCTGTGTCAGAGCATCACCTCGCACAGCGAGGAAAAACGCTGTTGCCCCGTGCGTGAGATCAGGCTTTCCGACGGCTTGACCGCAATGCCACAGATTCTTATTGAGCTTGGTATCTGTCCAGAACGGGAGGCCACCGGTACTCCCTATGGCAACGACGTGTTCTGGGGCCCCAACAAAAGCGTGGAGCAGTTCCCCTGCCGCGGTGGTAACTGGTACGATCATGTGTACGGATGCGGCGGTGTATTCCGCACCAGCCTATACTACGGCCGCGAGCTGCGCGGCAACACCATCGGTATGCGCTTGGCATACTATCAGAAATAACAGCAACTCCAAAGCCGACGTCTGCACTGAGTGCGGTCGTCGGCTTTGTTTCGTTTCAGTTTAGATTTCTTTGGTACTATATCTGTCACAAGGGGAGACTTTACTTTTTGTGGATCTTGTGCTATAGTATACCAAGCGGATGCATATTCGTCTTTAACGTTCGGCAGTATACGGCACATAGTTGGGGGCTGAAAGGAAGAAGAGCAATGCTGAAGAAAAAGACATCACCGCTCTTTCGGGCGTTGAAACGGCTGGTGTGGGTATGTTATCCCACGTTTGCAGTCGTCGGCACGGAGCATCTTTCGGATGAGCCGGTAGTCGTTGTGGGCAATCATACCCAGATGCACGGGCCGATCGCGTGCGAGCTGTATTTTCCTATTGAACGATACACGTGGTGCGCCGGTGAAATGATGCACCTTAAAGAGGTGCCGGCCTATGCGTACCGGGATTTCTGGTCGCAGAAGCCGCGGTACAGCCGCTGGTTTTATAAGCTGCTGTCGTATCTTATCGCGCCGCTGTCGGTATGGGCGTTTAACAATGCCAATACCATCGGCGTGTATCACGATATGCGCATTGCTTCCACGTTTAAGACCACGGTCAAGTGCTTGCAGGAGAGGATCAGTGTTGTTATTTTTCCGGAGCACGATGAACCGCACAATCATATCGTTTGTGATTTCCAGGAGAAATTCATTGATGTCGCCCGGCTGTATTATAAGAAGACCGGGCTGGAGCTTCAGTTCGTGCCGCTGTATATCGCACCGTATCTGAAGACGATGTACCTGGGTAAGCCAATTCGGTTTTGCGCCGATAATCCCATCGAGGAAGAGCGTTGCCGTATTTGTGAGTATTTGATGGCGGAGATCACGGAGATCGCGTGTGCCCTTCCCGTGCATACGGTCGTTCCGTACCGCAATATCCCCAAGCGATCATATCCTAAAAACAAGGAGAGTACCGATGAGAAAGCCGGTCGTTGATTACCGACAGTTCCGTTTTTCAAAACTGAACGATCCGCAGTTTTCACATTTGCTGTATCTGCTGGGCTGGGTCGGGTATTTTTCGCTGTATTTCTTAACGGAAAACCTGATCCCGGCAGAGCGTTGCACAGTCGTGTACAGTCCGTTGGACGATCTGATTCCGTTTTGCGAATGGTTTTTCATTCCGTACGTGTTCTGGTATCTGCTGATCGTTATTTCATTACTGTACTTCGCACTGTATAATACCGACGGCTTCAAGCGTCTGCAAACATTTATCATCGTGACGCAGGTGGTCGCAATGGCGATCTATATTATGTTCCCGAACAAGCAAGAGTTGCGGCCCGTGGAATTTCCCCGTGATAATCTGCTGACACAAGGCGTGGCTTTTTTGTATTCGTTTGATACCAGCACCAACGTCTGCCCGTCGCTTCACGTGGCCTATTCGCTGGGGCTGGCCTCGGTCTGGCTGAAGGAAAAGGCAGCCTCGATACCGTGGAAATGCTTTGTAGTGATCGCTGTGATTACGATCTGTCTGTCTACGGCGTTTATCAAGCAGCATTCGGTGGTGGATATTTTTGCCGCCCTGCCTGTCGGCTTACTGGCGGAGCTTATTGCTTATGGTAAGTCGTATTGGTATCCCAAGCTGAAAAAACGCGCATAACCGCATTACCGCTTAGTGCATGGGCGGCATCTTTATTTGAAAAATCTCCCTTAAAACGATTAAATTTTCTGTTTTACTATGCTATGCTCGTATAAAAGGGGCTGATAACTATGGCGGAATTGATGACCGCAGAGGCAACGGAAGAGCTGCCGCAGGATAAATCAAAAGACATCGTCGGATTTTGGACGTTTCTGGGGCTTGCACTGCTGTTTGCGATCCCGGTGATCGGCTGGATCGCGTGTGCGGTGATGATGTTTGTTCCCAAACGCCGTAGCCTGAAGAACTATGCCCGTGCGTCGATGGTTTGGATCATCGTTGGTATTCTGTTAGTGGTAGCCGTCTATTTTGCTTTGCAGGCGGTGGAGAACTATGTGATTCAATTTATCAATGAATCCATGGGTAGCCATCTGGAGAGTGTGAATGATGTGATCGGTCTCGTCGGTCAGGTGATGGGAGGCGATTATTCCGGCGTGATGGATCAGTTCGGAGATGCGTTAGTCGAACAGTTCACAGGTGCCTTTGGCGAAGAATATGCGCCCTTGCTTCAGGAATTGGTTAACGGAGAATACACCGAGCTGCTGACTCAATTACAGAACGAGCAGTATACCGAGATCCTGCAGGAACTGCAGAACGGGCAGTATGACGATCTGATCAACACGGTCGATAGTACAACCTACCAAACTATCGTCGATGAACTGAAGGCAGCAGCCGACGGCGATCCGTCGGAGCTGTTGGAAGAGCTAAAAAATTTCGTGCCGCAATTACCGTAAAAATACCGCCTGCATATTCGGTATGCAGGCGGTATTTTTGCTTGTTAAAATTTGCGATAGAAATTTGTCCTTCAGCTCAGCTATGACCGGATAGCAGGTCTTGCCGCCCTTTTTCAGATGACCGGTCAGCAACCCGGGCTGCTTATAGGCTTAAATCCATAGATCAAAGTATCCATACCTTTGCAAAAATTCTTCATATTGGAATGACTTGCCAATCGGAAGTGCATCTTATATAATGATGTCGGGGTGTTGGTATGAAACGACTGGACTACGATTTCTTTCATCGGGACTGTCTGGAGGTCGCCCGTGAGTTGGTGGGTAAGCTGCTGATACGGCAAACGCCGACGGGGGAGATATGCCTGCGTATTACGGAAACGGAGGCCTACCGCGGCGAAGAGGATACCGCCTGCCATGCACACAAGGGTCGTACGGCGCGCACCGAGGTGATGTACGGGGAGGCGGGGACACTCTATGTGTATTTGTGCTATGGCATCCACTGGTTGCTCAATATTGTGACCGGCGAAGTGGAGCAACCGCAGGCGGTACTCGTCCGTGCGTGCGAAACGGCTGACGGTCCCGGAAAGCTCACCAAAGCACTCTCGGTCACGGGGGAGCTGAATCGCCGAAGCGTGCTAACGCAGGACGGGCTTTCTGTCTGGGATGACGGATTTTTCTGCACCGTGCTGACGGATACACGCGTCGGTATCGGATATGCCTTGCCGGAGGATCAGGCGCGGCTGTGGCGCTTCAAAGCAACTTGAATTGTGATGCTCTGTATGGTACAATATACCGGAGGTGTGAAATATGAAGCCGAATTATAAACGCACGATACTCATCGGTTTAGCTTTTATGTCCATTCTGGCGTTCTGGCAGTTCTACGATCAGGTTATCCCGTACGTGCTGGAAAACGTGTTCGGGCTGCAGACTTTTGCTGCCAACGCCATTATGTCCATTGATAAATGGAACGTGGATCTCGGCACCTCGTCGGGTTATCTGCTCACCGCCACGGTATCCGCTATCGCGGCCTTCGTGCCGCTGGGCTTTTTATCCCGCAAGCTCGGGCGCAAGTGCGCCGTGCTGTTCGGCATCATACTGATGACGATCTGCTACGCTGTTGCTATGCTGTTTACGCAGGCCAGCCCGCTGATGTATCTGATCTTTGCGCTGGTCGGTATCGGCTGGGCGTCCATCAACGTCAACTCGTTCCCGATGGTGGTGGAGATGTGCAAGGGCTCGGATGTGGGCAAGTACACCGGCTTGTATTATACGTTCGCTATGGCCGCACAGATCACCACACCGCTGCTGTCCGGCTTGCTGATCGACAAGCGGGGCTTCGGCTACGTGGCGCTGTTCCCGTATGCGGTGCTGTTCTCCGGTCTGTCGTTCGTGACGATGCTTCTCGTTAAGCACGGCGACGTTCGTCCCAGGGAGGCATAATATGACCGTTGCTATTCTTATTGCCGCGCTGCTGATCTTTTTACTGCTGTTTTTGCTGTTTCCGTCCCCGCGTCGTCATCCTGACCGTCAGCTGCTTAAGGGGCGGTATATCGCGCACCGCGGCCTGCACGATCTCAGTGACGGTACGCCCGAAAATTCGTTGGCGGCATTCCGCGCGGCGATAGAACGCGGCTATGCTATCGAGATAGATATCCATCTGACGGCGGACGGCCAGATCGTGGTGTTCCACGATGACGACGTACAGCGTATGTGCGGTGTGTTCGGTCGTCCCGAGCGGATGACGCTGGCCGAGCTGAAGGCGCTGCGCCTCGGCGGTACCGACGAGCAGATCCCCACTCTGCGGGAGTGTCTGGATACGGTGGCCGGCCGTGTGCCGTTGCTCATTGAATTTAAGTGTATGACCGCCGGCTGCAAGGAGCTGTGCCGTCGCGCGGATCAGATACTGTCGGCCTATAAGGGGGCTTACTGTATTCAATCGTTCTATCCGCCGGTGCTGCTGTGGTATCGTTGGCACCGCCGCGAGGTCTGTCGCGGACAGCTGTCCTCGGCGTTCCCGAAGGAAGCGTTACATAAGCAGCTGCTTGGGTGTATGGTGTTTAATTTTCTGGCGCGTCCGGATTTTGTGTCGTATGACCACCGCTATGTCGGGCATCCGTGCCGTCGGCTTTGCAGCCTGCTGGGAGCCTATCCGGTGGGGTGGACGTTTCAGAATCAGACCGCGCTGGACGATTGCCGTCAGGCGTTCGGTACATATATTTTTGAAGGCTTTTTGCCGCGTGAGGAAGAGTAGCTATGGCTGAGTGGCAGATCATTGCACACATTCATAACGATTTTTCAGATAAATTCGGCATCCCGCGGCAAAGCGGTCTGGTGCCGGAAATGCCGTCGCTGATCGTCTTTGAGGAGCCGTACCGCAGTCGTGAGGCACTGCGCGGTATTGAGGACTATTCTCATCTGTGGCTGCTGTGGCAGTTTTCTGCGGTACAGCGTGAGAGATGGAGCCCCACGGTGCGCCCGCCGCGTCTGGGCGGGAACCGACGGATGGGCGTGTTTGCCACGCGCTCGCCGTTTCGCCCCAATCCCATCGGGCTGTCCTCCGTTAGGCTGCTCGGCGTGGAGGAAACGTCCGCGCACGGGCTGGCCCTGCGTGTGGCCGGTGCCGATCTGATGGATGACACGCCCATTCTGGATATCAAGCCGTATCTGGCGTACACCGATGCTCATCCCGACGCGGTGGGCGGCTTCGCGGATGAATTTGTCGGTTACGGGCTGACGGTGGAGTTCCCCGATCCGATTTTGGAACGGGTGCCCTCGGATAAGCGGGAATCACTGCTCGCGGTACTGCGACAGGATCCGCGCCCCTCGTATCAGCACGATCCCGGGCGGGTCTATGCACTGGAATTCGGGGGATACACTGTGCGCTTTTGCGTAAATGACACGACTCTCACGGTCGTGGATGTGATATGATTACGGGTGCTTGCGGAGAAGAACTGCGAATTTTACAAGAAAAATGCAAATGTCTGAAAATTTCTCTTGACGAGTCGGCGGAACTTTGTTATAATACAAGCACTGTCGTGCTACCGTGGCTCAGCAGGTAGAGCAGCTCACTCGTAATGAGCAGGTCGTCCGTTCGAATCGGATCGGTAGCTCCAAAACTCCCGAATGCAATTGCGTCCGGGAGTTTTTATTGCGTTTTGCGTTGGCAAATGCTATAATTCAGATGAACAACGGTGAGGGGGTTGGGCTATGTCACAGCGTGTGTTGGTCGGTATGAGCGGCGGTGTGGACAGCTCGATGGCGGTGTTCCTGCTGCAAGAGCAGGGGTATCAGGTGTCGGGGGTAACGCTGCGGCTGTGTGCCGAGCCCGGCGTGGTCTGTGAAAAAACGCTGCAGGCCGAGCGTGACGCGGCGGCTGTGGCCGCGCGGCTGGGTATCCCGCATCAGGTGTGGGAATACAGTCAGCACTTCCGCGATACCGTGGTGGAAAATTTTGCTGCCGTGTATGCGGCTGGCGCAACACCCAATCCCTGCATCGTGTGCAATCGGTGTGTCAAATTCGGCAAAATGCTGGAGAATGCGCTGGTGGCCGGTTATGATAAGATCGCCACGGGGCACTACGTCCGTTCGGAATGGGACGAAAAATCCGGTCGCTGGCTGCTGAAAAAGGCGACCGACCCTGCGCGAGACCAAAGTTACGTGTTGTATATGCTCACCCAGCATCAGTTGTCGCACACGCTGTTCCCGCTGGGCGATTATTACAAGCCCGATCTGCGCCGTATGGCCGAGGAGCGCGGCTTGGTCAATGCACGGCGGCCGGACAGTCAGGATATCTGCTTCGTGCCGGATGGGGATTATCTGTCGTTCCTGCAAAATACGATGGGGCTGCATTGCACCCCCGGCAGCTTTGTGGACGAGCAGGGGAGCGTGCTGGGCACACACCGCGGCGTCGCGGCGTATACCATCGGTCAGCGTAAGGGTCTCGGTGTGGCGTTTGGTGAGCCGCGCTTCGTGATCTCCAAGAATGCCGCAGACAATACTGTGACGCTCGGGTCGAATGACGCGCTGTTTTCCAAGCAGCTGATCGCAGAAAACGCCAACTGGATCGCCATTCCTGCACTGACAGAGCCGATGCGCGTGACGGCGCGCACCCGTTATCACCAAAGGTCGGCGGCGGCCACGGTGGAGCCGTACGGCGACAACGGCTTCCGCGTTTTGTTTGACGAGCCGCAGCGGGCACTGACTCCGGGGCAGGCCGTCGTGCTGTACAACGACGATATCGTGGTCGGCGGCGGAACCATCATTTAAATGCAAAAAACCGGCTGTTTTCAGCCGGTTTTTTTACGGACATTCCCATGCTTGTTCTATAATAAGCTACAGTGTGATACGAATCTCCGTGTACATCGACACGGTTTCCCGCAGGCACTCGTAAAACGCTTCGATCGCGACGTTGTTTTTGGCATTGAGACCGGTGAGGATGGATACCTCACGCTCCGGCAGAGCAAAATGCCGTTGCCATCCGCCGTACATTACACGTGCGGGCTAAGCCGAAGGCGACGCTGACTGGGACGATGGCCCAGCAGTGCTCATGCTCCATAAACTGTTGCAAATGTGCCATAATGGAAATGCTGAACTGCGGATGCACACCGCCAAACATTTGCTGATGCCAGCAGGCAAAGCGGCTGCTCCACTCGACGTATACCTCGTGCCGCAGTGACAGCTGATCCTCCGTGACCGGCTCGTGATACGGCGTGCCCGCGCCGCAGATGAGCACCATCGGCTCTACAAACGCGAGCGTTTGCCTGACTTGCTCGTCATAGCTCAGCTTGCCGGTAGTAAAGGCCAGATCGGTGCTGCCGCTGCGGATACTCTCACTGGCGGCCGCCAGCTTCATATCCTGTATTTTCAGTCCGATCTCGGGATAGCTTTGCAAAAACCGCTCGTAGACATCCGGCAGCAAAAAGGTTCCCAGACTGTTGAATGAGGAAACGCGCAGACTGTCCGGTTGCTTGTGACAGACCTGCAACATTTGCTGCACCAGTGCTTCGTACTGCACGGCGAGCTCGTAAAATTCCTTGCCCGCCGCGGTCAGCTACATTTCACGGCTGCCCTTCTTGCGGGTGAACAACGCACCGCCCAGTTTTTTCTCTAAGGTTTTCAGCCGGATACTCAGCGACGGCTGGGTGATAAACAGCGCCTCTGCTGCGCGGCTGCAGGTTTTGTGGCGGCATATTGCTAAAAAACATTCGATTTCCGTATGTGTCATCCGCAGCCCTCCTGAAATATTGAGTTCATTCTATAATATGCCATAAAAATATTAGTTTTACAAGCCCCCGGTTTTTCACTATAATAGTGTCGGTCGAAATACTCGGGGGTGTGGTTTTTGAAGAAGAAAGCCGAAAAAAATAAGAAAGAAAAGAAGATAAAGAAGATAAAACAGCCGAAATGCGAGAAAAAGCTCCCCAAAGGTTGGCTTTGGCGGCTTGTTCGGGATTACGGTATCATCACGATCAGCAGTTTTTTATACGCGTTTACGTTTAATTGCTTTTTTGAGACCAACAATCTGGCTATGGGAGGCTTCTCGGGCATCGCGCAGGTGCTTCACCATTTCTTTGAGTTTTTAACGCCCGGTGTAGTGGTGTTCGTGATGAACGTCCCGCTGATAATCATCGGTATCAAAAAGCAGGGTTGGTCGTTGCTCTTTACCACGATATACGCGATCACCGTCACCTCACCGTTTATCGATGGTATGAATATCGTGATGGATATGCTGAGCTGGCAGTTTCCCACAATGGCGGAGCCACTGCTGGCTTGTCTGTTCGGAGGTGTGCTGTGCGGTGCTTTACTGGGACTGATGATGCTGAAAAACGCGACGACGGGCGGTACCGAGCTCGCGGCGCCATTGCTAAAATACGTTTTTTGTAACCTGTCCATCGGCAAGCTGTGTCTGGTCATCGACGTTACCGTCGTGTGCATTTACGCGCTGCTCAATAACAAGCTGGAGACGGTGCTGTGCGGTGTGATTGCGATGTATGTGGCAAGCATTGCGATGGATATGGTGGTGTATGGCTCTAGCAATGCGAAGATGGCGTACATCATCAGCGACCGCCACACGGAGATCACCGACAAGCTGATGGAACTGGGTCTCGGTGCCACGATTTTAGACGGACACGGCGCGTTTGCCGGTGGCAATAAGAACGTGCTGATGTGTGCGGCAAAGCCGTCCAAGATCGCCGCATCAAGGCCGCAGTGGTTGAGGTCGATCCCCAAAGGTCCTTTATTATCGTAACCGACGCCAAAGAGGTGTATGGTGAGGGCTTCGGCGAGTATACCGACGACAGCCTGTAAAATTGTATGACAATGTGTAGGAGGAAAACACAATGGTATTTGGTATTCTGAAGGATATCAAAGAGGGAGAAAACCGCGTGATCTGCACGCCCATCGAGGTCGCGTCGATTGTGGCCGCCGGTCACACCGTGCTGGCGCAGCGTGATTGCGGTATCGGAGCCAGCTTCTCCAACGAGAAGTACGAGGCGGCGGGGGCCGAGATTGTAGACACGATGGAGGAGATGTACGCACGCTGCGGTTTTTTGGCGAAAGTCAAGGAGCTGTTTCCCTGCGAGTACGATCTGCTGCGCGAGGATCAGCTGGTGTATTGCTGCATCCATCCTGCGGGTCATCCCGAGGAGGTGGACGCCATCCTCAAGAGCCGCTGTATCGCGCTGACGGCGGAGGACAGCCATCGCTACGGCTCGCCCAACTGCGAAGCGGCCGGTAAGCAGGGTGCGCTGTTCGGGCTGGAGTCGATGCTCACCATCAACGGCGGTAAGGGTAAGTTTGTCTGCGGCTTTGCCGGTGCTCCCGGTATGAACGTGCTGATCTTAGGCGGCGGTGTCGTCGGTCAGAGTGCGCTGTCGGTGCTGTATGCGCTGGGTGCCAATGTGACCGTGATGGATATCAACGCCGGTGTACTGCGTATGCTGAGCGACCGTTACGAGCAGAAGATCAACACGATGTTCTGCACCAAGGAGACCATTGCCTCGCTGCTGCCGCAGACGGATATGGTCATCAACTGCGTCAAGTGGCCCAAGCAGCGAAAGGATTTCCTCATAGACAAGGAAATGCTCAAGATGATGGAGCCCGGCAGCGTGTTGGTGGATATCTCCAACGACGATCCCGGCGCCATCGAATCCAGCCACGAAACGCATCACGACGATCCGCGCTACGTGGTCAACGGTGTCGTGCACTACTGTGTCAGCAACATCCCCGGTGCGGTGGCTCACTCCACGTCGGTGGCACTGGCTGCCGAAACGCTGCCGATGCTGCTCAACGTGATGAACAACGGTCTGGAGGAGGCCTGCGTGCGTGATGGCTTTATCCGCCGCAGCCTGACGGCCTACAAGGGCTATCTGACGCACGAGGAGACCAGTGCCATCCAAAACCGCCCGTGGATCCGTCCCGAGGATATTCTGGGCATCACCGACCGTGCGTTGGATCCCGCGCCTCCGGCTACCACTACCCGCAGTAACAACTTTATCAAGCTGTAAGGAGATCGCGGTCATACAGGGAGAAAGCAGTTGAACCGATGCTTCAGCTCTTTCATATGCGCTCCGCCTCGGTAAACTGTTGTTCCTGCAGGTTGTAAAGTGTGCCGGAGCCGACGAAGACGCCGCCGTTCGTCATTGCCGGCATCCTATTCGGCATATCCAATCCGCAGTATTCCTCACGCAGGCACAGCAACACATAAAGCATCTGCTCGGTGAGGGCCTTGAATTTCTCGCGTGACGTCGGTTCCTCTCTATTCTCGAATATCGAGAATGTCAAGAGGGATTTCGAAAAATGGCGATTGACTTATGGAGAGCGGTGTGGTATAATAAATCAAACTTTAAAGCTTGGGGGTAACTGATATGCAGCGTATTCAGACCTTGGATACCAAAAACCTGTGTGAGAGCGCGAAGAACGGCGGTTGCGGCGAGTGTCAGACATCTTGCCAGTCCGCCTGCAAAACGAGCTGCGGCATTGCCAATCAGCAGTGTGAGAGTAAGAAGCAGGATAAGTGATCCAACGAATGCCGCCTGAGGGCGGCATTTTTTGTAGGGAGAGAGACGGATGTTACATTGTTATAAGCTCGGCGGGCTGAATATCGTGCTGGATATCTATTCCGGTTCGGTGCATCTGGTGGACGAGGTGGCGTACGATATCATTGAAGCGTACGAGCAGACCCCGCGCGAGGAGCTCGTTGAGCGGATATTGACGAAATACGCTGACCGCCCGGATATGTCCCGCGGCGAGGTGGAGGAGTGCTGCGATCAGATCGAGCAGCTGCGGCAGGCGGGTAAGCTGTTTGCGCCGGATACGTTTTCCGATATGGCAGGCCGCTTGAAGGAGCGCAGTGCCGGGGTGGTCAAGGCACTGTGCCTGCACGTGGCGCATACCTGCAACCTCAACTGCGCGTATTGCTTTGCCAGCCAAGGCAAATACCACGGCGACCGCGCTGTGATGAGCCTGGCGGTCGGCAAGCGCGCCCTGGATTTTCTCATCGAAAATTCGCCCGGTCGTACCAATCTGGAAGTGGATTTTTTCGGCGGCGAGCCCCTGATGAATTTTGATATGATAAAGGAGCTGGTCGCCTACGCGCGTACCTGCGAGAAGCAGGCCGGCAAAAACTTCCGCTTCACGCTGACTACCAACGGTCTGTTGGTGGATGACGACGTGATCGATTTTGCCAACCGCGAAATGAGTAACGTGGTGCTGAGTCTGGACGGTCGAAAAGAGATTCACGACCGTTACCGAGTGGACTACGCGGGCAACGGAAGCTGGGAGAAGATCGTTCCGAAATTTCAGAAATTTGTGGAAAAGCGCGGCAATAAAAATTACTATATGCGCGGCACATTTACCCACGCCAACCCCGATTTCCTGAAGGATATCGGGGAGATGCTGTCGCTGGGCTTCACCGAGCTGAGTATGGAGCCGGTGGTGTGTGCACCGAACGACCCGTCCGCGCTGACGATGAAGGATCTGCCGATCGTGATGCAGCAGTACGAGCAGCTCGCCGAGCTGATGCTGAAACGCCACCGCGAGGGACGGCCGTTTACATTCTATCATTATATGATCGACTTAAAGGGCGGTCCCTGCATCTACAAGCGGTTGTCCGGCTGCGGCTCGGGCACGGAGTATATGGCGGTTACTCCTTGGGGTGATCTGTATCCCTGCCACCAGTTTGTCGGTGAGGAAAAGTTTAAGCTCGGCAATGTGTGGGACGGCGTTACCAACAAAGAAACGCAGGATGAGTTTGCTGCCTGCAATGTGTATACCCGCCCGGAATGTCACGCGTGCTGGGCAAAGCTGTATTGCTCGGGCGGTTGTGCGGCGAACGCCTATCACGCGACTGGCTCGGTCAACGGTGTGTATGAATACGGCTGCGAGCTATTCCGCAAGCGTATGGAATGTGCCATTATGCTGGAAGCTGCCAAGACCATAGGTGACGTGTGATGGAGACACCGATTTGTGATTTCGTGCGCGTCTACGCCGAAAGAGGGACGATGCGGCTGCATATGCCCGGTCATAAGGGTCGGGGGGCACTCGGCGTTGAGCCGTGGGATATCACCGAGATCGACGGTGCGGACGTGCTGTATCCGGCGAGTGGTATCATCCGTCAAAGCGAGCAAAACGCAGCGTCGCTGTTTGGTGCGGTCAAAACCGTGTATTCCACAGAAGGCGCGTCGCTGTGCATCCGTGCGATGCTGTATCTGACGGCGTTGCTGGCAAAATCGTGCGGGAAGCGTCCGCTGATCGCTGCCGGCCGCAACGCGCACAAGGTGTTTATGACGGCGGCCGCGATGCTGGATGTGGATATCGCGTGGCTGTATCCCGATAATCGGGAAACGCTGCTGTCCTGCACCATCACGGCGGAAGCGGTGGATCGCTTTCTGTGCGGGGCGGAGGAGCTGCCTGTCGCCGTGTACATTACCAGCCCCGATTATCTCGGCAATGTGGCGGATATCGCCGGTATTGCGGCGGCGTGTCACCGCCACGGTGTACTGCTACTGGTGGATAACGCGCACGGCGCGTATCTGCGCTTTTTATCGGAGTCCTGCCATCCGCTGTCGCTAGGCGCGGATCTGTGCTGCGATTCGGCGCACAAGACGCTGCCGGTGCTGACGGGCGGTGCCTATCTGCACGTTGCCCATGGTGCGCCCGCGTTGTTTGGCGAACAAGCCGAGGTCGCGATGTCGCTGTTTGCGTCCACAAGTCCGTCGTATCTGATCCTGCAATCACTGGATATGGTAAACCGCCTATTGGCCGGTGACTATGCCGTACATCAGGCACGGTTTGCGCAGGATGTGTTCACGCTTAAGAAGACCCTGCGGCAGCACGGCTATATGCTGTGCGGAAATGAGCCGCTTAAAATGACGATCGCACCTAAAGCCTACGGCTATACTGGCACGGCGCTGGCGGCATTGCTGCGGGAACGGGGTGTCGAGTGTGAAGCGGCCGATCCCGATTTTATCGTGATGATGCTGACCACCGATATCGGTGCGGACGAATTAGCGCATCTGAAAACGGTGTTGCTGTCCATACCGTCGCGGGAGCCGATCTTGGAATGGGCACCTGCCGCCCCGCGTCTTGCACAGCGTATGCCGCCGAGGGAGGCGCTGTTATCCCCGTCGGTAGAGCTGCCTGCCCGACAGTGCTGTGGGCGCGTGCTGGCGATGGCCACGGTATCCTGTCCTCCGGCGATCCCCATTGCCGTGTGCGGTGAGGAGCTGAACGAAGAAGCAATCCGTTGTTTTACGTATTACGGTATTGAAAATTGCCGTGTGATCTAAGGAGCTGATACATATGCGTATCCTCGGTAGCTTGATGAGGAAGAGCCGTACACGGCGACGGCGGAGCGGTATGAGGACGATACCCGGTTTAGCTCCCCGGCCACCGGCACCTTCGAGGACGGTGAGGTGTATTGGCTACACATTATCTTGACGGCTAAGGAAGACTATGTATTTGATGAGAAAAACGGTGTGTTCGTCGATCTCGGCGATGAGGGCACTTTCGCTTAAGAAAAAACGGACTTGCTAATTTGCGGATAATTTGATACAATCCCCTTGGTTCTCTGTGTGAGAGCCAAGGGGATTGTTCATACTAGTCACAAGGGAGGAATTTGTATGAAGATCGCATTTTTCGATGCCAAGCCGTATGATAAGACGTCGTTTGACGAGCAAGGGGCACAGCACGGCATTACGTTTAAATACTTTGAGACTAAGCTCAACGAGGATACCGTGGATCTGGCTCACGGCTTTGACGGTGTGTGCGTATTCGTCAACGACACGGTCAACGCCGCGGTGATCGACCGTTTGTACGAGCTGGGGGTGCGTGTGGTGGCACTGCGCTGTGCCGGCTTTAATAACGTGGATATGAAGCACGCGTTCGGTAAGCTGCACGTGCTGCGTGTACCGGCCTACTCGCCGTATGCTGTCGCGGAGCATACGATGGCACTGCTACTGACATCGATCCGTCGTATTCATAAGGCGTATATCCGTACCAAGGATTTCAATTTCAGCTTATCGGGGCTGACCGGGTTTGACCTGCACAACAAGACTGTGGGTGTCATCGGCACAGGGCGCATCGGTCGCGTATTCATCGACATCTGCCGCGGTTTTGGGATGAGAGTGCTGGCCTATGATAAATTTCCCGCCCCGGGTCTGGATAACGGCGATACCGTGAAATATGTAGCGTTGGATGAGTTGTTTGCCGCCAGTGATATCATTTCACTGCATTGCCCGCTGACGGAGGATACGCATCATATCATTGACGAGGCGGCACTGACAAAATGCAAGCGCGGAGTGGTGATCCTCAACACCTCGCGCGGTGCGCTGGTGGATGCCGAGGCGTTGCTCGCAGGTATCAAATCTCGCAAGGTGGGGGCGGCGTGTCTCGACGTGTACGAGGAAGAATCCGATCTGTTCTTCGAGGATAACTCCGGGCATATCTTGGAGGACGACACGCTGGCGCGTCTGATCTCAATGCCGAACGTGATCGTGACATCACACCAGGCGTTCCTGACCGAGGAAGCTCTGTCCAATATCGCTGAGACCACCGTGAGCAATCTGGTGGGCTTTGCCGAAACGCAGCAGTGTCCGAACGAGCTGTGCTACCGCCACGGTTCTGCCGAGGACTGTAAGAACGGCAAATGTTTTTAAAAAAAGGAAAATATTTTCAAAAAAGTCTTGACAATGCAGAAAAGTCCCGCTATAATAAATGAGGTTAGCAGATGCTAACCTCATTTTACGAGTAACGGTTAGCCGCCGCTAATGATAATCAGGTGATCAATATGAATTTAAGGCAGGCAACAGAGGGTGTTGAATATACCATCCAGCGCATTGAAACGGACGATGAAGAGCTGGATGCGTTTCTGTTTTCCCTTGGTTGCTACAGCGGGGAGACCATCACCGTGGTATCGCACTTGAAGGGCGGTTGCATCGTTTCCATCAAGGATGGCCGTTATAATATCGATACTCAGTTGGCCGAGGCTATCATTATTTGATACGTTCGAAAAACGATCTGCGGATCGTTTTTCTTCGGCCCGATGGTTAGCGGATGCTAACTGACATGATAAGCCGCTTTATCCGCAAGGATGATGATAAAGTGAAGGTAAGAGGAGGAATCACAATGAGAATCGCGTTGACCGGTAACCCGAACTCGGGCAAGACCACCATGTACAACGCACTGACCGGCCGTAACGAAAAAGTCGGCAACTGGGCGGGCGTTACCGTGGAAAAGAAGGAGCATCCCATCAAAAAGGCCTACTATGCAGGCGAAGAGCAGCTGATCGCTGTTGACCTGCCCGGTGCCTATTCGATGTCGCCCTTCACCAGTGAGGAGAGCATCACCAGCTCCTATGTGAAAAAGGAAAATCCCGATGTTATCATCAATATCGTGGATGCGACCAACCTAAGCCGCAGCCTGTTCTTCACTACGCAGCTGCTGGAGTTGGGCATTCCGGTCGTGGTCGCGCTGAATAAGAGCGATATCAACGCGAAAAAGGAGACCAAGATCAACTCCGTTGCGCTGTCCGAAAAGCTCGGCTGCCCGGTCGTTGACACGGTCTCCACCTCTGCTGAGGGCCTGAAAGCTGTCGTCGAGGCGGCTGTGGCGCAGGTCGGCCGGGAGCAGAAGGCACCGTATCATCAGGGGGTTATTGATACCACCGATAAGAAAGCGGTGGAGGCGGCTGACCGCAAACGTTTTGATTTTGTCAATGCGATCGTTGCCGAGGTCGAGACCCGCAAGGTGCTGACCAAGGATAAGAACTTCGGTGATAAAATCGACGCGGTACTTACGAATAAATGGCTGGGTATTCCGATCTTCGCGGTCGTGATGTTCCTCGTGTTCCAGATCTCGCAGGCGTGGGTCGGCTCGTGGATCGCCGAGGGCTACGAGTTCTCGAACGGCACGGTGATCCCCGGTCTGGTAACGCTGATCGATATGTTTAAGGAATGGGTCGGCGGCCTGCTGGAGGGTGGCAACGAGTTTTTGGTGGCTTTGCTGACCGAGGGTATCATCGGCGGTGTCAGCGCGGTCGTGGGCTTCCTGCCGCTGGTTATGGTGATGTACTTCCTGATCGCCCTGTTGGAGGACTGCGGTTATCTGGCCCGTGCGACTGTCGTTCTCGATCCGATCTTCAAGAAGGTCGGTCTGTCCGGTAAATCCGTGATCCCGTTCGTCATCGGTACTGGTTGTGCCATCCCCGGTGTTATGGCGGCGCGTACTATCCGCAACGAGCGTGAGCGCAACGCCACTGCGATGCTGACCCCCTTTATGCCCTGCGGCGCGAAGCTGCCCGTTATCGGTCTGTTTGCCGGCGCGTTCTTCGGCAATGCCTCTTGGGTGGGTACGCTGATGTATTTCGTGGGTATCGCGCTGATCCTGGTGGGTGCTCTGCTGGTCAACAAGATCGCCGGTCACAAGAATCGCAAGTCCTTCTTCATCATTGAGTTGCCGGAGTACAAGGCTCCCAGCCTCAAGCGCGCGTTCCTGTCGATGTGTAGCCGTGGCTGGGCTTACATTGTCAAGGCCGGTACCATCATCCTGCTGTGCAACGCAATCGTGTATATTATGCAGTCCTTCGACTGGAGCTTCGGTCTGGTCGCGGAGGGTGCTGAGAGCAGCTCCATTCTGGCTACCATTGCTGGTCCCATCGCTGTGGTTCTGGTTCCGATCATCGGCTTCAAGGCGTGGCAGCTGGCGGCGGC
Organism: uncultured Eubacteriales bacterium; assembly: GCA_964470515.1. Classification (GTDB taxonomy): domain Bacteria; phylum Bacillota; class Clostridia; order Oscillospirales; family Acutalibacteraceae; genus RGIG3009. Next base: position 1,363 of record CAYYDD010000003.1, on the reverse strand, counting down.
CGCCGTCACCGGCTTCATCGCTAAGGAAAACGTCGTCGGTACGCTGGCGGTTTGCTACGGTATCTCCAACCTGATTGATACGGATGCGCTGGAAATGGCCGAAGGTGCCGGTGCGGAAGTGGCCGCGGTCTTTGGCCTAACTCAGGTCGCTGCACTGGCTTACCTGATGTTCAACCTGTTTACCCCTCCCTGCTTTGCGGCTATCGGTGCGATGAACTCCGAGATAAAGTCGAAGAAATGGCTGTGGGGCGGCATCGGTCTCCAGCTCGGTGTGGGCTACACCGTCGCTTATCTGGTGTACACCATCGGTACGCTGATCGTGGAGCCTGCGAAGCTGAATGTCGGCGGTGCTATCGGCGGCGGTATCGCGGTACTGGCTATGGTGGCTATCGTCATTCTGCTGATCCGCAATGCCGATAAGAAGCTGAAAGCCGATTATGCGTTGAGCAGTGCGGGTAAGAAAGAGCCCGCTATGAAGTAAGCTATGGTCGATTTTATCGTTGTCGCTGTTATCGTGGCTATCATCGGCGGCATCGTGCTGTACTTGTACAAGGCCAAGAAGCGTGGGGAGACCTGCGTCGGTTGTCCGTACGCTAAGCAATGCGGAGACAAGTGCAGCGGCGGCTGTGATGCGACAAAAACAGAAGAATAAAGCCCAAGGGGATGCACACCGCAAGGCGCGCATCCCTTTATCGCAAAAGAGGGATTGTATGCAAGATCATATTATTATGGGTGTATTGGCGGTGGTTGTGGCCATCGGCCTCGTTTATACCGTACGTCATTTTCAGCACAAAAGCGCTTGTTGCGGCGGCGGGAGATACCGCGTGAAGAAGAAAAAGCTGACCCGCATTATATACCAAAAGACCTTTACCGTCGAGGGAATGCATTGCAAGCATTGCCAAAGCCGGGTCGAGGAGATCGTTAACGATATCAAGGGTGTTGCCGGTACGGTCGATCTCAAAAAAAGTGAGCTGATCGTGTCGTACGCTGAGACGGTGGAGGATGAGCGCATCATAGCCCGTATTGAAGCCGCCGGGTATACGGTTACGAGCGTACAATAAAAATGACCCGCAGCCCGATATCGGGCTGCGGGTCTCTACTAGATATGCTCTGCGTCAAGGAGAGAATATCGCCTTCATATGTAATTTGCTTTGCATAGCAGTCGTGAAGAGTCAAAAAGAATTGTTGATATCCTGGTGCTTGTAAAAAATTTCCACTCATCAAAACAACACCTCGCGCTAACATTTTCTATTATATTATTTGAAGAAGGTAAGTGCAATAAAGTGTTAAAACATTGAGTACAAGGTAGTGTAGGTGTTACAATGATGTGTGACAAAAGATAAAAAATAGTAGCGAATAGGAG
>CAYYDD010000002.1:0-71098 GCA_964470515.1 uncultured Eubacteriales bacterium | reverse complement strand
TTTCCTTTATTATACCAGAAACGGGAGCGTATTGGAAGTTCTTTGACAGACTGAACGGAGCGTGTGCAAAATGCACACGCTCCGTTTTTGTTATATTATCAGATCGTGCCGTCATCGTCGGCATTGGCATTGCCGCGCGTCAGCTTCTTGCCGCGGCGCATTTCGTCCTCGCCGTACTGCTTCGGCATCACGGGCGTTTCGCGTTCGCGGTGCGGCGCATCCGTAAAGATGGGGGCTTTCTCCGGCTCCGTCACCGCCACGTCCTCCGCTTCCAGATTCAGTTCGCGGCGCTTTTCGATATCCTCGCCGGGATGCTCCTTATAATACGGATCGATGATGGCTTTCTTCACCAGCGGGAATACCGTAAACTGGATCATAAACGAACGGAACGCCGGGTACACCAGCAGATAGGCGGGAATCACGATACCCAGCGTGACTCTTTCAAAATACATTAGGCACACCGCGACAAGCACGATAATGACCGTCTGAACCAGCGTGAGAATGAAATTCTGCTTCACGCCGCCCGCCGCAAACAGCACGCTGTTCTTGATGATCTGCTTAAACGACATTTTAAATGTGATGATCTGGATATACACGTAGTACCACGTGAACACAAACATCATCGTGATGAACAGCGCGATGGCGAGCGGCAGAATGGTGCCCAGTGAGAACTCGTTCACCGTTCCCGCCCAGTAGAAATACAAGCTGTACGCGACCGCCGCGCCGAGCACCAACTCCAAAATACCAAATACAAGTCCCTGCTTCCAGTTTTTCTTGATAGCCTCAAAGAAATCCGACGGCAGGAACACGTGCTTCTCCCGCGCGAACTGGCGGGTGACGTGCGTCAGTCCCACTTCCGCCAAGCCACGGGTGACCACCGGCAGCGATACCAGCACGTACAGCAGGTTCGCCACCATCAATTTCCAGAATTTCCGAAAATATAACTCAAAAAATTTAAAAAACGGTTTCTTTTCCGGCTCGTCCTTAGAAACGCCCGGTCCCGGCGTGTTGTAGCCGCCAAATAAACCCATAATAACACTCCTTTTTCACAACCATCCTGCACACAATAACCGCATCCCGACATCCAGCGCACCCGCGCCGAGCAGGAGCAGTATGAGCAATAAAAATCGCACGGCATATAGCCGAAATTCCTGCCATAGCCCGCCGCAATGCGCCGAGTGCGGCAGCAGCGACGCGGCAAACCGCGCCGACATCCGAAAGCACTCCGATGCACCCATCAGCAGGGCGACCGCCTCCATCACCGAGTGCGGCAGCAACACCGCCGCCACAACGGCCACACCACCGAAGCCCGTCGCACAGTAATACGCCTCCGTCAGCCCTAAGCCGACACCCCAGAATACGGGCACGGCCAACGCCGCAGGGATCCCGCAGGCGGAAAGCCCGGACACGAACAGCAAGGCCAGCAGCAAAATCGGCTGAAAGCACGAACTCCAGAACTGCGAAAATACCCCGCCGACATTCGCAGGCACCCGTCCGATGGTCAGCAGGGTAGCCCACTGCGCCGTATGCACGGTACTGTACAGCAGCAAACCGCACACACAGCCGGTCAGCGGCAGCAGCAAAAACAGCAACAAGCGGCGATTATCACTGATAAAACGCGCGATACGGGTTGTCCCTTTCCTTCTCATATCGTTTCCTCCTTACTCGCTACCGCATTGTATGCGGGCTTAGAGGAAACTATACCGCAAAAGCCAAAATCGGGGCGGATAGCTCCGCCCCGGTGGTGTTTACTTGCGCTTCACATTGACGCCCAGAATACCGCCGAGCGCCCCACCGCCGACCGTCAGGCCGAGCTTTAAGAACAACAGCGTACCCTGCACCGCCTGATCCACACTGAAACCGGCGATCGCCACGATGAGAAAGATGAGCAGGCCGCAGGCGGCACCGATGAGCAGTCCCCGCTCACGCAACAGACGTGCCGCCGTAAAACCGCCCGCAAAGGCCGCCGCGGCGATAGCTATTAACGCCACAGGGGTCACTGCCGCTGCCAGGACTTGGGTGGATACCATCACGGCAGCCGCCGCCAGTAACAACAGTACCCCGACCACGATACCGATACCGGTACCGATCAACAACGGCCGCAGACTGCGTGACAGCACCGACGCCTGTTCTCTGCTTCTGTTCATTGCCAACCCCTCCGCATTCACTTCAGATCACATCATCAGCGTATGCTGAGAGCGCGGGAAATAGTACAGTAAAACGGACGATCAGATATCGTCATCGTCATCCTCGTCGTCATCCGCCGGGCCGTCGTGCACGGTATCGCAGCTCTGCATCGCCCACTTTTTAATGGTCATCTTGCTACGGTCGGCACCGGTCTCGATCACCAGCGTGTCCTCCTTGATGCTGACAACACGGCCACAGATACCGCCGATGGTGGTAATCTCGTCACCCACGCGAAGATTATCGCGCATTTTCTGCTCTTCTTTCTGCTTTTTCTTCTGCGGACGAATCATCATAAAATACATCACGCCAAACAGAAGAATCAGCGGCAGGAAGGAGATCAGCATCTCACCGATACCACCACTCTGCTGCGCACCGTCGGCTGCGGTAGTGGCCGCTGTATCAGCAGCCAAAGACATAAAATTAAACATAGCTCTGCACCTCCAAAGTAATCTTCACTATTATACCGAACTTCACGCGATTACGCAAGCCCTAAGACTGAAAAAACACAAAAAGTTTACATTTAAATAATTAAATGCGCCGATCCAGCACACCACGGTAGGTCTGATAAAGCCCCTCGAATGTACCTGTCTCCAGTGCCTCGCGGATACGCTCGGTCAGCGTGTTATAAAAATACAGATTGTGCATCACGCACAGCCGCATCGCGAGCATCTCATTCGCCTTGAACAGATGGCGGATATACGCGCGGGAATGGCGGCGGCAGGTCGGACAATCGCACGCCTCGTCTAAAGGACGGTCATCCCGCTCATACTTCTGATTGAGCATATTGCGGTGCCCCTCCCACGTGAATACGTGGGCGTGCCGCGCATTGCGGGCGGGCATCACACAGTCAAACAGGTCAATGCCGCGGTGTACACCCTCCAGAATATTCTCCGGCGTGCCGACACCCATCAGATACCGCGGCTTGTCCTGCGGCATATGCGGCACCACCGCGTCGAGGATACGGTACATATCCTCGGTCGGCTCACCCACCGCCAAGCCGCCAACGGCATAGCCGTCCAGCCCCAACTCGGCGATCTCCTGCATATGTTGTATGCGCAAATCCTCGAACGTGCACCCCTGATTGATACCAAACAGCATTTGCTGCGGATTGATGGTATCCGGTTGCTCGCGCAACCGCGCCATTTCCGCGATACAGCGTTTCAGCCAACGGGTCGTGCGTTCGCAGGAACGCGCAGAATAGTCGTATTTGGCGGGGTTTTCCACGCACTCGTCAAATGCCATCGCAATGGTGGAGCCGAGCTTGGATTGAATCTGCATACTCTCCTCCGGCCCGATAAACAGCCGCTGGCCGTCGACGTGAGACGAGAAGGTCACACCCTCCTCCCGTATTTTTCGCAGCTTGGCCAGTGAAAACACCTGAAAGCCGCCACTATCCGTCAAGATCGGGCCGTCCCACCCGGTAAAGCGGTGCAGACCGCCCATATCGCGCACCAGTTGTTCGCCGGGGCGCAGATGCAGATGATAGGTGTTGCAGAGCTGTACCTGACATTTGATGTCCCGCAGATCGTAGGCCGATACCGCGCCCTTGATGGCACCGCAGGTCGCCACGTTCATAAAAGCCGGCGTTTGCACCGTGCCGTGCGGGGTCTCCAATGCACCGCGGCGCGCGGCACCGCAGGTCGTTAAAATTTTCATTGTATTCTCCTATATTATCAATTTGATGCCCTTCATCCGCCTGCGAGACGATGTGGGCATCGTCCCCTGCAAATTTACACCTATACTATGAGCATTGCATCGCCGAAACTGAAGAAGCGATACTGCTGCTCCACCGCATATCGATATGTTTCCATCGTCAGCTCGTGCCCTGCAAAGGCGGATACCAGCATAATGAGTGTGCTTTCCGGCAGGTGGAAATTGGTGATGAGCCCGTCCAATACCTGAAATTGATAACCGGGGTAAATGAATATTTCCGTCCACCCCTCGGCGGCAGGCATCCGACCGTCGCGCAGACCCACGCTTTCCAGCGTACGGCAGCTCGTCGTACCCACCGCGAATACGCGGCCGCCCTCGGCGCGGGTGCGGTTTATCAGAGACGCCGTTTCCTCCGACAGCTCGTAATGCTCGGAATGCATCTTATGGTTGAGAATGTTCTCCTCTTTTACCGGGCGAAACGTGCCGAGCCCGACGTGCAGTGTGACAAACCCGATGCGCACGCCCTTGTTTTTTAATCGTTCCAGCAGCTCGGGGGTAAAATGCAAGCCCGCCGTCGGTGCGGCCGCCGAGCCGAGTTCGCGGGAATAAACCGTCTGGTAGCGTTCTTTCTCTTTCAGCTCGTGCGTAATATAATGTGGCAGCGGCATCTGCCCGATCTGCTCCAGCAGTGCGTAAAAATTGCCCTCATAGCGGAATTTTACCAGACGGTTGCCACCGTCTAAGATCTCCAGCACCTCGGCCTCCAGCAAACCTCCGCCGAAGATCAGCACGTTGCCGGGACGCGCCTTGCGACCGGGGCCGGCCAGAACCTCCCACACGTCGCTCCCGTGCGGGCTGAGTAGCAGCAATTCCACTGCGGCACCCGTTTCCTTACGGTTACCGTAAAGGCGGGCCGGCAACACGCGGCTGTCATTGAGAATGAGGCAATCGCCCTCGTTCAAAAATTCCTCAATATCGTAAAAATGCCGGTCACGGCGTTCGCCGGTCGCACGGTCGAGCACCAAAAGGCGTGAATGATCCCGTGGCTCCAGCGGCTCCTGCGCGATCAGCTCCTGCGGCAGGTCATAATTAAAGTCTGTGCGTTTCATTTCCATTAAAAATCGTGCTCCTACGGGCTTACAAACGCCCCGCAATTATTGACAACTCCTTCTCTTAATGCTACAATAGGAAACGAGAAAAGTCAAGTGATATCTGCATATCCCCTATTCTCAGACCATCTTTTCCCGAAAGGAATGCATTACCAATGAAAACGTACAATGTCGGTATCATCGGCTGCACCGGTATGGTGGGTCAGCGCTTCGCCACCCTGCTGGCAGAGCACCCGTGGTTTAAGGTCAGCGTGCTGGCCGCCAGCCCCCGCTCCGCCGGTAAGACCTACGAGGAGGCCGTGGGTGATCGCTGGGCGATGACCGTCCCGATGCCCGAGTCCCTCAAGAAGATGACGGTGTATGATGCCTCAAAAGTCGAGGAAGTCGCCGCGCAGTCAGATTTTGTATTCTGTGCCGTGGATATGAAAAAGGATGAGATCCGTGCACTGGAAGAAGCATATGCCAAGGCCGAGTGCCCTGTGGTATCCAACAACAGTGCTCACCGCAGCACAGCGGACGTCCCGATGATTATCCCCGAGCTAAATGCCGATCACGTGGAGGTCATCCCCTATCAGCGCAAGCGTCTGGGCACCAAGCGCGGCTTTGTGGCGGTCAAGTCCAACTGCTCGCTCCAGAGCTACGTGCCCGCGCTGTTCCCGCTGTCCAAGTGGGGTATCACCAAATCGCTGGTCTGCACCTATCAGGCCATCTCCGGCGCGGGCAAAACCTTTGAGCGTTGGCCCGAAATGGTAGATAACCTCATTCCCTACATCGGCGGTGAGGAAGAAAAGTCCGAGCAGGAGCCGCTGAAGATCTGGGGTCATGTGGAGAATGGTGTTATTGTTCCCGCCACCTCCCCCGCGTTCACGGCACAGTGCCTGCGTGTCCCGGTGACGGACGGTCACTTCGCAGCGGTATTCTGCTCGTTTGAGAAGAAGCCCACCCGCGAGGAAATTCTGCAGACCTGGGCCTCGTTCCGCGGCCGTGCGCAGGAGCTCGATCTGCCCAGCGCCCCCAAGCAGTTCCTGCATTATTTCGAGGAGAACAATATGCCGCAGACCCGTCTGCATCGCGGTCTTGAGGGCGGTATGGCCATCTCGCTGGGTCGCCTGCGTGAAGACTCGCAGTACGACTATAAGTTTGTCGGTCTGTCGCACAACACCCTGCGCGGTGCGGCCGGCGGTGCCGTGCTGCTCGCTGAGTTGCTGTGCGCCGAGGGCTATATGGACTGAGCATTCATTTTCAAGGAGGTCAACGTATGAGTAAACCGGCCATCTTTACCGGGGCAGGCGTGGCACTTATCACACCTATGAATCCGGACGGAAGTATCAATTTCGGGAAGTACCGCGAGCTCATTGATTTCCAGATCGAAAACGGCACCGATGCCCTCATCGCCGTCGGTACCACCGGCGAAGCGCCCACACTGGATGACGATGAGCATCTGGAAGCGCTACGAGTCGCCATCGAGCATACGGCAGGACGTGTTCCCGTCATCGCGGGCACCGGCTCGAACAACACCGGGCACGCCATTTATATGTCACGCGAATCCCGCGCAATGGGCGCGGACGGTCTGTTGCTCGTCACCCCGTATTATAACAAATCCTCACAGCGCGGGCTGATCGCGCATTACACCAAGATCGCTGCGTCGGTGGATCTGCCGATGATCCTGTACAACGTCCCCAGCCGCACCGGTGTGAACCTCAAGCCGGAAACGGTGGCAGAGCTGTATAAGATCCCGCAGATCAACGCCATCAAGCAGGCCAGTAGCAATCTGTCGGAAACGACAGTGCTCGCCTCGCTGTGCGATATTCCGATCTACTCCGGCAACGACGATCTCATCATCCCCACGCTGGCTCTCGGCGGCAAGGGTGTCATCTCGGTGTTGTCCAACGTCGTACCGCGTGCCGTGCACGAGTTGTGCACCGCGTGGTTTGAGGGTAAGCCGGAGAAAAGCCTACGGTTGCAGCTGAAGTATCTGGAGCTGGCCAACGCGCTGTTTATGGATGTCAACCCCATTCCCGTCAAGGAAGCGATGAATATGATGGGAATGAACGTCGGTGAATGCCGACTCCCGCTGTACGAAATGGATGCCGCCGCCAAGGAAAAGCTGCGGGCGGTGCTAGAGCGGTATGATCTTATAAAGTAAAGGATTGTTTGTATGACCAGGCTGATCGTTTGCGGCTGCAACGGCAAGATGGGACGCGCCGTTACCGCGTGCGTCAAAGAACGGATGGATTGCGAGATCGTCGCGGGATTTGACCGCAACACTGATTCCGCCGCCGGGTTTCCGGTGTACGCCAACCCACAAAACTGTGATATCACGGCGGATGTCGTCATTGATTTTTCACACCCCTCAGCACTGCCCGGCGTGCTTCGCTACGCTGAGGAGCATGGGATGGGCGCTGTCATCGCCACCACGGGCTTGTCAGATGAAGACCGTGCTCTGGTAAATGACGCGGCACAGCACATCGCACTGTTTTCCAGTGCCAATATGTCGCTGGGTGTCAGTCTGCTCGCCGAGCTTGCCAAGAAAGCGGCTTCCATTCTCGGCGCATCGTTTGATGTGGAGATCATCGAAAAGCACCATAACCAGAAGATCGACGCTCCGTCCGGCACGGCACTGATGCTGGCCGACGCGGTGGCCGAGGGGCTCCCCTATGCGCCGAAATCGGTGTACGACCGCCACGCCGTCCGCGAAAAGCGTGATCCGCACGAGATCGGCTTCAGCTCGGTGCGCGGAGGCACCATCGTGGGCGAGCACGAAATCCTGTTTGCCGGGCACGATGAATGCATCAGCCTGTCCCACTCCGCAATGTCCAAGGAAATTTTCGCCGCCGGTGCTGTCAGCGCCGCCCAGTTCCTCGTCGGCCGCCCCGCCCGGCTGTATACGATGAAGGATCTGATGTCGTAACACGTCGTAATGAAAAACGGAGAAAGACCGTGTGGTCTTTCTCCGTTTTTGTTTGTCAGCTTATTTGCACTCGAACGACTGGCAATCCGTGCACTGACAATCGGTGGGATTCATTTCGTGCGTACCCACCTTGATCGAATTCAGCGAGCAGTAGTTGCCTTCCGTGCAATGATAGCGGCACTGCTGCACCGAACACTGGATCGCCTTGTTTTCCTTGCAAGTATTGATTTCCATACCGGTACCTCCTTCAGCTGAGATCCGACGAATGAGATACATTCGTCAGCTATAGTTTGTCCTGCTTTGGGAAACAATACACAGTTGGAAAAATTTAAAATCAACGCGTCATATCCACGGTGTCCATTTGCTGTCGCTCGTTGTAGCGTAGGGCTGTGGCTCATCCGACGTATCGTCCACACTGAGAGAGGCCAACTCCTCGGGTGTCGTCAGTGTCAAGAACTCCATATCAGGGGATTCGTAGGTCTTCTTTTCGATAACCATCATCATCCGTCCTTTCATTCTGCGGTAACCTCAGCCAATATCTCACGTAGTGTCTCCACGCCCTCGCCGTTTTGCGACGAAAACGGAAGGACCTGCAAGCCCTCATACTCGGCAAATGCTTCTTCAAACAGCTTGAGCTGCGCTGCGCGTTCAGTGCGGTTAAGCTTATCCGACTTCGTGAGCACCACGAGGAACGGTAGCCCGCTTTCGGCCAGAGCCTCCAGCATTTGACAGTCATCCTCCGTGGGCGGATGTCGCATATCAATAAGTTGCAACACCAAGCGCAGGTCGCGGTCATCACCCAGATACTTGCCGATCGCATCGGAAAACCGCTGCTTTTCGGAACGCGACAGCTTCGCATATCCGTAACCGGGAAGATCGACCAGTCGCATCGTATCCAGCCGGTAAAAGTTGACTGTGACGGTCTTGCCCGGCGTGGCACTGGTGCGCGCCAGCGATCTGCGATTGAGCAGTCGGTTGATAAGCGAGGATTTCCCCACGTTGGAACGGCCCGATACTGCCACCTCCGGCAGTTCGGACGGCGGCAGCTGACTGCCGAGTCCTACCGATAATTCAAATTGTGCGGATTCGATCTTCACTCTGCCGCCTCCTCTGTTCTCACATTCTCAGTGCCGTTTCCAGCACGGTATCCATACTCTGCGCCGTCACGAAACGCAGCTTACTGCGCACCACGTCGTCCAGCTCGGCCAGATCCGGCTCGTTCGCCTGCGGAATGACCACCGTGGTCAGATGATGGCGATACGCCGCCATCGTTTTTTCCTTCAAGCCACCGATGGGCAACACCCGGCCGCGTAGCGAAATCTCACCGGTCATCGCCACATCGTGGCGCACCGGAATACCCGTCAGCGCCGACACCATCGCCGTCGCCATCGTCACACCGGCGGACGGGCCATCCTTCGGCACCGCACCCTCCGGCACGTGGATATGGATATCCTTGGTCTTATAAAAATCGCCGTCGATATGCCAGCGATCCGCTCGGGATCGCACGTAGCTGATCGCCGCACGGGCGGATTCCTTCATCACGTCACCGAGCGAGCCGGTCAGCTCCACCTTGCCCGTGCCGTCCATCACAGCGACCTCAACGGGCATCGTCTCGCCGCCGACAGCCGTCCACGCCAAGCCGTTGACCACGCCGATCTCATCCACCTTGGAGGTCTCATCGTCCTTAAAGCGGCGCGGACCGAGATAGCTCTCCACCGATTCGGGGCGGATGTTGATGCTCTTAGCTTCACCCGACACGATCTTCTGCGCACTTTTGCGGCACAGTGTGCCCAGCGAACGTTCCAGATTACGCACGCCACCCTCGCGGGTGTACCCGTCGATCAGTAAACGGAGCGCGGCATCCGTAACACGAAGCTGACGGCCGTTCAAGCCGTTTTGCTTCAGCTGCTTCTTCACCAGATGCTCGCGGGCGATATGAAATTTCTCCTCCTCCGTGTAGCTGGACAGCGTGATCACGTCCATACGGTCATACAACGGGGCGGGGATATCCTCTGCGTTGTTGGCGGTGGTGATGAACAGCACCTGCGACAGATCGTACGGCAACTCCAGATAATGATCGCGGAACGAGAAATTCTGCTCGGTATCCAGCACCTCCAGCAAGGCCGAGGACGGATCGCCGTTCGGCGAGGAAGCCAGCTTGTCGATCTCGTCCAGCAGGATCAGCGGATTGGAGGTCTTGGCCTGCATAATCGCCTCAATGATACGCCCGGCCTTGGAGCCGATATAGGTGCGGCGGTGACCACGGATCTCCGCTTCGTCACGCACACCACCCAGCGACACACGCACGTACGCACGCCCCAGAGCCTCAGCAATGGACTTGGCGATTGAGGTCTTACCCACACCGGGAGGGCCGACCAGGCAAATGATCTGTCCCTTTGTACCGCCGGTAAGACAGCGCACCGCGAGCAGATCGAGAATGCGTTCTTTCACCTTTTTCAAGCCGTAATGATCGCGCTCCAGAATACGGCTTGCCGCCTCCAGATCCAGCTGTTCCTCGGAGTAGGTACCCCACGGCAGGCTGAGACAGGTATCTAAGTACAGCCGCACCACCGTCGCCTCGTGCGAGCCGAACGGCATTTTGGCCAGCTTGTCACATTCCTTGAGTAGCTTCTGCTCGACCTCCACCGGCAGATGACGCTCCCGGACGGTGCGGCGCAACTCCTCGGCCTCACCCACAGGGTCATCCTCCTCGCCCAGCTCGGACGCGATGACCTTCATCTGCTCGTGCAGGTAATAGTCGCGCTGATTTTTATCAATAGCGGTCTGCACCCGCTGTTCGATGCCGCGTTCCAGCTCCAGAATATCGATCTCCGATGCCAGCAACCGAAGCACCGTATGCAACCGCGTTTCCAGCGACAGCGCATCCAGTATCGGCTGCTTTTCCTCGGAAGGCGCAGGCAGAGAATCAGTAATGATATCGGGTAATACCTCAATATCGCGGCACATACCAATGCGGCGACGCGTTTCTTCGTCGATCTCACCGGAAAGCGCGGCGTAACGGTCAAAATACGCGTGGCATTCCCGACGGTAGGCAGTCGCCTCTGCCGGATCAGTCAAGCCGCGGGTCAAGCATTCCTTAACCTCGACCATACACACCGGATCGCTCTGTACCACGGTGCGGATACGGGCGCGGTATTGCGCCTCCACCATAATGCGTAGCGTATCCGACGGCATACGCAGCACCTGACGAACGCGCACCACCACACCGGTCGCGCACAGCTGATCGACGTTCGGTTCCTCGTCCTCAACATTAGTCTGCGACACCAAAAACAAGCATTGATCGGCGGCCATAGCCTCATGCAATGCGGCTATTGATTTTTCACGTCCCACATCGAAATGCACCGATGTTTGCGGGAACACCACCAGACCGCGCAGTGCCAGCAGCGGTAGCGTGGTGATGCGGGACACCCGCCTTTGTAACGAACTCATAGTATCAGTCACTCCTGTGTGTAGCGAAAAGTCAGCAATCGACAGCGTACCGCGCCGATTGCTGACTGGATCAGCTTATGCTGTCACCTTGCGGCGGGCAGATTTCTTACCCGGCGTTTTGATGCGGGTCGGCTTTTTCTCGGGGTTTTTGATAAGCTCCGGCATAGCGCCATTCTCCACGCAGGCACGGGTCACGATGACCTTCTCCACCGTGTAGTCAGTGGGCAGAGCAAACATCAGCTCGGTAAGAAGCTCCTCCATCACCGACCGCAGACCGCGGGCACCTGTGTTGCGTTTCAACGTTTTTTCCGCCACGGCCGCCAGAGCATCCGGCTCAAACACAAGCTCCACGCCGTCCATCTTCAGCAGGCTGACGTACTGCTTTAGCAGTGCGTTGCGCGGCTTGCTCAGAATTTGCACCAGCGCGTCCACATCCAGCGGTTGCAGTGCCGTAATGACCGGCATACGACCGACCAGTTCGGGGATCAGACCGTATTTGATGAGATCTTGCGGCACGATCTGACGATACATCTCGCCCTGCTCAAAATCCTTTTTAGATTTGACCTCGTTGCCGAAGCCTATCGCGCCGGACGAAACACGCTTCTCCACGATCTTTTCGATGCCGTCGAACGCACCTCCCAGAATGAACAGGATGTTGCTGGTATCGATCTGAATAAAATCCTGCTGCGGGTGCTTGCGGCCGCCGTTCGGGGGAACGTTAGACACCGTACCCTCCAGAATTTTCAGCAGTGCCTGCTGCACGCCCTCGCCGCTGACGTCGCGGGTAATCGAGGGGTTCTCGCTGCGGCGGGCGATCTTATCGATCTCATCTACATAGATGATGCCGCGCTGCGCACGCTCGATATTGCCCTCTGCCGCTTGGATCAGGCGAAGCAGGATGTTCTCCACGTCCTCGCCCACATAACCGGCCTCGGTCAGCGTGGTCGCATCCGCGATGGCGAACGGGACATTGAGGGTCTTGGCTAAGGTCTGGGCCAGTGCGGTCTTACCCACACCGGTGGGACCGAGCAACAGCACGTTGCTCTTGCCAATCTCCACATCGCCCTCTTTTTGCATATAAATGCGTTTGTAATGGTTATACACCGCCACCGACAGTGCCACCTTCGCGGCATCCTGCCCGACAACGTATTCATCCAGTGATTTTTTGATCTCCTTCGGCGTGGGCAGCGTAAACGAGGTATCGGAATCCAGCGCACGCTTACTGAAATGCGCACCGTCCTCCAGGATCTCGGTGCACAACTCAATGCATTCGTTGCAGATGTAAACGCCGGGACCCGCGATCAGGCGGTATACCTCGTCCTGCGCTTTTCCGCAAAAGGAACAGCAGATCGACCGGTTTTCGTCGTTCTTCGGCATGTGTCATATCCTCTCCGTCTTAGTTATCGGTCGTAAGCTTAGGGACGCTTCTCCACGATCTTATCGATAATACCGTATTCCACGGCCTGCTGCGCCGTCATCCAGTTGTCACGGTCGGTATCGCGCTCGATGATCTCCATCGGCTGGCCGGTCATCTGCGAAAGCAGCGTGTTCATCCGATTACGGATAAACAGGATGTGGTCGGCCTGGATCTTGATATCACTGGCCTGACCCTGCGCACCGCCGAGCGGCTGATGGATCATGATTTCACTATTAGGCAGCGCCAGACGCTTACCGGGCGTGCCGGCGGCCAGCAGAAACGAGCCCATACTTGCCGCCAGACCGACGCAGATAGTGGATACGTCACACTTGATGAACTGCATCGTATCGTAGATCGCCATACCGGCGGAAATGGAGCCGCCGGGTGAGTTGATATACAGATGGATATCCTTATCGGGATCCTGCCCCTCCAAGAACAGAAGCTGAGCCACGACCAACGAGGCCGTCGTGTCGTTAACCTGATCCGACAACAGAATGATACGGTCATTCAGCAGACGGGAGAAAATATCGTAGCTACGTTCACCACGGCTGGTCTGTTCTACAACATAGGGAATAAAACTCATAACGCTCATCCTTTCTTCTGTGTTAATATGGGACGGGAAAGCGGCTCTTATTCCGCCTTTTCAGCCTTCTTCTTGGCAGTCTTGGCGGGAGCCACGGCATTTGCCTTTACCAGCTCCATCGCCTTCTGCACGGCCAGATCGCCGCGCACACTGGCTTCGGGAATGAGGGACTTGATCTTCTCAAGCTCCATCGAGTACTGATCGGCGTACTTCTGGAGCTCGGCCTCCACTTCCTCATCAGTGGGAGCGATGCCCTCCAGCTGCGCGACCTTCTCCAGTGCCAGACGCACCTTGACGGAACGCTCAGCCTGCTCGCGGAAGCCGGCGCGGAACGCCGCCATATCCATACCCGTGTACTTCAGGTAGGTGTCCAGCTCCAAGCCCTGCATCTGCAGACGGTAGCCAAAATCCTGCACGCTCTCGTTGATGCGGTTCTCGTACATAGCCTCCGGGATCTCGCCCTGCACCGCAGCGCACAGCTGATCCATCAGCTCGGTCTCGAACGCCTCGTCAGCGGCACGCTCCTTCTGTTGCTTCAGCTTCGCCTTGGTATCGGCCTTCAACTCGTCCAGCGTATCAAATTCACTGCAATCCTTCGCAAAATCGTCGTTCAGCTCGGGCAGCTCCTTCACCTTGACCTCGTGTAGCACGCACTTGAAAACGGCGGGCTTGCCGGCAAGCTCGGCGGCGTGATAATCCTCGGGGAACGTAACGTTCACGTCAAACGCCTCTTCGGGCTTCTTACCGACGATCTGCTCCTCAAAGCCGGGGATGAACTGGCCGGAGCCAAGCACCAGCGAATAGTTCTCCGCCTTGCCGCCCTCAAAGGCCACGTCGTCCACGTAACCGTCGAAATCGAACACAACCGTGTCGCCGTCAGCAGCGGCGCGATCCTCCACCGTCACCAAACGGGAGTTGCGCTCCTGCAACTTCTCCAGCTCGGCCTTGACCTCGTCTTCCTTCACGGAAACGGTCTTTTTCTTGCCCTTCAGGCCCTTGTACTCGGTCAGCTCGATCTCGGGCTTGACGGTGATGACGGCCTTAAAGCACAGACCCTCCGGGCCGACAGAGACGACATCCAGATCGATCTTATCCTCCACATACTCGTAGCCGGACTCGCGGATCGCCTCATCCAGCGCAGTCGGATACAGATCGTTGATCGCATCCTCGTAAAACACGCCGGTGCCGTATCTCTTCTCCACGATCGCGCGGGGTGCCTTGCCCTTACGGAAGCCGGGGACGTTGATCTTGCCGACGTTCTTGCGATACGCGGCGGAAACCGCGGCCTCAAACGCCTCGGCGCTGACCTCGATCTCCAACTCGACGCGGTTGGTCTCCACTTTGTTTGCCTGCTTCAATGCCATGATTGTTGCCTCCTACGATTTGTAAATCCTTGAATACAAGTTATTGTATCATAAATACAAGTTATTGTATCATATTCTGAAGAAAATTTCCACTATATTTTCCGAATTTTTCGGTGTTTTCTTAAGTTTTTAATCCGGAATGAGCATCGGACAGAAGCTTAATGCGTCACACGAGGTAAGCCGGAACTGTATTCCCTGCCATTCGCCCTGAAACGCCTGCCGTATTCCGGCTCCGTGAACGTGCCCGTAATAGCACCGCTTGACCGGCGAAGCCCGCAGCACATCCAAAAGCTCCACACATTCGCGACCGTCAAACAGCGGCGGGTAGTGCAAAAAGACGATGGGCTCCAGCCCCGTTTTCAGTGCCGCGTCCAGTGAGGTCTGCAAGCGCGCAGCCTCACGACGCAAAATTTTGCCGTTATCGGGCTCGCTCTCATCGTAAAACCAGCCGCGCGTACCGCACACGGCGAAGCGGTCGTCCACTGCCACCGCATCGTTATGCACGATGGCGAGCGTGTCCAGCCCGTTATCGCTCAAAAACGTATCCATCTTACGACGGGTACACCACCAATAATCGTGGTTACCCTTGAGCAGCAGCTTGCGACCGGGCAACGCGTTTAGAAACGTAAAATCGGCCAGCGTATCCTCCAGTGCCATCGCCCAGCAAACGTCCCCCCCGATGACCACCGTATCCCCGGGACGCACCAGTGCCCGCCAGTTTTTCTCCAGACGCTCCACGTAATCGTCCCAGCCGCGGAACACAGTCATCGACTTGTCCGCGCTCAGCGACAGATGGGTGTCGGATAACACGAACAGTGCCACGTGTTCACCCCGTTCTTATTGCACGGACAGCAGGGCCCGCACGGTCTGCTCCATCGTGTCGCGGTCGCACACCTGCGTAAACCGCGGCTGACGGCCCTTCAGTGCCGCCAGGGACGGCGGGATGGGCGCGCCGGTGAGGGCGTTCAGACGCTCTACCTTGTCGAACTCGTCCTCATCCTCGCGTTCGGCACCCAGCGCACGTAGCACGCTGGCAGAGAATTTATACGGATCGGCGGTGGATGCCAGAATGATGGGCGTGTTATCACCGTTCTCGGCACGGTACTGCTCGCACACAGACACCGCCACTGCGGTGTGCGTGTCGCACAGATAGCCCTGCTGCTCATAGGTATCGCGGATCGCCTGCATCGTCTGCTCATCGTCGCACCAGCCGGCGGAGAATAGCGCACGGAGCTTCTCCATCAGTTCAGCCGGCACGGTGTAGCGGCCGGTCTCCTGCAACTGCTTCATCAGGCCTGCCACCAACTCGGCATCACAGCCGGACAGATGGTACAGCAGACGCTCCAGATTGGAGGAGATGAGAATATCCATTGACGGCGAGATGGTGGTGTGGAACGCGCGCTGACGGTCATACGTACCGGTACGGATGAAATCCGTCAGTACGTTATTACAGTTGGACGCGCAGATCAGCCGCGCGATGGGCAGACCCATCTCGCGGGCGTAGTAGGCGGCCAGAATGTTGCCGAAATTGCCGGTGGGTACCGCGACATTGACCGCGTCGCCCATCGCGATGGAGCCTGCGGAGACCAATTCACAGTACGCCGAGAAGTAATACACGATCTGCGGCACCAGACGCCCCCAGTTGATGGAGTTCGCCGACGAGAACATCATCCCCTGCTCGGCCAACACCGCCCGCATCGCAGGATCGGTAAAAATGGTTTTGACACCGCTCTGCGCATCGTCAAAGTTGCCGCGGATGGCGCACACACCGACGTTGGTGCCCTCCTGCGTGGTCATCTGGAGCTTCTGCATCGGGCTGACACCGTTTTCGGGATAGAACACCAGAATGCGGGTATGCGCCGCGTCGCGGAAGCCCTCCAATGCCGCCTTACCGGTATCTCCGGAAGTAGCGACCAGAATGACGATCTCCTTGCCGTCCGCCGTTTTCTGCGCCGAAACGCGCATCAAGTGCGGCAGGATCTGCAACGCCATATCCTTGAACGCGCAGGTCGGGCCGTGCCACAGCTCCAGCACGTGTACGCCATCCTTCAGCGAATGAACGGGCGCGACCTCCGGTGCCAGAAAACGGCCGGTGCCATACGCCGACTGGGCACAGTCACGCACCTCGTCCGCAGTGAAGTCCGTCAGAAAACGAGACAGCACGGTCACGGCGCGCTCAATATAATTCTGCGGCACCATTGCCGCCAATTCGTCTTTGCTGAACTGCGGAAGCTGCTCAGGTACGAACAGACCGCCCTCGTTGGAAATGCCCTGTGTGATCGCCTGCGCCGCTGTCGCAGAAACAGAACGGTCACGTGTGCTGGTATACATCATTGCTACCGACCTCGCCTTTGCTTTCAAATTACTTTTTATTGTACTTCATTTTCCGCCGCTTGTAAAGTGTTGTAGAAAAAATCAAACGCATTTTGAAAAAACAAACGGTCTAACGCCGCCTCCGGTATCCCTTTCTTCAACAGATATGCCCCAAGCTGCCCGTAAACGGCGATCCCCTGCCACGTCTCCGGAAGGTCAGTGCCGTCCAGATCGCCGCCGAACGCAACGGTGCTTTCGCCGCCCAGCTCCAGGTAGTGCGACAAATGACGGTACACCACGTCAAAGCTCTGCTCGCCCAGCTGTGCCTCGCAGAAGTTCAGCCCGACCAAGCCGCCGCGCCGCCGAAGCTCCTTGAACTGCGCATCGGTCAGATTGCGCGGATGGTCACACACCGCCCGTGACAGCGAGTGGCTGGCCATAAACGGTTGATCGCTCAGCGTCGCCGCATCCCAAAACCCAGCCTCGTTCAGATGCGACACATCCGGAATGATTCCCCACCGATACATTTCACGCACAGCGCACCGCCCAAACGGGGTCAATCCTCCGCCGTTTTCCGCGAGACAGCCGTGTCCCAGTTCGTTACTGCCGTTCCACGTTAGGGTGATGATACGCACCCCGAGCGTCGCCAGACGGGACACCCGCTCAAGACGACCTCCCAAAGCAGCGCCGCTTTCCACCGCCAGCAGTCCGGCGCATCGCTCGGTGCGCACGGCAGCTTCCAGCCCGTCGCGGTCGGTCACGATTGCGAGCTGCTGCGGATACCGCTTCTCCTCCGCACGCGCAAATTCCAGCACCCGACGGGTATAGCGGAACGCCGCCGTACCCCGCAGGGTATCGGGCACCCACACGGCAAACACCTGGCACCACGGTCGATACTGCCGCCCCCGTTTCAGATCAATCTGCCGCTCATTGCGGCAAAGCGACGCTCTGTCCCGATAACATTCGGCCAGAGTGTCGCAATGAATGTCGAATAACCGCACACACATCCCTCCGCTGAGGGTCAGCCTCCGTGCGCATTTTTCAAATGATTCAGCTCCACCAACGTCATCGGCTGCCCCACGGCGGTGATGACCTCGATAACGTCAAAGCGCGGTTGCAGCTTGGTAGGGTGCTGCGCCAAAAACAACAGTGCCGTTTTGACGATGCGCCGCTGTTTTGCCGCTGTCACCGCCTCACGCGGGGCGTAAAACGAATTCTGTGCACGGGTCTTGACCTCTACGAACACAATATACGTGCCGTCCGCGGCGATTATGTCGATCTCACCGAAGCGAGTGCGGTAATTTGCCCCGAGCAGCTCATAGCCCTGATCGCGTAAATAACGGGCAGCCAGCACCTCACCGGCTGCCCCCTTGGATACTCCGGCCACCGTGTATCCCCCTTAGTGCAGCTTCTTGAGAAAGCTGGGACGATGCACAGGTGACAGCCCGTAGGCCGCCAGCTTCTCATAATGCAACGCCGTGCCATAGCCCTTGTGCTTGGCAAACGCGTATTCCGGATACTGCCGATCCAGCTCTAGCATCAGCCGGTCACGGCTGACTTTCGCCAGAATGGAGGCCGCACCTACCGAGGCGGATAGCGCATCCCCCTTGATAAGCGTCCGCGACGGCACGGTGAGCCCCGACGGGGTGCGGTTACCGTCAATCAGTAGCAGCTCCGGCGTGACCGACAGGCTCTCCACTGCTCTCCGCATAGCCAAAAACGTCGCCTGCAAAATGTTGTATTCCTCGATCTCCTCGACCGATGCCGAGGCAATGCCGTAGGCCAGCGCGTCACGACAGATATCATCAAACAGGGCCTCGCGCTTTTTCTCCGACAGCTTTTTGGAGTCGTTCAGTCCCTCCGGCACCGCGTCGGGACGCAGAATGACCGCTGCGGCAAATACCGGCCCGGCCAACGGCCCGCGTCCGGCCTCGTCCACCCCGCACAGCAGGGACGTGCCCTCCGCGCGGATCAGTTCATCAAATTCGGCATTGGTCATTCGTAGATGCCTCCCATCCGATCCAGCGGGAACAAGCGGTACACCGCCTTGCCCACCACGTTGTCTATCGGAATACAGCCGAAGGTACGGCTGTCCAGCGAATGATTTTTCGCACGGTTATCCCCCATCACAAAGAGCTGACCCTCCGGCACGGTGACCGACCCGTCCAGCTGCTCCGCATCGGTAGGATCGTGGACGTAGGCTTCCGTGAGCAGTACCTCGTTGCGGTATACCGCCCCGGTGGCGGCATCCACGCGGATGGTATCCCCCGGCAGACCGATAACCCGCTTGATAAGTGGCTCCGCCGTGTCACCACGGCTGATGACAACGATATCCTCATACTCAGGCACATACGGCAGGCTGGATAGCACCAGACGCTCACCGTCACTCAGCGTGTAGTCCATCGACGAGCCGCTGACATCCACCATCCGGAACAAAAACGTATACAGCAGCGTGATGAATACGAGTGCGCCGCAGATGATCTGCGCCCACTCGTACCAGCTATTTCGCTTCTTTGGCTGTTCCATCGTACGGCTCCTTTCCGTTTCGGTCAACGCGGCCGCTCCAGCGTGATGCGCCCGAGCTTACCGCCGCGAAATTCATCCAGCAGCATAATGGAGGCGCGCTCGGTATTGACCTCACCTCCGGAGACCAGCATCCCGCGCTTGCGACCGATCAGCTCCAACAGCTCGTAAGCCTCCTCGGGCAGCTCGCCTGTCAGCTTATACCGTTCCCGCAGCATCGGCTCATACTGCTCGCGCAGTATCTCCAGAAGGCCGCAGGCCAGCTCCTCGCTATCCAGCACCTCATCGCGGATCGCACCGGTATAGGCCAGACGCTGCGCTACGGTCTGATCCTCGAATTTCGGCCACAGCACACCCGGTGTATCCAAGAGCTGTGCACCGCTGTCGATCACGAACCATTGCTGTTCCCGCGTGACACCGGGACGGTCCTCGGCCTTGGCCTTGCCGCCCTTGGCCATACGGTTGATAAACGACGATTTCCCGCAGTTGGGGATACCCACCACCATCACACGGATAGCGCGGTTAGTCATCCCGCGCTGCTCCCACGCGGCGAGCTTATCCCGCAGTATCTCACGCAACAGCGGTACGAATTTTTGCACACCGCGACCGCTTTTGCAATCCACCGCGATGGCGGGGATACCATTGGTCGCGAAGTGCGACAGCCACGCATTGGTGGCGGCTTCGTCGGCAATATCGGTCTTATTCAATACGATCAGCCGCGGCTTGCCCGCGATGAGGCCGTCCAGCTCCGGATTTCGGCTGCTGACGGGGATACGCGCATCAATGATCTCGGCCACCAGATCCACCAGCGGCAGCTTGTCGATGATGCGGCGGCGGGTGCGGGTCATATGCCCCGGAAACCACTGAATATTCTTTTGCTCCATACTTACAGCCCTCCCCACTCGGACAGCGGATAAAACCGAAACACCGCCGTGCCGATGACGTTGTCCACCAACACCAGACCGATATCCTTATAGCGGCTGTCGTGCGAATCACTGCGGTTATCGCCCATCACGAACATCTGCCCCTCCGGCACCGTGATCTCACCGGCTAAGTCCTTGGGCGGTGTGCTTTCCGACAGATACGGCTCGTCCAGCAGCATCCCGTTGCGGTAGACCTCACCGGTGTCACCGTCGATATACAGCGTATCTCCCGCCACGGCGATCACCCGCTTGATAAGCGGTGTCTCGTTCTCGCGGCGGATGGCCACGATATCACCGTACTGCGGCTCACGCTCCCAGCAACTCAGCAACAGCTGGTCGCCGTCCTGCAACGTAGGGATCATAGACCCCCCTTGCACGGTACATGGGCGAAAAAACGCCGTCAGCAACACCAGCACCACGGTGAATACGCACAAACACGACAGCACGTAATACGCACCCGGAAGAAAACGGCGCGCCGCTTTCCGCCATTCGGTTTTTTCGTGACGTCCGTCCACGGCACGCTCTCCTTTCCCGTAATAAGAAAAAGGGAGAAAACGCACCGTTTTCTCCCCTATCCACCTTATTTAATGAGTTCTTTGACCTTCGCAGCCTTACCGACGCGATCACGCAGGTAGTACAGCTTGCTACGGCGAACCTTACCGTGACGCACGATGGTGACAGCCGCCACATTGGGAGAATGCAACGGGAACACGCGCTCCACACCGACACCGTAGGACACACGGCGCACCGTAAAGGTCTCGGCCACGCCGGAGCCCTTCTTGGCAATAACAGTACCCTCGAACGCCTGAATACGCTCGCGGTCGCCTTCACGGATCTTAACATCGACACGAACGGTATCACCGATCGCAAACTGGGGAGCCGCCTCCTTGATACTATCCGAGGCAATGAGTTTCAACGCATCCATTAGAAAATCCTCCTTGTTTTTTCAGACATTCTTGCCCAGACCGGCTACTGCCGCCGACAGAGGAATGCCCGCTTTCATGTCTCGCTTTCGCTCGGCATTCATCCCCATCCCGCCCGGATGATGGCGGGACGGACATTCATACTGATACAGTATACTACGCCCTTTTCAAAAAAGCAAGCACTTTTTTGAAAATTATGCAAACTCGCTGCCGTCACGCGCCAACACGCGCAAACGGCGCACCGAGCAACGCAGATCCGCGCCCTCCTTTTCACGCAGGGCGGCCACGATGAGTGCCGGATTCACCGACTGCTCACTGCTACACGGCAGTGTCAGCTCCCACTGCACACCGTTCTCGATCTGCGTGATAACACTGCCCGCCGCATCCAGCACGGGCTTCAGCTCCACGGTAACGAGCTCCTTTTTCTTGGTACGCTTGACCGCCGTGACCGACGACTGAGAGAGTAGCTCCTCTACCGCCGCGGCTGTACAGCCGAGCGACAGCCGATACACAGCACACGCCACCTCGCCCGCCTTTTTCACAGCAGGCGCGGCACTGAGGATATGCAGTCCCTCCGGCATCACGGCATCCAGCCGCTGCACCAGCTCGAGAAGCTCCATCTCCCCCGCCAAGCGCAGATCCATCGTTTCCCGCTCGCCCTCGTAGCCGAGCGACAGCGGTGACGCAAACGTGAGATACGGGTGCTTGTTAAATCCCTCGGTGTACCAGATAGGCAACCCCGCACGGCGCACAGCACGGGTCATCGTGCGGTTGAGATCCAGATGCGAGATGTACCGTGCGCATCCCATCTTGGAAAACACGATACGCACGGTGGTGAAATCCTTAACGTCGTTCAACGCAGATCCCTCCTTTGAAGCAGGCGGCACCGCAATGCGAGCATTCCTGACGGCAGTTCGGCGTAGTCACCGCCTCGTGCGCACGCTGATTTTCTGCCCACAAAAACGTCTTGCTGACGCCCACATCGATGTGATCCCACGGGAATACCTCGTCTGCCTCTCGGCGGCGGCCAGCATAAAAATTCGGGTCAAGACCCTTGTCGCGGAAAATGGCCATCCACATATCAAAATCAAAGTGCTCGGACCACGCGTCCAGATTAAAGCCGCGGTGGAACGCCTCCTCCAGCACCGCGCCCAAGCGGCGATCACCGCGGGCAAGCACCGCTTCCAGATAGCTGGTCTTGGCATCGTGCCAGCTCAGAGATACCTTTTTGGTGGTTACGGATTCACGCAGCAGGCACTGCTTGTCCTCCATCTGTGCCAGACTGTCCTGCGGCTCCCACTGAAACGGGGTAAACGGCTTCGGCACAAAGCAGGACACACTGACCGATACCGTCACGCCTTTGCCCTTGGGCTTGTTCGGGTTTTGGTAAAAGCAGTTGACTATCTTCTGACCCAGCGTGTTGATACCCACGATATCCTCGTCGGTTTCGGTGGGCAGACCCATCATAAAATACAGCTTCACCGACGTCCAGCCACCGGCAAACGCGCGGCGGGCGGTCTCCAGAATTTCATCCTCGGTGAGATTTTTATTAATCGCATCGCGCAACCGCTGCGTACCCGCCTCGGGGGCAAAGGTCAGTCCGTTACGGCGCAACACGTTCAGCCGATTGGCCAGCTCCTCGGAAAAGCCGTCCACACGCAACGACGGCACCGAAATATTGGTGTGCTGCTCCTCCGCCCACGAGAGCAACTGCGTCAGCAGCTCCTCCAGATGGGGGTAGTCGCTGGTAGACAGCGACGACAGCGAAAATTCCTCGTATCCGCTGGTCTCGCACAGGCAGCGGCTCTGGCGGTTGATGGTCTCCACCGATTTTTCACGTACCGGGCGGTAGATAAAGCCCGCCTGACAGAAGCGGCAGCCGCGAATGCAGCCGCGGAAGATCTCGCTCATCGCGCGGTCGTGCACGATATCAATGAACGGCACGACAAAGGACTCCGGGTAATACGCTGTATCCAGCTCCTTGACAATGCGCTTGCGTACCGTGGAGGGAGCACCCTCGCACGGAGTGACGGCCTTGACGCGACCATCCTCGTGATACGTGACCTTGTAAAACGCGGGGACATACACACCCTCGAGCTGCGCGGCGGCTTTCAGGAACGTGTGCTTATCGTAGCCGCAGTTTTTATGCTCACGGTACAGCTCCATCAATTCCAGATTGACTTCCTCTCCCTCACCCATCACAAAGATATCAAAGAAATCCGCGAGCGGCTCGGGGTTGCAGGCACACGGGCCGCCCGCAATGACGAGCGGCATATCGCTCCCGCGCCGATCGGCGCGCAGTGGGATGCCGGCGAGATCCAGCATATTTAAGATGGTGGTGTAGCACATCTCATATTGCAGCGTAAAGCCGACGAAATCAAAGTCCCGGATGGGATCGCGGCTTTCCAGCGCAAACAACGGGATATTATTTCCCCGCATCAGCGTTTCCATATCGGTATCGGGCGCAAATACGCGCTCGCACCAAAAATCCTCCACGGCGTTTTTGAGACCGTAGAGAATCTTCATACCCAGATGCGACATTCCCACCTCGTACAGATCGGGAAAGCAAAACGCAAATCGGACATTGACTTTGTTCTTATCCTTCACGATGCTGTTAAGCTCACCGCCGGTATAGCGGGCGGGCTTTTGCACCCGCTCAAATAACTCGTCCAATGTCAGCGCCATATCGTACCTCCTATAAAGGCGTAACTCTGTAACCCCAGTATACGATATTTGACGCGATTTTTCAATGCCCCTCGTGCAAAAACATTCGTAAAATCAAATAGAGGCTGACAAAAAGCAACGTAAAGTTGCGGTAGCCGAATAATAGCCAAAAGCCGAGGGCTGCCAGCGGCAGCAGTATCACCGCCGATGAGCCGCGCAGTATCCGCGCGGCGCGTTCTTCTGACAAGCGGCAACACAACAGCGCATACAGCGCCTCACCGCCGTCGAGCGACGTGACGGGCAGGAGATGAAACACTGCCAGCACCCCGTGCACCAGTGCCGCCTCGGACGGCAGTACCGCGGTACACGCGGCGTTTATCAGGGGGCCTGCCAGCGATACCGCGCACAGCGCGGGGTAACCCAGTCGCTGTGTCGGGCGACGCTCTACCCGCATCCCAAACACATCCAGTGTCACACACGCGGGGTGGTCACGGCACAGCAGCATCATCACAAAATGCCCCAGCTCGTGAAGAAGCGAGGCCGCCAGGCACAGCGCGGTCAACCCGCTTTTGTCAAGCGACAGCATCACGATCACTGCCGCAGGGAACAGGAGACTCAGCCGAAAGCGCACGCCCCACCAACGCCATTCAAGCATACCACGTCTCCGGGATAAGCGGTGCGGGATCGTAGCAGATGCCCGCACGGTGCAGCTCGATATGCACATGGTTACCGGTGGAATCGCCCGTGCTACCCACGCGAGCCACGGTATCCCCAGCTTTAACATCGTCGCCCTCACGGCATAACAGCACCGAGCAATGCGCATATAGAATGTCAACGTCACCTGCACGCACGGTGACGTAATAGCCGTAGCTGTTATCCCACGCCGCCGCAGTCACCGTGCCGTCATACGGCGCGTAAAGTGCCTCCCCCTCCTGTGCGGAAACGTCCGTACCGGTGTGAAAGCCTGTCCCTCCGCGGATGGGATCGGTACGGTAGCCGAATACCGAGGTCACCTCACCGCTGTGCAACGGTGCGACCCCGGTGGTCGGCAGCGAAATCGGTGCAAACGTCGCCCCCTCGGGCGGCACGAGCACCGATACCGCCTCCCCGACCGGGATATCCCGCCCACCGGCGGCCTCGGGCTCCGGCTCCACCAGGGCCGCGAGGCCGTCGTCGGTCATCCAGTGCTGAAAAACGGTGCGCAACTGATCCCACGTATCCCCGCCGATCAGCCGCAGCAGCAGTGCCAGCAGCAGGATAACGCCGCACACGATGCTCTGTACCGCGATCAGCGATAAGCGGGATCGCGTGCGACGTTGTTCTGCCATAGTAAGTGCCTCCTTATACAATAATACAGATCAGACCGTTACAGCCCTCGTTGATAATGCGCTCGACCGTATCCTTCAGCTTTAGACGCGCATCACCCGGCATACGGTACAGCTTGTTGTGCAGGCCCTCGTTCACCAGCCCGTACAGCGAGGTGCCGAAAATATTGGAATCCCAGATCTTCGAGGGATCCTCCTCAAACTCACGCAGCAGGTAGTTGACCAGCTCCTCGGATTGCTTTTCCGAGCCGACGATGGGCGCGACCTCGGTGGTGATGTTGGCCTTCATCATATGGATAGACGGCGCACTCGCGCGCAGACGGACACCGTACCGTCCGCTCTGCTTGATAATCTCCGGCTCATCCAGTGCCATTTCGTCCAGCGACGGCATCACAATACCGTAGCCCGTAGCCTCCACCTGATCCAGTGCAGCCTTAATCTTATCGTACCGGCGGCGGATATCCGCCAGCTCGTTCATACGGGTCATCAGCTCACCCTCGTCGGCGACGGGGATACCCGTGGTCTCGCTGAGCACCTGATAGAACAATTCAGGTAGCACCGTCAGCTCCACCACACCGCTACCACTGCCGAGATCGATCTCCTCCAGCGACACGCCGCTGAGGTGGTCACATTCGGCCAGAGCACGGCTGACCGCGTTCAGCTCGCGGATCTTCTGCACGCCGCTGACCGCCTCGCGCACCGTACCGACGATGCTGCGGCGCACGGGATGCTCGCGCTCCAGCTCCATCACCCACGGCGGCATTTTGAATCCGATCTCACGGATGGGAAACTCAAACAAAATGGTTTTGAGGATCTCCCGGATTTTTTCCTCGCCGATCTCCAGACAGTTGACCGGGCATACCGGCACACCGTATTTC
This sequence comes from uncultured Eubacteriales bacterium, assembly GCA_964470515.1. Taxonomy (GTDB): domain Bacteria; phylum Bacillota; class Clostridia; order Oscillospirales; family Acutalibacteraceae; genus RGIG3009. The sequence goes on along the minus strand of CAYYDD010000002.1, from coordinate 44,875 downwards.
TCGCCCAGCTCACCGCACAGCGCACGCGTCGCGTCGCTGCCCGGGTCGGTGGTGTTGAGCAGTACCGCAAACGGCTTGTTGATCGCCTGTAATTCACGGATAACACGCTCCTCCGCCTCGGCGTACTCCTCCCGCGGGATCTCGGTGATGCTACCGTCGGTAGTAACGACCAGACCGATGGTTGAATGCTCCGCAATGACCTTTTGCGTACCAACCTCCGCCGCCATATTGAACGGGACCTCCTCGTCAAACCACGGGGTCTTGACCATACGCGGGGCGTTTTCTTCGATGTAGCCCAGCGCCGACGGCACAACGTAGCCCACGCAGTCGATCATACGTACCCGCATCCCCGCCGTACCGCTGACGGTGATGCCCACCGCCTGCTCGGGGATAAACTTCGGCTCGGTGGTCATAATGGTACGACCTGCCGACGACTGAGGCAGCTCATCCACCGCGCGCTCGCGGCTGTATTCGCTGTCAATGTTGGGCAGCACCAACGTATCCATAAACTGCTTGATAAAGGTGGATTTACCCGTTCGTACCGGCCCGACCACGCCGATGTAAATGTCCCCGCCGGTTCGGGTGGCGATATCCTGATATATGGTATTGCTCGCTGTCATAGTCCTTCCTCCGCTCACATCATTGTTTGTACATTCCTATGAGGCTGGTGACGCGTTTATGACAAGCTGATAAAAAAGAGAAGCGGCGGATGCATCACGCATCCGCCGTTGTATTTCGTTATTCCACGCCCCGCTTATACAGCCCGCGGGTAAAGGCGGGCGGCGGGGGGGCACCGACACGGTACTCACGCAGTACCTCGGCGACCCGTTCGGGCGCTTCGTCGGTAAAATGCAAATATCGGAACGCCGTTTGCGGCAGTTCCTCCAAGCAGTCGGCCAGATACAGCGGCACCGCGTTGAGCAGATCACCGCAGCCACCGTGACAGCGCACCGGGAAACGCGCCCCCGTACGGTCAACAAGCTCCGAGCCTCCGTCGCACGACGCACAGCCCTTCGCCGCAGAGACCGGGCAATTCCGCAGCAGCATCAGCGGCTGACGGCCATAGGCAAACAAGCCGGTACAGCCGTTTCTCTCCGCAAACCGTAGTTGCGGGAAGGTCAGCTCAAACGACACAACGGCTGCGGCCGCACCGTCCCCGGCGGCTGCCGCCAATGCCTCGGCATTGGTGATATTCCAGAAAGAACCGACGACCGGAGGCAGACCGACCTCCCGTGCGAGAGGCACCGCGCCGACGTTATTGCACAACGCAAACCAGGCACCCGCCGTCGCGGCTTCCCGCAGAGCGCGGCGCACCGTCTCCTCCCTACCGAACAAGCCGCGCGGTATCTCCACACCCCAGTGCGGCACAGCGGGACGGCAACCGAGCGGCACGATCCAATGCTCCGCCTCCCCCGCGATCTGCTCCTCACGCTCCACGCGGGCGACCAAGCCGTGCAGCAACCCCGACGGCAGTGCCACGAACGACGGCTGTGCGGCCGTATACGCGACAGGTCGGGGTTGCCCACGCTTCTGCGACAACTCATCCAATGCGGCACGGCGCAGGGCGTTGATCGCCGACAACGGCACCGCAGGCGAGCAAGCCTCGGTCACCGTGGCGATAAACGGCGTACCGCCGGTCTTACCGAGCTGAGCCTTAGCCCGCTCGGTATCCAATGCACGATCCAGCACGGGCGTATCCGTCGGCGCGGTGACCGAGACGGTGTTGCCGTCGCTGTCCTCCGCGGTGAGTGTCAAAGGAGCATCCGTCAGCGTCAGGGTGACGGGAACGCGGGGCATCTCGCGGTCGTACAGCCGCCCAAGGCGTGAGAGCACTGCGGGTGTAGCCACGTCCGCCTCGCGGCGACTGCCGAACATCGCGGCATCGCGCTTGCCCGTAAAATAGCCGTCGGTAAAGCCGGAGCGGGAGAACACCGCTTGCAGGTCATCCATAAGCTGTGAGTCGGGCGTTTTGCCGTCCAGCAGGAGGCGCAGCACCGCCGTAGCGGCAGCGACGTACTCGGGGCGCTTCATCCGCCCCTCGATCTTCAGCGAAGCCACACCAAGCCCGCGCAGTTCATCCAGATGCGCATACAGCGACTGATCCTTCAGACTGAGAGCCGTCTCACCCCCACGCGGGGCACGACCCACGGCAAACGGCAGACGGCAGGGCTGAGCACATAAGCCCCGGTTACCGCTTCGCCCACCGAGCAGGGCGGACAGCTCGCATTGACCCGACACGCTCATACACAAGGCACCGTGTACAAACACCTCCAGCTCACAGCCGAGGTCACGGCAGGCGGCAATCTCCTCTCGGGTCATTTCTCTGGCCAGCACCACCCGCGAAAAGCCGGCATCACGCAGTGCTTCAACGCCCGCCGGGGTGTGGCAGGATAACTGCGTGGACGCGTGCAGGGGCATCGTCGGTGCGGCGGCGTGCAGCAAACGAGCCAGCCCGCGATCCTGCACGATGAGCGCATCCACGCCCGCAGCGCAGGCCGCTTCGGCAATGCGCTGCGCCTCCGGCAGTTCACGGTCACGCACCAGCGTATTGAGCGCCAGATGCACCTGAACACCGCGGGTATGACAAAACGATACCGCCTCCTCCAAGGAGCAGGCCGCATCGTCTGTAGCTTCTATGGAAAAATTGCGGGCGTTGCGGCGGGCATTGAACGTCCCCACCCCGAGATACACCGCATCCGCGCCCGCGCGGACGGCGGCGACCAGCGACTCCTGCGAGCCTGCCGGTGACAGCAGCTCCGGCTTAACCACGACGCAGACGCTCCACTTCGGCATGCAGGGCATTGTTTTCGGCAAGGTATTCCCGCAGCCGGTCACGCAGGTGATCTGCCGCGGCTTCCGCCTTGTGCGCCTTGTCGCACTCGGTGATCGCGGTCAGCACCGCGGCTTTCATCGGGGGCATACGGCCATCATCCGTCAGCTCTGTCAGAGCAGCATCTATCTCGCGACCGAGCTGTGCCACATAGGCGATCGGCTCATCCGAAACAAGGATATACTCCGTACCGGCGATGGTGAGTTTTACGCGGTTGCGTGCCATAGCAGTCTCTCCTTACTTGTGATATTTCCCACCCGAGGCGATATGGAACGCCCGGTAGATCTGTTCCAATGTCAAAATACGCGCCAACTGATGCGGGAAGGTCATCGGCGAGAAGGACAGCCTCAAGCGTGCCTCACGCTTGACGGCATCCGACAAGCCGAACGAACCGCCGATGACGAACGCCACGTGGCTGACACCGTCCACCGTCCATTGCGACAACTGCTTTGACAAGGCCTCGGACGGCATTTCCCTGCCCTCAATGCACAAGGCGATCAGCGACGCACCGGCGGGAATACGGGATAACAACCGCTGACCCTCCGCCTCAATGGCGGAGGTGATCTGTGCGGCAGACGGGGCATCGGGCAAGCGTTCCTCCGCGACCTCCACGATCTGCAGGCGGCAAAACGCACCGAGACGTTTCTCGTACTCGGCACACGCCTCCCGCCAATAGGCTTCCTTGAGCTTGCCTACGCAGGCCAGCGTGACTGTCAGCACCGTCGTTCACCCCTTTCTAAAAGACCAGATACGCGCCGTCATTCTCCGGCGGCGCAATACGCAACACGTAGTCGATATTCTCTATCAGGCCGCAAGCGTTCAGCTCCGCCTGCGCGGTGGCGTACGCGAGTTCAGGGACGTTATTCTCCCGACTTAAATGGCCGAGGAAAATGCGGGTCGTTCCGTCCCGCACCAGACTCGGTAGCTCACGGGCACACGCTGCATTGGATAAATGCCCGCGATCGGACAGGATACGTCGCTTGAGCGGATACGGATACGGGCCGTTTTCCAGCATACGGATATCGTGATTGGATTCGATATGTATCAGATCGCAGCCGCGCAGATGATCCCGCACCGTCTGCGTCATCACGCCGAGGTCGGTCGCCACACCGACGCAGCGGTCATCCGGCAACGTGATGCGGTAGCCATAGCTTTCGCGGCAATCGTGCGAGGTCGCAAACGGCGTAACCTTGAACTCGCCGATCTGTTGGTCATCGGTGATAGGTAGGCACAGCGTTTGCGGCTCCAACAAGCCGCCCGCGCGCAGGGCCTCACCGGTGCCGACGCTGGCGTACACCGGGATGCGGAATCGCTTGCACAGCACCCGCAGACCGGTGACGTGGTCGGTATGCTCGTGGGTAACGAGCACCGCGCGGATACTGCCGGGATCAATCTCCCGTGCCCACAGTGCGCGTTCGATGCGGCGGGCACTGACACCCGCGTCCACCAGCAAACCAGCCTCGCCGGTGCCGACGTACAGGCAGTTGCCGCTGCTGCCGCTGAATAAGGGAGAAAACCGAGCCATAATACTTCCTTTCTTAAAAAACGGCGCACACTCAAACCAGTGTGCGCCGCCAAACAGCTTATTGTGCGGATTGTAATGCGGGCTCGTCTTCGGAAACGCGGCGAATATCCGCGCCGAGACCACGCAACTTTTCTACCAGATCCTCGTAGCCGCGCTCGATGTATTGAATATCCTCGATCTCGGTGACACCGTGAGCCGCCAGAGCCGCGATGACCATCGCAGCACCGGCGCGCAGATCCATCGCCTTGACGGGAGCCGCCGTTAAATGCGGAACGCCCTGAATGACGGCGAGCTTGCCGTCCACCTGGATCTCGGCACCCATACGCCGTAGCTCGTCCACGTAGCGGTAGCGGTTTTCCCACACGCCCTCGTTGATGATGCTTGTCCCCTCCGCCATCGACAGCAACACCGCGATCTGCGGCTGCATATCCGTGGGGAAACCGGGATGCGGCATCGTTTTCACATTGCAGTGGCACATGCTCTCGCCCGCGCACACGCGGATCTCCTCGTCAAATTCCTCGATCCGAGCACCCATTTCCTGTAGCTTGGCGGTAATGGATTCCAGATGCTTCGGAATGACGTTGCGCACCGTCACATCACCACCCGTGGCCACAGCCGCCGCCATATAGGTGCCGGCTTCGATCTGGTCGGGAATGATGGAATAGGTGGTACCATACAAGCGGGTGACACCGCGCACCTTGATAACATCGGTGCCCGCGCCGCGGACATCCGCGCCCATCGAGTTCAGGAAGTTGGCCAGATCAACGATATGCGGCTCCTTCGCCGCGTTTTCGATGACGGTGGTGCCCTGCGCATATACTGCCGCCAGCATAATGTTGACGGTAGCACCCACCGACACCATATCCAGATACACGGAGTTGCCGACAAGCTCCTCGGCACACGCGCTGATCATCCCGTTTTTCATCGGCAACACCTGCGCGCCCAGCGCGGTGAAACCCTTGAGATGCTGATCAATGGGACGAACGCCGAAATAGCAACCGCCCGGCATCGGAACACTGGCCTTGCCGAAACGACCCAGCAACGCACCGATAAAATAATACGATGCACGCATTTTCTTGGCGAGGTCGTGCGGCACCGTTTGGGTGACGATGGTACGCGAATCGATCTCGACGGTATGCTTATCGATGCGGCGCACGGTAGCCCCCAGAGAATCTAAGATCTCCAGTGCCGTGTTCACATCGGCAATGTTCGGAATGTTCTCTATGCGGCAGACACCGTTGGCGAGCACCGTGGCCGGCAAAATAGCCACCACGGCGTTTTTCGCGCCGCTGATATCCACCGTGCCGGCCAAGCGCCGTTCACCGCAGATGATATACTTATCCAAACTACCCACTCCCCGCAAGCTTGATTGAAAGTTCGCTATGTAGGATGGCTGTTATCAAGGGACAGAACGACCCCTTGTTATACTCCACAAACCAGTATACCATAGTTTTTAGAAAAATCAAACATTTTCTGTAAAAAAGCGGAATTTTTTCATCCAAACCACTACATATAGTATAGGCGCTGTTTTCGGCTTTAAACGCGAAAGGTTTTGCCACCGACAAAAATTGTGAATTTTTGTCAGCTTAAAAGCCAAGCGGCTCGTTCACCAAAATCACCTTGATTCGGTCGGGTATGCGCTGGTATCCCAGCGCGAGATACGAGCAGCAGATGCGGGCCGCAGAGGAGCAACCGTCGGTGGCCACGGGGCTGTCCGCCTTGCAGCAGATGCCGGTCGCGGCGCACGGGGTAGCACAGTTCAAGCGGGCAGTGTTGCGGGGGGCCGCCACGGTCTTGACACGATACTGTGCCGCCGCGATATCCGGAACGAGCTTGTTGCAGCCGACCACCAGCACTACCGTACGCGGACCGTAGCACAGCGCGGCAATACGGTTGGCGTTGCCGTCCACGCAGTATATCTCGCCCTGTTCGGTGACGGCGTTGGCCGAGCACAGATATACGTCGGCACCGAGGCTGGCCACAAACACCTCACGGATCTGCTCCGGGGTCAGACCCGGTGCGTACCGATCCAGGAACCGATAGTCGCCGTCGCGCAGCAGAGGCAACACCCCAGTCTCCTCCAGCGTACGCGAGCCTCCGACGGCCACGGTGTCCCCCGGCTTCAGGATAGTGCGCAGTACCGGCACCACCTCAGCGGCAGTGCCGACGCACACAGCATACATATTGTTACGGCGCAGTGCCGCAGCCACGCTCTCCAGCGCGGCAACAGACGTACTACGCATATCAGAGCACCTCACCGTTTTCCACCGCTGTTATCAGATCAACGCGACGCTGATGGCGGCCGCCCTCAAACTCGGTGGTAAGGAACGCACGAACGATCGCCTTCGCCAACTCGCCGCCGGTCACGCGGGCACCGATGGCCACCATATTGGCATCGTTGTGCTGGCGGGTAAGCTTGGCGGACAACGGCTCACTGCACAGTGCACAGCGGATGCCCTTGACCTTGTTGGCGGAAATGCTGATACCGATGCCGGTACCGCAAATAACGATGCCCTTTTCACATTCGCCGCAGGCAACGGCTCGAGCCGCGCGGGATGCGTAGACGGGATAATCCACGCTGTCCGACGTGTCGGTGCCGAAGTCACGGTAGGTATAGCCCATTTCGGTAAGCAGACCCTTGATCTCTTCCTTCAAAGCGGGGCCGGCGTGGTCACAAGCAATAGCGATCATTACAGTTCCTCCTCAATCGTTGTTTCAAAAAAAGGAAACGGGAGACCCGTTTCCTTTTTTGTTTTGATGCTTACTCCTCGTCGGCCTTATCGTCGGCAACTTCCTCAACAGCCTCGTCAGCGGCTTCGGGAGCAGTCTCTGTAGCGGGAGCGTCCTCCAGCAGGGCACGGATGGACAGGCTGATGCGCTTGTGCTCCACGTCGATGCCGGTGATCTTGACCTGCACCTCTTCGCCGACCTTCAGCGCATCCTGCGGCTTGTCGATACGGCGGTTGGCGATCTGCGAAATATGGATGAGACCATCCACGCTGGGCAGGATCTGGGCGAAAGCACCGAACGTGGTCATACCCACGATCTTGGCGGTGACGACGTCGCCCTCGGCATACTGACTCTTGAAAATCTCAAACGGATTATCCTCCGCACGGCGGTAGCCCAGCGAGATCTTGCGCTTCTCAACGTCCAGATCGCGGATGTACACCTCGACGACGTCGCCGACGTTGACGACCTCAGAGGGATGCTTGATGCGCTTCCAAGACAGCTCGGACACGTGGACCATACCATCCACACCGCCCAGATCGACGAACGCGCCGTAAGAGGTCAGCGAGCGTACCGTGCCGGTGTACTTCTGGCCGACCTCCGCCTGAGCGAAGAACGCCACTTCCTTTTCCTTGCGCTCCGCACGGGCGACCTCACGCACCGAGCCGACAGCGCGGCGGCGGGCCTGATTGGTCTCCAGAATCTTGAAGCGAACGGTGGTCTTCAGCAGGGGGCTGAGATCCTCCATACGCGCGAGCGACGCGTGGGAGGCAGGCACGAACACCTTGACACCGTGAGACACGACCAGCATACCGCCCTTGATGATGTCGGTCACGACACCCTCGAGAATCTCACCGCTCTCACCGGCGGCGACGATGGTATCCCAGCCCTTCTTGGCATCCACGCGCTTCTTGGACAGCATAATGGTGCCTTCCTGATCGTTGGTACGCATAATGAGCAGCTCCAGCTCATCGCCGATGTTGACCAGCTTCGCGGGATCGGTGCCCTCGGCGGACAGCTCGTCAGCCGGGATGTAGCCCGTCTGCTTGCGGCCGATGACCTCTACCTGCACCTCATTGGGAGCAATGGCAATGACGATGCCGCGCACTCTTTCGTCTGTAGTTAAACTTTGAAGAGAAGCTTCCAGTGCCTCCTCAAAACTCATTTCGTCAAAGGATTTGACAGTTTCGGTAGCCTCCGCCACCTCGGTTTCTTTGACTTCGCTGTTGTTGACGATCTCGGACATAGTAGAAAGTACCTCCTTTATAATATCGGCGGGCGTAGACGCTCCTGCGGTGATCCCAACGGCACGAGCACCGGAGAATTGTTCCGCCGTAAGCTCGGCAGCCGTTTCGATAAGCACCGTACAGCAGCCTTGCTGACAGACATCCCGAAGCTTCGCGGTATTGGAGCTCTGGCGTCCACCGACAATAACCATAACATCACTTTCCCGTGACAGGGCAACTGCTTCCGCCTGCCGACGCGCAGTTGCGTTACATATTGTATCAAAGATTTGAAGATTTGTATAGTGTTTTTTTGAGATTTCCGAACATTTTTTCCAGATATCTGTGTGAAAAGTCGTCTGCGCCACCAAAATCAGCGGCTCATCGGCGGCAGGAACGCCCCGTTCGATGAGTTCCCGCAGCTCCTGCTCGGTGGAAAACACATACGACGACCCGTGCAGATGACCGCGGATACCGATAACCTCGGGGTGATCCTTATCTCCCGCTATCAGCACCGACGCTCCCTTGGCCGACTGCTCGGCCACGATGCGATGGATCTTCGCAACAAACGGGCAGGTGGCATCGTGATACTCAATACCGGCGTTTTCCAACGCCTGATATACACGTTCGGGCACACCGTGGGAACGAATGACCAGCGTGGCGCCCGGCGGCACCTGCGATACATCGTCCACGATACGGACTCCGCGCTGCGAGAGCTGCTCCACCATTTGCGGATTGTGGATAATAGGACCGAGTGTACAGACGGTCTTACCGCTGTCCAACAGCTCGTACACCGCATCCACCGCCCGCTTCACACCGAAGCAGAAGCCGGCGGATTCCGCAACTCGGATCGTCATCGCTCCACCTCCGCGCGGTGTTGCTCAATAAGCTCGCCGATGATCTCCATCAGCCGACGGGAGGCATACCGAATATCCGGCTTTTCCCCATCAAGATGCAGCTCGGTCGGCGAGACAGGCTTGCCGTAGACCACCAGCGTACGGCGCAACGGCCGCAGACGCTGGCCGCGCCCCACGATCGCTACCGGCAATACGGTAGCCCTGGTCTGCGCCACGATGAGCGCGGTGCCGGATTTGGCACGCATCAGCTTACCATCCTTCGAACGGGTGCCTTCCGGGAAGATACCCATAATTTTTCCGTCCTCCACCAGTTGCTTGGCGGTAGCCAGTGCGTCGGTATCCCCGGTGCCGCGGTGGACGGCAAACGCACCGATCTGCTTGCCCAGAAACCACGCAAACAGACGGTTGCTAAACAGCTCGGCTTTCGCCATAAAATAGATGTGCCGTGTAGGCTGCGCGACCTCCAGCACTACGGGATCCCAGTTGGAGATATGATTGCAGCACAGCACGAGTTTTTCGCCCACGGGCGGTATATTCTCTTTACCGATGATCCTGACACGCATCAGTGCACGCACCGGCGGTGTCAGCAGATACACCAGGAATCGACCCAACCACATACGCTCCGTCATCCTTTCAGACGTTCTTTGACCAGTGCTTTGAGCAGTGCCACCGACTGCTCCAGCGTGTTGCCGCTGGTATCCACCAGCACGGCATCCTCCGCAGGACGCAGCGGTGCCGCAACGCGGTGGGAATCGTTGTGATCGCGCTCCTTCATATCGCGGAGCACCTCGTCATAGGTGGTGGCAACGCCCTTTTGCTGTAATTCCTCAAAGCGACGCTGTGCCCGATCCTCGGCCGAAGCGGTAAGAAACACCTTAACCTTGGCAAACGGCAACACGACGGTGCCGATATCGCGACCATCCATAATGACGTTCTGACGGCGGGCGGTATCCTGCTGCAGATCGAACAGGAACCGACGCACCGGCGGCAACGCCGACACGGCAGAGGCCGCCATCGACACCTCGGGGGTGCGGATGCGGTCACTGACATCCTCGCCGTTTAAAAACACGCGCTGGGCACCGTCAACGTAGCCGAGCGACACCTGCAACTCCGACAGCAGCGGCGTAACGGCGGCTTCGTCGTGCGGGTCGATGCCGCGGCTCAGCATCGCCAGACCAACAGCGCGGTACAAAGCACCGGTATCGACATACACAAAGCCCAGATCGGTCGCCAGAATACGGGCAATGGTGCTCTTCCCGGCACCGGACGGCCCGTCAATGGCTACAGCTACGGTCGTGTTCATCATAAGTCAACATCCTCTAACCACAACTGACGCATTCTAACCCGATTTACTTTGGGAAAACGCTACGTCTGTTGCCCTAAAATACTCGTAAATCCAAAAGGATTTACTGTGTTTGCTCTTGCACCCACACCAGTTCCCTCAAAGTAAATTCTCCGACCTATAAACGGACGGATTGGGGGATGATTTGGGGTGCGGCAGAAGAAACAAGGCGCCCGCCTTGCGATGATAACAAGCCACAAAGCGCCACAAATCCGCCGTTTTAGGCGGGCTTGAATGCGTCAGTTGCGGTTAAATATAATTCCCCGCGGCCACGCCGGTGGAAAAGGCGATTTGAAGATTGAAGCCACCGGTATACGCATCCACGTCGATGACCTCCCCGGCGAACGACAGCCCGCTGACCAAGCGCGAAGCCATCGTTTTGCTGTTCAGCTCCTTGGTGCTGACCCCACCCGCCGTGACGATCGCCTCAGCAATAGGGCGAAAGCCCTGCACAGTCAGCGGGAAGCCCTTGAGCGCCGCACCGAGCCGCTGCCGCGCCTCGCGGGGCACGGAATGACACTTGGTCTCCCCCGCCACCTGCGCCGCCCGCAGCACGGGAGCAATGAGCGACCTCGGTAGCAACGCTGCCAGCATATTGCCGACGCACGCGTTGGGCTTTTCCTCCGACTCACGCACCAGCCGCGCATCCACCTGCTCGGGCGTAAGCGCGGGCTTGAGATCGACAGACAGTCGATAGCGACCGGGCACCATATCGCGCAGATGGGCACTGGCACTGAGCACCAGCGGGCCGGATACGCCGAAGTGTGTAAACAGCATCTCACCAAATTCCTCAAACACCGGTTTGCCGGTAACGGTATCGGTGACAGACAATGAACAGTTCCGCAGAGAGAGACCCTGCATATCTGCACAGCACGGCTCGCTGATCTCCAGAGGCACCAGCGACGGACGCGGCGGAATGATGGTGTGCCCCGCCTGACGGGCAAGCTCATAGCCGTCGCCGGTGGAGCCGGTGCCCGGATACGAGCATCCGCCCGTGCACACGATGACACCGTAGGCGGGCAGCTCCTGTCCATTCTCCAAAGCAACGCCGCAGCACACGCCGTCCTCGATCAGCAAGCGGGTAACGCGACCCGTGATAAACCGTGTGCTGCCGAAGCGGGCATAGCGCACCAGCGCATCCACGATGTCCACGGCCTTATCCGACTGCGGAAACACCCGGCGACCGCGTTCAGTCTTGAGCGGAACGCCGAGTTTGGTAAACATCTGCACCGTATCCTGCGGAGAAAACGCGGAAAACGCACTGTACAAAAACCGACCGTTGCCGGGGACATTGGCGACACAATCGGCGGGCGTGCTGTCGTTTGTGACATTACAGCGACCCTTGCCGGTAATCATCACCTTGCGGGCGGGACGTTCGTTACGCTCGACCACCGTGACACGAAAGCCACGCCGTGCGGCACAGCCTGCTGCCATCAGTCCGGCGCCGCCGCCGCCGACAATAACAACGTGTAACGGCTCACTCATCGGTAGCCTCCGCTATGTGCTTTTCCATGGGCTGGTAGACCTGATAAGTCTCCCACAGCGATTCCAGCTCGGTGAGTGTGGCACGGTTGGCCTCCATCCGCTTGAGCGAGATAGCGACCGTCAGCGCATTGATGACACTGAGCGGCGCGACCAGCGAATCCACGATGGTGGCCATATCGCTGTGTGCCAGCAGCAGGTAGGTAGCAAAATCCGCAATGGGTGAACGCTGGCTATCAGTAACGGCGATGACCTGCGCACCGCGGGAATGAGCAAAGTGCAGTGCCTTGACGGCACGTGCCGAATACCGCGGGAAGGTGATACCGATGATGGCATCCTCCACGCTGATGGGGAACATCTCCTCCAGAATCTCGGTTTCGCCCGAGGTGGAGATCAGCCGGACATCCGGCAGAAGTAATTTCAGATAATACGCTAAGAAGTTGGCCAGTGCGCGGCAGCTGCCCGCACCGAAAATATACACACGGCGGGCGCGTACCAGTGCATCCACCGAGGCATCAAACACCTGCGGATCAAGCTCCGCTAAGGTCTGACGGATGTTGGCCATATCGTAGGACATCACGTTTTCCAGCACCTCATCGTCCCGCATACGGGCGCGGGTGACCTCCACGCGTTGCACACTCGTGAGCTTACTGCGCACCAGCTCCTGCATCGCCTTTTGAAGACGCGGATAGCCGGAGAAGCCCAGCTCCGTCGCAAAGCGCACCACGGTGGATTCGCTGACGCCGACGGCATCGCCGAGGGCGTACGCCGTCATAAACGCGGCGGAATCGTAATGCTCCAGAATATAGGCAGCAATGAGCCGCTGACCCTTCGAAAAATCCGGCATCTGCCGGGTGATATGAGCAATGAGATCGATCTTCAACGTCATCCGACCCTTCTTGGCGGTAGTTTGTTAAGTGTACCGCATTTTCAGGGAAAATGCAAGGGCTTTTTCATCGAAAGAGGCGGCGCAGCAATGGCTGAAGCCGCGAAAAGTACAGCGGGAGTAGCCGTGTCAGGCCGATATCGTACAGCACGAAGATCACGTTACCCGCCAGCAGAAACGCCGCGAGAAATACCCCGAGCGGCAGCGCCACACCCGGGATACTGAACACCGCAAGCGAAAAACCGACGGCGGACAACACGGTATAGGCCAATACCACGGCGGCATTAAAGATCCCCAGCTTACACAGCCATTCTACAGCGCGATGACGCTGCTCAGCCCACGATTTGATGATGGGATAATACCCGAAGAAGAACACGAACAACAGCCGCGCCTCCATATCCGATACGATGAGCAACGCCAGCAAGCTCACGGCGGCATACACCGCCAATGCCCAGCGCTTGCCGCACTCGATGACCACCGGCATCAGAAACACCGAGGCCAGCGCGGGCAGCGCATAGGTGGCAAAGGGGAACACCGTGAGCAGCAAGCACACCAGCGCCAGCGCGCCCATCAGACCGCTCCACGCGATCCGTGCCGTACGTTTCATACACCAACGCCCCTTTGCTTAGCAACAGCGGATCAGGTCGCCGCCCATACATTCACAGCAACAGTCGGCACAAATGAGACCCTGACACACGTCACAGCCCGAGCAACCGCCGGAGGAGCCGTGCGTGCGGTACGCACCGGTCTGGCGCTGACGCTCCAGCTGGTTATGCGCCGCGCGGTATTCCGCGTTGCCGGGATCCATCCGCGTGGCGGTGGAGAAATGGCTGTACGCATCGTCCAGCCAGCCTTTTTTGTAGAGAACACTGCCCTTGAGGAAATACCATTCCGCATCGCGCAAGGGTGCGGGAACACCGTCCAGCAACGTCTCCGCGTCGGCCGTGCGGCCGGTGCGGATCAGATTGCGGATATCCTCATAATGCGAGCTACCGGAGGACGTGCTGCCACTCCCCTGCCGATGGCCGGAGCGACGCTCGCGGATGATGGTATCGTATGCCTCGTTGATCTCCTGCATTTTTTCCTTCGCGAGATCGGACAGCGGATTATCGCCGTAATTATCGGGATGATACTTGCGCGCCAGCTGACGGTAAGCGTCTTTCACCTCGTCGTCGGTCGCGTTACGGTCAATACCGAGTATCTGATAAGGATCTTTCATCGTTTAAACCTCCCAGTTTTGGATTTTGGGACTGCCGTCCAGCACGGAGTGCTGTACACCGGCCATACCGTATTCCAGAACGTTGCGCAGGATACCGTCGTACCGACGGATCTCCAACAGCTCGTACGCGGCTTTACATTCCGCCAGCGAGGCATTGAGTGCAAAGCGCACACGCTCGCGGCACGCGGCCAGCAGCTCGGGTGTGATCGGCTCACCGCGGTGATCCTCCAGCAACGGATTGTAGTTGCCGGTGCGGCTGTCACCTTCCAGATCGTCTGCCGCGTCCATCAAATACACCCAGCGGCCGAGGCAGTAGCCGAAACGCTCCAGAACACGGCGTTCATTTTCGTTGCGGGCGGGCCGTGTGCATAAAAACGACAACAACTGCGCCGTCGGCTCTGCCGCGGCATCGGTTGAGAACGTACGCGCCTGCTCCACCGCCGTCTGGGCCGCGATATATGCGGCCATCGCCTTGTCCATCTCCGGCTCGTACCCGAGGGCACGGCGGCGATGACGTGCGGCCGGGATCAATGCCAATCGAGCCGCAAGGCGTTTGAAAAACGCACTGTCGGCAATGGTGTCCTGCGTTTTGTAGTAGACCAACAGCACCGATGCATCGGCACAGCGATCCAGCCACGGGGACTCGCCGCAACACATCCGCTTTTTCAGCGGGTTGTACGGACAGCGGGCTTTGTGATGGCCGGGACACTCCTCGGCCAACGCGAGGTACAGAAGCAGCAAAAACGTCATATCGTAGCTGAGGGTCATTTGCGCAGACGGACCGTATCGCTTGCCGAGCCGACGGCACAGCGAGCAGTACAGACCGCGGTATTGCTCAAATTCACTCATTTTCAGTTCCGGTTGATACGTTTTAATGTAGCCGAACATACCTTCACCCTTATAGTATGATACATCATTTTGCCGACAGAGTATGAAAGATTTGTAAATATTTTGCGAAAGTGTGCCGCATATTCCTCAAAAAGCCGCCTATACTAAGGTTGCGAAAGCAAATTATGCAGGTATTCGCAAATGAGGAGGGACGACTTCTATGGATACGATCGCCTTGATCTTGGTGATCATCGGCGCGCTCAACTGGGGCGGCATCGGTTTGTTTCAGTTTGACGTGGTGGCGTGGATCTTCGGCGGGCAGAGCGGTCCGATCAGCCGTGTGATCTACACACTGGTCGCGCTGGCGGGTATTTGGTGCATTACCCTGCTATTCCGCCGCCGCAATTCGCTGCCGGAGCAACACGACAACCGCTGAACATTGGAAAAACAGGGTCGCCTGCAGGCGGCCCTGTTTTGATTTTGTGCTCAGATAAGAGCCTTCGTGTCGCGGGCAATAACAAGCTCCTCGTTGGTGGGGATGATGAACGCACGCACGGCAGAATCCGGCGTGGTGATCTCCTGCTCCTTGCCGCGTACCTTATTCGCCTCGGCATCCACCTTGATGCCCAGATACGCCAGACTCTCCAACAGCTCGGCGCGCAGACGATCCTGGTTTTCACCGATACCGGCGGTAAAAACGATGGCATCTAAGCCCCCCAGCGCCGCCACGTAGCCGCCGATGTACTTGAGGATCTGGTAGCTGCGCAGATCCCACGCGAGCTTGGCGCGGGGATTGCCCGCATCCATCGCGGCGGTGATATCGCGGTCGTCACTGGACACGCCGGAAATACCAAGCATACCGGACTTCTTATTCATCAGAGAATCCATCTCTTCGGGGGTGAGGCCCTCTTTTTCCATCAGGAACGTCACGGCGGAGGGATCAACAGCACCGCTACGGGTACCCATTAGGAAGCCATCCAGCGGGGTCAGACCCATCGTGGTGTCGATGACCTTGCCGTCACGCAGAGCGGCCAGCGAGGAGCCGTTGCCGAGGTGACAGGTGATGATGCGGGTGCCCTTGCCGTCCGGCTTGCCGAGCAGCTCGCAGCAGCGTGCCGAAACGAAGCGGTGCGACGTGCCGTGATAGCCGTAGCGGCGCAGACCGTACTTCTCATAGTACTCATACGGCAGACCCCACAGATACGCCACCTCGGGCATCGTCTGATGGAACGCGGTATCGAACACCGCGACCTGCGGGATCTCGGTGCCGAACGCTTCCGTTGCCGCCTCGATGCCCTTCAGGCAAGCGGGGTTGTGCAACGGAGCCAGGATCTCGTATTCACGGACAGCCTTCAGCACGTCCTCGTCGATACGCACCGAGCGGTCGTACTTCGAGCCTCCCTGCACGACGCGATGGCCGATAGCGGTGATCTCGGACAGATCGTTTACGACCTTGCCCTCACCCGAGGTCAGTGCCTGCTTGACCTGCTCGAACGCGGTAGCGTGATCCGGCATAGCCACGTCGAGCTGAACGACGCGGCCATCCCCGGTCTTGTGCGTGAAACGACCGTCGATGCCGATGCGCTCGCAAAGACCCTTGGCGACGACCAGCTCGCCGTCCATATCAATAAGCTGATACTTGAGCGAAGAACTGCCTGCGTTGATAACCAGAATTTTCATTTACATACGCCTCTATTCCCTGATATTGATTTTTGTAATCATTTACTGTATACTATAATAGTACGAAACGGAAAATTTTTCAAGGCTTTTTCGAAAAAAGTCACGGAGGTGTTTGCCGATGCGTATTGCAGGTGTGATAGCGGAGTACAATCCTTTCCACAACGGGCACGCCCGGCATCTGGAAAAAACGCGGGCGAAGAACGGCGGCTGTGAGGCCACGCATATCGTCGCGGTGATGAGCGGCAGCTTTGTGCAACGAGGTGAGCCGGCCATCCTGCCGAAGTTTGACCGCGCCCGCGCGGCACTGGCCGGCGGAGCCGACCTGGTCATCGAGTTGCCGGCACCGTGGTGCTTATCCTCGGCAGAGGGGTTTGCGCTCGGCGCGGTCTCGCTGCTGGACTCCTTGGGCTGTGTGGACGTGCTGAGCTTCGGCAGTGAAGCCGGAGCACTGGCGCCGTTGGAAAAAGCGGTGGTGCTGATGGAGTCACCGCGCTACGGCTCGTTGCTGAAATATTTTATGGGGATGGGCATCGCGTTTCCCGAGGCACAGCAAAAAGCACTGACGGAGATCGGCGGCGAAAAGGTCGCGGCAGTGCTCGCCACCCCCAACAACACACTGGGTATTGAATACATCAAGGCGTTGCGGCGACTGAACAGCCGTATCGCGCCGTTTACGGTGCAGCGGCAGGGCAGCGCACACGACAGCCTCGCCCCCATCGGGGATACGGCATCCGCCACCTATCTGCGCACGCTGCTGTCCTCCGACCGATTGATAAACGCCCTGCCGTATATGCCCGCCCCGTGTGCGGCGACCTTATCGGATGCCGCGCAAAAGGGACGCGTTCCCGCGGATGCCGTGCTGATCGAACGCGCCGTCCTCGCGCGGTTGCGGCGGATGACGCCCTCGGAGCTGCAGGCGGTGCCGGGCATCTCCGAGGGCTTGGAAAATCGGGTGTATAACGCCATCCGTAAGGCAAAAACGCTGGCGGAATTGGAAGAGACTATCAAGACCAAGCGATATCCGCTGACGCGGGTACGGCGGCTGATCTGGTCGGCGTATCTGGGCATCCCCACGGGGTATGCCACCCGCCGCCCGCCGTATGCGCGGGTGCTGGCCGCCAACGAGCGCGGCAAGGAGATCCTCTCCGTCTCCAAGCCGACGGTGCCGCTGCTGTACCGCTCGTCGCAGGTAGCAAAACTCGACCGGGAATGTCAGACCTTGTGGACACTGGAAAACCGCGTGACCGATCTGTACGGGCTCGCCTTTGAGCAGCCCCTCCCCTGCGGCGAAGATCATACAACCGGGCTGATACGCGAATAATGCGCAAAAGACAACAAGCACCCCGTTGGCGTACCTGCGATAAAGCAGGTACGCCATTTTAAATTCAGCGTTTTTCGTCAAGACAAACAGAAATTGATATGATATAATATTATCACAAGCAGGAGGCCAACCGCTTATTTATCCATTAGAGGAGGTAAGAAATGGAAAACAGAGACTTGATAAAAATGCTGTAAAATATATCAACAATTTGGGTTCTAATACAACTACTCTCGATGATGTTGCAAAAAATGCGGGGTTTTCTACGGATTACTTTAATCGTATTTTTCGTAACCATACGGGATTTAACGTTATGGAATACGTAAAATTCAGGAAATTAAACCGTGCCGCACGCATGCTTCGTACATCTCCCGAACGTGATATTTTATCTATCGCCTTAGAGTGCGGATATGAAAGTCATGAAGGATTTACGTGCGCATTTAAGGACCAATACGGTAAAACGCCCAGTGAATATCGTGAAAAACTGAAAGCATATCCGCTTGTTTGGGCCGACAACGAACTGAATGCTACCGCTGTTGCTGAATTTCGTCATGTTCTTCCCGACTTCTTTGAAAAAGATGCCGACGAGGTTATCGATTGGCTTCTTGAAAAAGACGCGAAACGTTACGGATATACGGCAGTAACGATTGCATTTAACGGATCAAAAATCGTTTCGGACAAAGACCTTTTGAAAACGGATTTGTTACAATCGATAATTTTTTCGAAAATCCTTATTTAACACTTGTTCTTGACGATTTGGGCAATCTTCGAGATTATATTGATAAGCTCCTACTTTTTAAACCCAGCAATATTGATTGTATATTTCATAAAGATGTGGCCTTTGAAGATGTGAAATCTGCACTTGAGGGCATTCAATTCAAAGGTATAAAAGAAAGAAACGAAACCATGTATTTCGGAGAGCCGTTTGTTCTGTCTAAAGAAGCACAGAAGTATGATATTCATGTGTTGCAGACTCAAGATTTGGAAGCAGTTGACGAATTTATTGCAGAATACCCCGATGAAATATTTAAGAAATCGGGTGGGTTCGGGCTTAAAAACTTGCTAAAAAAGCCACTTGAACAAAGACCTCTTTCGCAACCGTTTGGTGTTTTTGATGGCAAGAAGCTACTTTCTATATCCTATGACGGGTTACAGAGCACACACGGCTTTTGCTTGAACAACTGTGTTCATACACCTAATTTACCCGATACTCCTAAAGATGCAATCAGATATCTTTATCTAACGGCGACAAATGCAGCTATGGAGAAAGGATATATTCCTTTTGAAGATGCTCAATTTGATGAATATGCAAAAAAGCACGGAGGATTTAATGCATTTGAATTGGGATTTGAAAAAGTAAATACCGTGTATTCCATTGATTTTTGACTGAGTGCAAATAAATTATTGCCCCGCCTCGCGCGGGGCTTCGTTTTTGTGTCCACAAAAGCCGTGCTTGTCAGGAAAATTGACGGACTTTCGGGGCGCATAAATCAAAGGCTCTCCCTCCGGGAGAGCTCCCGCGACAGCGGGTGAGAGGGCGTGAATATCACTCTCTCTGTCAGCCTTCGGCTGCCGCTTCTCCCATGGGGCGAGGCTATGCTACCGCACATCAAAAAAGGTGTAACACATATACCTTGCAGAGCAAGGTGTGTGAAAAGGAGTACGAACAAAAATGTCCGTACTCCTTTTGTTTTTTCGGCAGGTAAAACCTGCTTTATGGAAGGCACCCCTTTCGGGGCGCTTGTTTATCGTTAATCGTTTCTCTTGGCATTTTCAAGCGGACGCAGGAACTGCGTTTCGTACAACTCGCGGTAGCGGTGGCTCTCCTCCACCAAGCGATGATGCGGACCGCGACCGACGACGACACCATCCTCTACGACCAGTATCTCATCCGCCGACAGAATGGTGGACAGACGGTGCGCCACAACCAGCGACGTGCGATTTTTCAACAGCGGCTGAATGGCATCCTGAATATGACTCTCGGAAATGGAATCCAGCGACGAGGTCGCCTCATCCAACAGCAGGATGGGCGGGTTTTTCAGAATCACCCGTGCCAGCGACACACGCTGCTTTTCACCGCCCGACAGCTTCAGCCCGCGGTTGCCCACCACGGTATCGTAGCCGTTCGGCAGACCGGCGATAAAGTCGTGGATGTTGGCCTTGCGGCAAGCATCCTCCAGCTCCTCCTGCGTGGCCTCGGGCTTCGCATACAGCAGGTTTTCGCGGATGGTATCGTTGAACAGATACGTATCCTGCGTAACCATACCGATGCTGCGGCGCAGGGTCTTCAGCTTGATATCGCGCAGATCGATACCGTCCACCGTGATGCGGCCGCCGGTCACGTCGTACAAGCGCGGGATCAGGCTGATAAGCGTGGTCTTACCGGCACCGGAGGTGCCGACCACCGCGATATTCTTACCGTGCTCCACGGAAAAATGGATATCCCGCAGCACCGGCTTCTCGGGATGATACGAAAACGCAACGTGCTCAAAGCACAGATCACCGCGGATGGTCTCGGGCTCCCGTGCATCGGGGCGATCCTCAATCTCCGGCTTGATATCCAGATACTCAAAAATACGGGCGAACAGTGCCAACGAGCGTGTGATATCCACACCGATATTGAGCAGCTGATCGACCGGACGGAACATCCGATTCAGCAGTGTCACCATAATGGTGATATCACCGACGGTCAGCTCCGGGCCGATGGCCCATTTCAGCATCAGCAGTCCGCCAATGAGGTACATCAGCAGCGGACCGATGCCGATAAACGTATCGATCGCCATACGGAACCAACCGCTCGCCACCGTTTCGCGGATGCTGAGGCGGCGGGTCGCGCCATTGACGGTGCGGAATTTCTCGTACTCAATTTCTTCCTTGTTAAACAGCTTGACCAGCATCTGACCGCTGACGCTCATCGTCTCGTTCAAAATCTGGTTCATCTCATCCCATTTTTCCTGCGTGCGGGACGCGATCCTCCAGCGATAGCCCGCCACAATACGCGCGGGCAGTACAAAGAACGGCAACAGCAGCACACCGACGGTGGCGAGCACCCAATGGATCTGATACATCGCCACCAGCGAGGTCACCAGCACCGCGACGTTGGACAGCAACCCCGTCATCGTATTTGCGATCACGGCTTGCACGCCGCTGATATCCCCCGTCATCCGCGTGATAAGCTCGCCCTGCGGGCGGTTGGTGTAAAACCGATGGGACATCCGCTCCAGATGCGCATACATCTGGTTTTTCATATCGTAGGTGATGTTCTGCGCGATGGTGGCATTTAAATAGCTTTGGAGAATATGGATGAGATTGGAAACCACCGTGACGAGCAGCGACAGCAAGATAAGCTGGATCAGCACGTCCAGGTCACGCGCGATGAGGCCCTCGTCGATCATACGGCCGGTAAGCACCGAGGGCAGCAACCCCAATCCCGCCGACAGCAGAATAATAAGCATCACCAGAATGAGCCGCCGCCAGTAGGGGATCATATACGAAAAGATACGCTTCAGCAGCGCACCGCTGAGCTTCGGTGCCTGACGCTTTTCCTCCTCGGTCAGCGGGCGATGACGGCCGGGGCCGCGCATTCCCCCGCCCGGAGGCTGCATAGGGGGCATCCGATCACACCTCTGCGGAGGTCACTGTAAAGCCCAGTGCCTCCACCGTTTCGCGCAGCTGCTCGACCGATACCTCACCGGTGACGGTCGCCGTCTCGGTCTCCAGATCCACTGCGGCTCTCACGCCGGGTAGCGCGTTTAACACCTTTTCCACGCGGCTGCTGCAATGCTTGCAGGCCATACCTTGAACGTGTAATACCATCGTTATCATCCTTTCTTATTTGATTGGAGCAATGAGGCAAACGGCGTGTGCCGCCATCCCCTCACCGCTGCCGGTAAATCCCAGTCCTTCTTCGGTGGTGGCCTTGATACTGACCGCCGCCGTATTCATCCCGCAGGCCGCCGCCAGACGCTCCCGCATCGCGGGAACGTGCGGCTTGAGCTTGGGAGCCTGCGCCAGCACGGTAGCGTCGATATTGACAGGCGCATACCCCGCCTCACGCAGCACACGCACCACCTCACGGAGTAGCTTCAGGCTATCAGCACCCTTGTATTGCGGGTCGGTATCGGGAAACAAGCCGCCGATATCCCCCAGCGCCGCCGCACCGAGCAGGGAATCGGCGATGGCGTGCGCGAGCACGTCGGCATCCGAGTGACCGAGTAGCCCTTTCTCCCACGGAATCGTGACCCCTCCCAGAATCAGCGGACGACCCTCGACCAAGCGATGAACGTCATAGCCGTGGCCGATGCGTAAACCTATCATAACCATCCCTCCGCGATGCGAATATCCTCCGGTGTAGTGATCTTAAGATTGGCATAGCTACTCTCCACGAGCCGCACCGGGTAGCCTGCGACCTCTGCCAGACGGCAATCGTCGGTAACCCTCAGCCCCTGCCGACGGGCTTTCTCCAAAGCGTTTAAGTACAGTGCCCGCTCAAACACCTGTGGGGTCTGCACGTTCCACAGCGTCGCGCGGTCGGGGGTGTCCACGATAAAACCGTGCTCGTCCGCAACCTTGACGGTATCCTTGACCCGCACAGCCGCGGCCGCCGCGCCGTCGCGCTGTGCCGCCTCAACCACAGCGGCGATGAGCTCGGGCGTAATGAGCGGACGCGCACCGTCGTGAATGGCGAAATACGCCGTCTCCTCACTGCAAGCCGCCACGCCGCTCGCCACCGAGTCCTGCCGCTCGGCACCGCCCACAACCACGGCGGCCAGTTTGGTGATGCCGTACTGTGCGGCAAGCGTACACAGGGCATCGGTATCCTCCGCGCGGGTAACCAGCACGATCTCACGGATAACGGAGCTGCACTGGAACGCCGCCAGCGTGTGCGCGATGACCGGGCGGTCACCCAGCATCAGCAGTTGCTTATTCGTCCCCATGCGGGTGGAATGTCCCGCCGCAACGATGACGGCAGATACCGGCTTTTGTTCCATACGCGCACCTCTTTGTATCATATATGTAACATTGTAACAGAATGACCGGGGAAATTCAAGGGCAGGAAATGAGAAAACCGCCCTTGTCGGGCGGTTTTTCGACGAATTATTGAAACGAGGTGAAACCGAGGTCGGCCAACGTGAGCCCCACGTTATTGGCCGAAAGAATCCAGCGTACTTGATCCATTATATAAAGAACGTTCTGTCCGGCATCATCGGCTAGATCAAGAGCCGTCGTATAGGACGCTGCTAAGGTGTAGTCATCATAAGGCAACGGATACTTATCGTTGAATTTTCCACTGTCGATCCAACCGTTTATCGAATACTCGACCCCCTCCAAAGAGCCACCCATATAAACACAGCGGCTGGACGACAGATCCGAGTAAATATCTAAAATATAGCATCCGATTGGTTGATACTTGGCTAATACTCATAAGAGAAAAACAAATCATTTTAGGCCTTCCGATGTCTCTGGGGAATATGCTACTTGTAATGTTTCATTGTCGTCTATCTGATATTCCACGTAAATGTTGTCAGCATATACCGTGCCGTTAGTCATTATCCAATTCGCCAGATAATCAAAGGAATGAGACTTATTGATCACCCCGTAGCTGTGCTGGCACCCCGTTGTGGTGGGTGTTGCCGTGGTGGACGCGGTCATACTGAACAGCAACAAAACGACGAGCACTAGCGCAAGCAGTTTTCATTTCATTGATTTTCCAACTCCTAAAATAAAAAAGTGCGGTTATTATTGGCCGACCAACCGTGCATAGATTATCGGCAACCCGTAAACGGGTTGCTATCTTTACCGGCTCCCCTTGTCAGGGGATGAGTGGGGCTCCAAATCTTTGATTTGGGCGGTATTCATTCAGTTCTTCGAGGCACATTTGATACACCGGAAGTTCTCCTTGCTTTATCAGCGCCAGGTATGCTCGTCCCAATCAATGCGCTGAGATTCCGCCAGCACGGCACGCACGGGCGCACCGTCCGCTCCCGCGATACACAGCGGTGCAGCCATCAGCAGATACGGCACATCCGGCTCGGCCTTGGAGAGATCCAGTCCCTCCAGGAGCACAATGCCTGCACCGAGCAGCTGACGGTGCACCTCCTCGGTATAAGTGATCGGAGCCACTGAGGAGCTTTCCACGCCGAGCAGCACAAGTCCGGCGCAGGACAACACGAACGCCGCACTGGGAGTCAGCTGCAGATCACCTTTGAACAGTACGCGCTGTTTGCTTTTCAGCTTCGGGAGCAGCTCCTCCGCCGCGTCACCGAGCAGCAGGCCGCTGCATTCCACGACGATGCACTCCCCGATGCAGGCATCCAGCGACACCTTGTCGATACCGTCGCCCTGCGGGAAGAAATGCCGCGGCGCATCCATATGTGTGCCGTTGTGCAGGCACGCAGTTAACACCGTGGTATTGCACGGGTCACCCGCCGCCATAGTGGTCAGCTTTATCATCTGCGGTGCGGGATCGCCCGGATATACCGGTGCCTTCATCAGCTCACGGGTTATGTCGATCAGTTTCATACTGTCCCCTCCTTGTGCCTTGCGATTTTGCTCATTGTATCACACCCCGCCCCACAATTCAACAGTTCAAAAGAAAAACAGTGCGTGACTCTGTAGGTGTCACACATCATTGTAACACCTACAACGTTACAATCCTGTAATCGAATTGTATACTTGATTATTAAGAATAAATGTTGATATAATTAAAGAACAAATACTGAATATAATCGACCTTATAAAAAAGTCTATCCTTGCCGATGCCTTCCGTGGCAAGCTGGGCACGAACGATCCCACCGATCCGCCTGCCACCGAACTATTGAAAAAATACTTACATAAAGCTTTGATTTTCCGCCTCGGCTTATAATGGAACTTTATGCAATTTGAGCTGCTTGATTCTCCGTTAAGGGCATCACGGTTTTCTCTCGCAGTTTTTTAGAATTAACCATGAATGGCCTTGTCAAAAGGTACACCTTTTGACAGAAAAAATGACAACCTGTTTTTTAATTATACAGCATTTTTTGTTAAATTCAATGCTTTTGGATGAATTGCAACAACTATACCGGTACCGCCCAATCTGATTTTAACAATACTATATCATACAAATCTCAAAACCACGCAAAAAACCGCGCTCCAGTTGAGCGCAGTTTTTATGTGCATTAAAGAATATTATCAATAGAAACGGAAAATCCGAACACGTCTCCATTTTGGAAGATTGCGTTCGGATTATCTTTACTTGAATTATTTTGATAATAATGATACGGTTTCATATGGTTTCAAAAGGTTTCACTTGAAAATGAAACCATAGCACGGAAAGTGAAACCTCCTTATGAACAAGACCAATTAGATTTTATATACCAGTTTTAATATCGATTTTACTATCGGGAATTTCAAGACCCCAGTTATCCCAGCCCACATAGTTGTTTCTTGCAAACAATTCAATTTTTCCTTGTTCGGGGAACATTTTAGTAATTCCAGCAATCACTTCGATAGGCTTAACGCTATGTGCGCCGCGATGGACCTGTACCATTTGTCGCACATTTCTTGCTCCTCTGGGTTGAGGGAACTTACCCTTCTTAAAGGCAAGTACAAACTCTGTTTGACTTAATGTGTATCTACCAGGATTGTGAACCATTTTATCCCACACAAAAGCGACCGTTTTATACTCAAACCCCCATGCTGTTCCTAATTCGATAGCGTTGCTCATTTGAGGGCCAGTAGTCCACATAAACAGCAAACAATCATCTGCCGCAATCGAAGCAACATCTAACTCTTTTAGTTGTTTGAGTTTGAGGGTGGGATATTTGAAGGTAGCAGAACTGAGGAAAATCTTTTTCTCAAAACCGACATTCTCATCCTTGATGGTTGTTTTATCAAATTGCATTTTTCCACCATAATCCCATGGTGGGTCAGCATATATCACTTGATATTTTTTGTCTGGTAAAGGCGGGTACACATCCTCTAATGGATTGACCTTTGTTCTCTGCCTTGCTTGTACGCTATACAAGGAGTATGCGGTTATGTCTTTATTTTCTCTCATTTCGGTAAATCCTTTTATTTTTTTATTATTATACACCCACCATGTATGAAAGTCAACACAAATGTTGCTTATAGTCCGTTGTCTTATTGGCATCAGTTGCTGTAGAATATTGTTGTATAGGGGGGAAAGTAATGATAACGGTTAGATTTGGCGAAAGAATTAAACAATTACGACTAAGCAAAGGACTTAGTCAAGAAAAATTTGCCATTTCGATTGATATGGATAGAACATACTATGCTTCCGTAGAGAATGGCAAAAGAAACATCTCAATAGTGAATATCGAAAAAATCGCAAAAGGTTTAGATATATCACTCGAAGAATTATTTAGAGAGCTGTAGGTGTAAATATCATGGCAAAAGCAGAACTCAGCAAACGTGATAATTGGCAGACGGAGTCTGGTCCTGGAGGCCTTGCGGGAACTGCCGAGAAGAACTTGTTACAGGCATTCCGAGCAGCGTTCGTGGGGACAGAGTATGTTATCAATGACCATCCCACAGACTTAAAGCACATCTATGAGAGTGTGGTATTAAGTGAGGAAACGCTCGCACAAATTTTTTGTCCTGATGAAAGAACTATGGAAACCGCCAGGAGTCGTGGTTGGGGTGTCTCTCCCGACTTTTCGATTCAAAATACAAGAACGGGTAAAATTTTATTCGGAGAAATTAAACGCCAAGATGGATGGGTCGAAGGAAAAGACCCAAGTGCAGGCAGAGGAAATGCGCACGAAAGAATGTGCAAGCTGTTCACTCCGGGATTGATAAAAAAGTATCGCGAGGCAAGCGGTATAACTGATACGGAAGTTCTTCCTTTTTGGGTTGTTCTTGAAGGTGATATCACGAGAGATCCGAAGCGAAACCGTGAAATTGCATTTTGGTTCGATACATATGACAAAAATTTCTTTATGTGGCGTCCACAAATGGGAAATGAAGAATTGATACACCATTTTAATGCGTATCTCAAAAAATATTTAGACTAATATTTAGGACTTCCAATACTAATCACCGTATTGGAAGTCCTTTTTATTTATCAATGAAACATATACATGGCACAATGATACTATTTCAGTCACGATGAAACTTTTCTCACCACAACGAAACTAATCCAAAATAAAAGTTTCATTGCAATGTTTGTACATAGAAAAATGGGAGGATTAAGTCCTCTAACTCGGACTTTCATGCAGGCTGCTTTGATACAATGAAACTAATGCTATTGTAGAAGTAGCAAAAAGTCTTGCAACACAAGGCTTTTTGAACATAGAAAAGCACAATGGTTTCGTATCAAAACCATCGTGCTAATATGGTCCGAGTGACAGGAGTCGAACCTGCGGCCTCTTGAACCCCATTCAAGCGCGCTACCAATCTGCGCTACACCCGGATTTTTCAGCTGTGACAACTATTATAACAAAATCCGGAGGAATGTCAAGTGGAAAATCAAAAAACAACCATAAATCCTCAAAATTTATTGGTATTCCAAAAGACGGCGTGGTCGTTCCGCTGTTACTTCATCGGTTTTTGACGGCTACGCGATGTGAAAACAGCCGTTCGCAAGAACGGAGCTTCTTACGTTTCGTCCTTGTTACGGCGACGGATACAAAAGCTGAGCGCGACGATGATCTGCGCCGGCAGCCACAGGAACGCCAGACCCCACGGATGGTGGAGGTGAACGTAGGCGTGCAGAATATAATATAACAACACGAACACGCCGAGCAGCAGCATCGACACGACGTAGGGATGATACTTATACTTGCCCCACACGCTGTTGAGCACCAGCAATGTGATGAGCGACACCGGGACGGCGACCAGAAACACGACCCAGAACAGCTTTTCAAATATCCAGAACAAAACGAGGAATACGAGCAGTGCCAACGTCCAGATACCGACAATGGACAGCGAGGTGATGACCTCGGTGCGGTACGGCACGCGTACGGGTTTGCCCTCCCACGCGTCGTGGGGCGTGATAAGGAAATCCACCGTAACGCCGAACACCTGCGCCAGCTCCTGCGCGACCTGCAGGTCGGGCAGCGATTCCGCGCGTTCCCATTTGGACACGGATTTATCGGAATAATGTATCTTCTCCGCCAGCTCGGCCTGAGTCAACCCCGCCTGCGTACGCAGGTGGATGAGGTTAGCGGCAAATACAGCCTTCATTTCGTCCATCGGGTCACCGTTCCTTTCTTTCTTGTTCCAGCACCCACGAGACGATGACATCCGCCACGTCTATGCCGGTGCAGGCGATAATGCCCGCTAAATGGGCGTTGGAATTGACTTCACATACCACCACGCCGTCTGCCGTGTGCAACAGATCGACACCGCCGAAGCACAAACCCAGTTCACGGCAGCAGCGCAACGCAAGCTCCTCCTCTGCAGGCGTGGGCGTATACGGCACAGCCGAGCCGCCCTGCCGCAGATTGGCGCGGAAATCCGTGCCATCCGACCAGCGGCGCATCGCGGCGGCCACGCGGCCACCCACCACGTACAGACGCACATCCTCGCCCGCCGCCTCGTGGATAAAGTGCTGCAGCATAAAGGGGCGGGAATCCATTGCGTAGGCTTTTGTACGCAACTCGTCCATATCGTGTGCCAGCGACACCTGATCGCCGAACGAGCCGTAACATTCCTTGACCACCAGCGGGAAGCCAAGGCGCTGTGCGCCCGATTCCAGAAACGCTTCCACAGGGGCGGTGATCTCGGTATAGGTCATCGGGGCGAGCAGCGTTTCCGGCTGCGGGATACCCGCAGCCGCCAGAATACGGTGGGTCTCGCTTTTATCGTCACAAATTTCAATAGCGTGGGCGGGGTTATACACCCGCACGCCGGCGCTTTCCAGCGTTTTGGCAAGGCGGGTATCCTTATCCCAGAACAGCACGTAATCGGCCGAGGACAGCGTAGCACCGTCCGGCGCATTCACGCACAGCGGGGCGACCGACGTCACGAACGAGGTGTTCGGACAAACCGACAGTGTGACACCGTGGGCCGCGGCTGCCGTGACCATCCGCTGTGCGGGATCGGGCGGGACCGCGTTCCAAAATCCGTTATAGATGACGTAGCCTGCCATAAAACCTCAGCTCCACTCCCGGTCGATGGTCACCACCGCGTACAAACGCGGATCAACGATCTGCAACCGCCGCTCGATCTCCGGCTGGAGGGCGGCGACATCCTTGATAGCAAAAGGAACGACCACATCAAAGATCACGTTGCTGCGTTGCTCACCGAACACGACGCGAAAGTCGTGCAGCGTGAGCGACGGGTCGATATCCTGCAAAATAGTCTCTGTGAGCACACGTAGCGTACTGACGCGCTCGTCGCCCGTGTCTACCGGATCCATATGAATACACGCGACAACGTTCAGCTCCTCGGCCAGACGGCGCTCCACCGCGTCCACGATCTCGTGGCTTTTGAGGATATCGCCGTTGCTCGGCACCTCGGCGTGCAAGGATACGATACAGCGGCCGGGGCCGTAGTTATGGACGATAAGGTCGTGGATACCGATGATACCCTCCTGCGCCAGCACACGCTCGCGGATCCCGTTGACCAGCTCGGGGTCAGGGGCTTCGCCGAGTAGCGGCGAGATGGTCTCCCGCACGACGGAAAAGCCCGACCAGATGACGAACAACGCGACCGCAACGCCGACCCAGCCGTCGATATTGATACCGGTGACCAGCGTAAACAGCGAGGACAGCAGCACCACGCCGGTGCAGATGACATCGTTGCGGCTGTCAGTCGCGGAGGCGGCCAGTGCGTCCGAACGGATCCGTTTGCTGATGGCACGGTTAAAGCAAGCCATCCACGCTTTTACGGCGATGGAGCCTGCCAAAATGGAGGCAGACAGCCACGAAAACGACGCGGGATCGGGGGTGATGATCTTACCGACGGCGGAGGAGGCCAGTTCCACACCGGCCAGCATAATCAGCGCGGCAACGGTGAGTGCCGACAGATATTCCACGCGGCCGTGGCCGAACGGATGCTCCTTATCCGGCGGGGCGGCGGACAAACGAAAGCCCACCAGCGTAACAACGGAGGAGCCGGCATCCGACAAATTGTTGAATGCATCGGCGATCACTGCCACACTGCCGGACAAAGCGCCTGCAAGCAGCTTGCCGAGAAACAAGAGTACGTTGGCCGCGATACCTGCCGTGCCTGCGAGCTTACCATAGGCACCGCGCACACGGGGATCGTGGATATTGTCTGCATCCCGCACGAAGCGGCAGATCAGAAGGTCAGTCAGCATAAGGATCCTCCTCCCCGAACAGCAGCACGCCGGTCTCCCGGCGGATGCCTTCGGCTACAAAGCGGAAATACGGATCGCCGTAGTGATGAAAACGGCGCTCGTTCACCATACCGTACAGCTGTGCGCCGGTCACCCAGCGCACCTGTGACACTTCTTCTTTTTGCAACTTCATATCGGGCACGGCAACGTCACGCTTTACCAAGTACACATCGCACAACGAATTGCGACGAACCAACCGACCCAGCGAGATAAATGCGTCAGCGGGCAGCGAGATACCCAGCTCCTCCGCCAGTTCGCGGCGAGCAGCGGCGGCACTGTCCTCCCCCGACACGGCTGAGCCGCTGGTGATCGCCCAGATATTCGGCATCATCCGCCGTTTGGAAGATCGGCGCTGAATGAGCAACCGACCGGCGGAATTGACAACCCAAACGTGAGCCACTAAATGATATTCGCCCCACCGAAAGCAGGCACCGCGGTTGATCGTTTTCCCCAAGGGGCGACCGTGGCGGTCATACAGATCCCATTTTTCCATACCTATTCCTCAATTCCAAGAGACATCCCCGTTTATTTTACCTTTTTTCGCCGCAAAAGTCCAGTCCTTTTTCTTGACAGTATCCGTTTCTTTTCGTAAAATAGAAGCAGAAACGGAGGGAACGCTGTGGAAAACATACGTTTGGACACGCTGGCGATGCAGCAATTCGGGTTATCGCCGGAGGAAACGACCGGGCTGATTATGGCCGGTCGCATCTGGATCGGGCACATACCGGCAGACAAACCGGGAATGTCCGTCCCCGCTGACACGGTGCTCACCCTCACCCAAAAAACAAAAAAATACGCCAGCCGTTCCGGCTACAAGCTGGCCAAGGCCTTGGAGGTGTTTGCGCAGCCGACCGAGGGGCTGACGGTATGCGATATCGGCGCGAGCAACGGCGGCTTCACGGATTGCCTGCTGCAGAACGGTGCGGCGCACGTGTTTTCGGTGGACGTGGCCTACGGTATTCTGGCGTGGGAGCTGCGCAACGACCCCCGTGTGACGGTGTTGGAGCGCACCAACGCCCGAAGTCTG
Organism: uncultured Eubacteriales bacterium; assembly: GCA_964470515.1. Classification (GTDB taxonomy): domain Bacteria; phylum Bacillota; class Clostridia; order Oscillospirales; family Acutalibacteraceae; genus RGIG3009. The sequence goes on along the minus strand of CAYYDD010000002.1, from coordinate 13,627 downwards.
ACCGCTGAGCAGCTCGGCACGGTATGCGATCTGGTGACGGCGGACGTGTCGTTCATTTCCCTATCCAAGATCTATCCCGCCATCCGCGCGATATTAAAGCCGGAGGGGGCGTGTATCTGCCTTATCAAGCCGCAGTTTGAGGCACAGCCGCGTCAGCTCGGTAAAAACGGCGTGCTGAAGAACCCTGCCGATCTGCCGCCGCTGCTGATGAAGTTGTTTGAGTCAGCGGCGGAAAACGGGCTGTACGTGCAGGGGCTGACCGTCTCCCCCATCCACGGCACCAACGGTAACGTGGAATATCTGGCACGGTTTACCGAAGATGCACCGCTGAGCAAGGAAGTGCTAACGGCACTGATCACCGAGGTGGTCGCACAGCAACCGGACGATCAGCCATAAAAAGATCACCACCCGTGCGGGTGGTGATCTTTTATTGCTTATTCATCTACGGCGCAGATGACCGTGAGGTCGGGGTGCAACTGTAGCAGCGAGGCGGGAACCTCGGGCGTGATGGGGCCGTACAGCGACTTCATCAGTATCTCCTTTTTGCCGGTGCCGTTTGCAATCAGCAACACCTTGCGGGCTGACATAATACCGCCCATACCCATCGTGATGGCCTGACGCGGCACGTCGTCCTCCGAGGCAAAGAAACGGGCGTTGGCTTGGATGGTGCTGGGATCCAGATCCACCATATGCGTGGGCTTGACGAACGCCGGGCCGGGCTCGTTAAAGCCGATGTGGCCGTCATAGCCGATGCCGAGCACCTGAATATCCACACCGCCGAGCGACTCAATGAGCGCATCGTAACGCGCGCCCTCCGCTTCCGGGTCGACCGCCTTGCCGTTGGGAACGTTGGTGTTCGCCTTGTCAATGTTCACACGGTCGAACAGGTGATGATCCATAAACCAGCGATAGCTCTGGTCACTTTCACCGTCAAGGCCGCAGTATTCGTCCAGATTGACGGAACGGACAGCGGAGAAATCCAGCTTGCCTTCCTCGTACCATTTGACGAGCTGATCGTATGTACCGATGGGTGTGGAGCCCGTGGCCAGCCCCAGAACACAGTCCGGCCGTAGCACGATCTGCGCGGCCAGCAACTTGGCGGCCTCATAGCTCATTTCTTCATACGTTTTTGTACGGATCACTTTCATTGTGTTTTGCCATCCTTTCTGCGGAAATAATTTACTTCTCCATTATATAACGATATCGGTAAAAAATATTTACCCCCTTGGGTGAAACTTTTGCATTTTACGTCGATTTTTCGACTTTTGTTTGCACATGATGGCCGACATAGCGGGTTTGACCACCTGCTCGGAAAAATCCTTGATGTCCAGCGTCATCTGCTTAGCAGTGACGTTGACGGTAACGTCGCGGAAGCGATCCATCTTTACCGCCACGCTGCCCTCGGTGATATTCTGTGCCTCGGTTGTACCGGTGAAATTCTTTGCCGTGAAACGAGCAGGCTTGCGGATACTGATGGTGTCGCCCACCTGCGCAAATTCATCGTCAAAATCGCGGTGGACCAAGTTGGCCATCGTCAGGTTGCTTTCCAGCACCATCAGTGCCTCTTTCGCAACGATGTTTGGGGTAAGGAACGTATTTCCCATTGTGCTTTTTTCTCCTTTTTACTGTCGGCGGTACTTCTTGTACTCGCTCATACTCATTTTTTCAGGGTCAGTCTCGCCACCGGCGGGCGGTGTACCACCGCAGTGCCCGGTGCCGATGTTCTGTGTTTCGGTGATGTTGAACAGGTACGCGTCAGATGCTTTTAAAGCTTCCAGCTGCTCATCAAGCCCGCTCAGCGTGCCATCCTCCTCCTGCGTGATCCGTGAACGATCGATTGCTCCGGCAACCAACTGCGGGTTCCGCGTGCCGAGATCCCGCACACGGGAGGCGATCGCCGCGTCCAGCGTCAGCCTCACCATATCGCTGTCGTACTTCTGCTGCAACTGCTGGAGTTGGTCCTGCAGGCCAGCCACATCCACACCGTCAAACTTCTTCAGCGCGTCCTGCATGGTTGTGATCGTCCCATTCGCCGTTTCCAGCTTGCCGTTGGCGACACCTATGTCCTCGTCGTATTTCACGCGAGAAACATAGTGACCGTCCGCCAGGTTGGCAAGTTTGATGCCATCGCCGGCTTCGGCCACTTTGGAAGCAAACTGATCGTAGGTCAGCGCTCCGTCGCCAAATAAGGGTTTCAAATAGTCCATAGGTTTCCTTTCCCGCCCTCACATTTCTTTGATTTATAAATCCGCAGTCAGCTCTGCGCCGTGGCGACCGTGCAGTTATATGCCGGCACGGTAGGCGTTATTTTGTATAAAAAAAGCACTGTGCAGTTGACTGCACCATGCTTCTCATAACCGTATTGAATTGTAGTAAGGATTTGCCTAGCGCAATGAAATCATTCCTCGGAATACCGACCGCACTTTCGGCAGATCTTTTGGGCTTCATCCCAGTTTGACACTTTATCGCCTCTGAGCAAAACACCATCGGCGGCAATGTTGCAAAGTTCCCAGCAATAACCCCAATCGATTTCTCTACCCAGCAAGGGGCACTTCACCTTTTCACTGCTTTCTGACATACTTTATCACCTCATCATACAGAAGTTTTCCCTGTTCATCCAGCATTCCTGCCGTTCCAACTTCTCCAATGTCGTTAAGAACCACCATACCACCATTGGAGTAATAAACATGTTGTGTACCAAGTCGCTGTTTTAAGGCAAAATCCGCACCATCAACAATTCCCTGAGTCCACGCCTGTGCAATGCCTCGTTCAGCAAATCGGAGTTTAGCATGGTCATTAAGAGTCTTTATCTGATTTCCTCGCGGTGGTGCTACGATCGTTCCTGTCGCCTTAATCCCACCGGCACTACGAAGCTCTTGTATTGCTTTATTTGCTTCGTAAAAATTGTGTCCGCTTTCAGGATTTTCGCCTTTGTATATGTAGTATCCAACAAGATCTGCATACCGCTTCGAGTCATTGTATTTGATTTGTTGGAACTCCGCAAATGTTTTCGGCGCGTCCGCTCCCAAGCGCGATTTATACGCATAGAACTGCGCCTTATCCGCACTCCTATTGTACGCCATGCGCCGCAGCTTGTCAATGGTGCCTGTCCCGTGTTTGGTATCCTGTAACGCCGCCCACTGTTCGTAGGTCATGTTTGCCGATACCAGTCCACCGTTCTTCCCGGTGATCGGATCGTCGTCGGCAAATAACGTCTGAATGGATTTCATAAACGATTGATTGAACAGCGCTCGGCCACCCGATTTGAACACCCCGAGGATCGCATTGAACGCATCCAGCCTTTCGCCGGTCAGCTCGGCGTTCTCCTTATCCTGGTAGTAGTTCGCCATCATCGCAACATACGCGCCGATGGGCTGCATCCAGTCATAAGAAAACGAGATGTTGCCAATCTTAAAGGAATACGGCTGGTAGCCCAGCACGTCCTTTTTAAACGCAGCCACATCGTCATCCTCGTCCTGCTCGCCCGTCACCAATCCGGCGGCCGCCAGCCCGGCGGCGATCGCCGTAAGGATCGATCCGACGATACCGTTGGATAGATTTTTGACGAACGCCCGCTGCATCCGCGGCGTGGCCTTTCCCTCGTTTACAGCCGTTAAAAATCGTTTGGCATCGATCGTCATCGCCTTGGCCAGCCCCACCGGGGAGAACTCAAGCATAGCCTTCGTGAGGTTGGCGGGAGTTTTGACGAACTTCAGCACTACGTCACCCAGACCGTAGCCGTGAACGTTGACGACGTTCATTCCGTTCTTTACATTGGAAAGCCATCTCGTCAAGGCGTTCTTATCCTGCCACGTGCGCTCCAGCGCGTCCAGTGTGGCGATCTCGATCATATCCGACGTCGGCTCGGTCACACCGTTGGCCTTCATCTGCCCGTTCAGCGAATTGATAAACCACATCTCATAGAAGAGCCTGTCGCCGGCGTCCAGCAAAAACGAGTTGAAGCGATCCAACGCATTCAGTGCGCGGCTCAGACCGTTGCGCAGCTTGGCGGCGTTGCCGGTATGGTTCTCGTTGAAATTATCCAGACTGCTCTGCTTGATCTTAAAGCGGTCGGCCTGAACGTCTCTGGTACTGATATGTCTCACAAAATCGTCGTAGCTTTCAAACAAGCCCTGCTTCAAGCCCTTGACGGCCGCTGACTGAAAGCCCGCCGTCGTGCGTACACCCGTTTTTTTGGCAATTTTCTTGTCAATGAGGTTGCCGATGGTATCGCTGCCGATAAACGCACCCGCCATCGTGGCATTGCCCAGCACGTTACGCAACTGGGTCTTGGGGTTAAGAAGCATAGCCGTACGCTGGAACGCCTTGTAGGCCTGACCATGCTGCTGCGGGAACTTGCTCTGGATCCGCGTAGCGATCTCAGCCAGACGGATATCCTTATCTCGCCCCTTCGGTAGTTGCGCCGCCTGCCAGGTGCGGCGACGGATAAACTCGATATCCTCGTCCGTCAGTTCAAATCTGTCCTTGTTCCGCTCGATCCACTTGTTGGTCTTTCCCTTCACCATCACCTCGTACGCCCGCGACAGCTCAAGCTGCGCATACATCACCATACCGTCGGGTGTTAAACGGCTGAGGAGTGAGAGTATCTGCACCGCTTGACCGTGTGCCGTCCCTGCCTCGCGCACCTTTTCCATCAGCACCAATGCGGTACGGTGATCGCCGATCTTCTCGTAGCGGCTGATGAGGATCAATGCCGCCGCCAGATCCTCGGTGGTATAAGCCGACGGGCTTTTACGGGATAGCTCCTCCACGAACGTACGGCCGCCTTCGTTGATACGGGTATTGGCCTCTTCCAGCGTTTGCACATTGGTGATGACATCGTATCGGGTGACTTCCCTGTCCGCTACGGCGAGTTGCTTCAGTTCATCACTGAAGATGCCCGATGCCTGCACGCTGTCGGCAAAAGCACTTGCGCCATCGCCCGTCTGATTCAGCCGGCCATGAGGAGCGATCTGCGGCGTGGTAACTGCATCCTCGGGTGTGAGTTGCGCTACCTGCAGCGGGTTGGGATCCGTCTTGCCTCGGCGGCGCCTGAGCTCGGCTTGCATCTCCTCCTCGCTCCACTGGTCAATGGGGCGAGAATCGACCGCCGTTTCGGAAGAAGTTTCGGGAGCAATAAAATTTTTCTTTTTTGGAGAATTTTCTTCTCTGCTGAATATACTATTACCGTAAGAATCGATAACACCGGCTCCTTTAAGTGCGAGTGCCATAGGAGTTATTTTCGAGGAATTTTCAATCTTGACTTTTCCATCGGAATATGTTATCCTTCTTATAGAACCATAATTGGTTACTCCGACCGGCAATTGGAGCCCAGTACGAGAAAGCCAATTATTGGTTCTTTTTTTATTCGGATCAATATATAGGATGCTGTTATTGCTCAATTGAAATTGGCTTGCATTTTTAGCGTATGCACTCTTAATAACTGAAAAGTCTTTGATCTTTGCCCCTTTCTTTTTTTGTGGCAACAAATCAAGTGCGACCAGTATTGGCCTGCCGTCCAACGCATACACTTCTCCCATAACCGTGATACTCGATTCGTATTTCGGTTTTCCCGTTTCAGGATCAACAGCATCCGAGAACTGAATAATCACCGGATTTTCCAAAAGTTCAGGTATCTGTCTGAAAATATCTCGAGTCATCTCAGGATGCTTTCTCATCTTACTGATTACTGTGCCTGAGTGCAATTTGATTTCTTGGTCTTTGATATTGATGGATTGTAAGGCCTGCGATGTTGTACCAATAGTGAATGTTACATTGGGGGCGATACCATCCCATTCATCAAATTTTGAGTAAAAATCAGGCCTTATGAAATTTGATTTTTCTATTTGCTGGGGTTCCGCCGTTCTTGCGTTTTCCATCGCCGCATTGAACATCCGCTCCAGGCGCTGCAGATCGGATTCGGCAGGAGTGCCACGAAACTTGTTGATGATGCCTGTCACGAAATGCTTCAGGCGAGGGTTCGGCGTATTGCCCCAGCCGCGCCGGCGGAGCTGTGCCAGCAGCTCGTCATCCGTTAACTGATCGCCGGGCAGCTCAACCGTCGTTTCGGGTGCAATGAATTTTTTTGTGCCGTCCTGCGTAGAATAGGTATTGACACCTTCACCATATTGTGGTACAGTGGTGTCAGTGGAGTTACCTTGCGACGAAAATTCGGAGTTATAGCCCAACAAAAGGTTGGAGTATCTTCCGATATCCGAGGTAACTCTTTTTATATTTGTCATTCCATAGAAGGTTTGCTTATTTCCATTTAGACCAATATCGATAATCCCTTCAAAAACCTGTCCATCCACAATAAAATTGGTTTGATAATAATCAAATCCGTCTTTTGCAAAAGGATGATTCTTCCCATCAGGTGAGTGTCCAACAAATTTCGAGGTTTTAAGCAGATTATCCAATTCTGTAGCAACTTTCATTTTTGCTAACTGCATATCGGTATCTATCGATTTTCCGCTATAAATATATTTTTGTATACCAACACTTTCCGGCGTAACAAGATTTTGGGTGGAAAGGGGCAACGACACACCTTTAAAGGTTTGATTTATATAATTGCGGGCAATCCTCGGGTAATCCGCCTCATCAGCCCCCAAAAAATATTTTGGCCATTCCCTATCACTACAACGTTTTCGCCGTTGGCATCCCGCTGAATACTAAATTTCTTTTCACCATCAGCAGGTGTCGCCTGCGTTTTCTCCACCGCTTCGGCGAACATTCGCTCCAAGCGCTGCAGGTCGGTCTCGGCGGGCGTGCCACGGAATTTGTTCACGATCCCCAGCACGAAATGCTTCAGGCGAGGGTTCGGCGTATTGCCCCAGCCGCGCCGGCGGATAAACTCGATATCCTCGTCCGTCAGTTCAAATCTGTCCTTGTTCCGCTCGATCCACTTGTTGGTCTTTCCCTTCACCATCACCTCGTACGCCCGCGACAGCTCAAGCTGCGCATACATCACCATACCGTCGGGTGTTAAACGGCTGAGGAGTGAGAGTATCTGCACCGCTTGACCGTGTGCCGTCCCTGCCTCGCGCACCTTTTCCATCAGCACCAATGCGGTACGGTGATCGCCGATCTTCTCGTAGCGGCTGATGAGGATCAATGCCGCCGCCAGATCCTCGGTGCTGTAGGTGTCGCTATCGCGTTGCATCAACCGCTGCACAAAGGCTCTGCCGCCCGTATTGATACGCTCGTTGGCTTCTCGCAGGGTGTCTGCGTTGGTGATCACGTCGTAGCGCGTGATTTGTTCATCCTCGGCGGCAAGCCGTTTCAGCTCGTCGCTGAAAATATCGGCATTCTGTACACTGTCGGCAAAAGCACTCGTCCCGTCACCCATGGCGTTCATCGGGCCGTTACGGCGCAGTACCGGCGTCGTGAGTGCGTCGGCGGGCTTGAACTGCGCCACCTGCAAGGGATTGGGGAGATCGCTCATCCCGCGGCGACGAAGTTCGGCCGCCAACTCCTCGTCGCTGAGTTCTGCAGCCGAACGAAAGGTAGCACTCGTTTCGGGAGCAATAAAACGCTTCGCACGAAGCTGCCGCTTGACTTGTAGCGCACGCCGTAGTATACTGGTGGTGAAGAGATGTTCGTCTCCCCCGCTCGCCCCTGTCGTGCTCAGGTCAGCCAGCGAGGTTGCGGACGTCTCTTCTTCTATGGCAACGTCGTGAAGGTACAACCGCTGGTTCTGTATATCCCGTTGAACCATGATCCCCATGTAATACGGCTTATCGCCTATGCGTATTGGTGCAGCAACAAGGATACGCTGTACACGGCCGTTGTTTTTTTCTCCTACGAAAATGATCTTGCCGTTTGCAATAACCGCCGGAATCGCTTCGATGGCCGCGATCTTCTGTGCCGTATTACCGTGTCGGCGTTCCGAACGAATGCTCGATTCCTTCAGATCGATCACGCCCAGCTCCTCGGAAAACAATTGACCGCCCCATGCGGTAAAAAATCCGCGATAAATGTCGGCAATCGGCTTTCCGGAATTCTCCAGAGCACTCGCCGGCACGGTGTATACCGCTTCCGTTTCGGCCATCTCCTCGGTGTTCCGTGCCAATTGCTCCTCGCTGTTTTCAAAAGCACGGATCTCTGCCGTTTCAGGCGCGATGAATTTTTTGGTGCCATCCTGCGTAGAATAACCATTGACACCGGGCGGCGGTTGTGCTATACTGGGGTCAAGAGATTCGGATCCGTTGATAATGTTGAGGCCATTGCCCTCAGGGTTACCTCGCGGATTCGAATCTTTCTTTTTGTCATACACAACCACATTTTCAGGAGTCGATAAGATTTTCTTAATGTAGTTTTCACGCGCGCCGAAAACAGTCAGCAACAAATGTTGCTTACCTCTATATCCACCGCTGTACACCTCTGAAACTGGCTTTTGCACTTCGAGCTCGAGTGAAATAAAATAGTGGCGCCCTTTGCTGTCCACATTTTCCAAAATGGCGTTAATTCTTCCATTAGGAAGCACCACGACATACAGCGGATCCTCAATCATCTGAGGAAGAAGGCACATCATTTCTTCTCCCACGCCGTGATTATGATCCGATTTTGTGCCCTCGTTTGTATCAAACAAACTGACCACCGCATTGTCGTAGCTCATAACAATCGGCAAATCTGGGATACTTACCTTCTCCAAGGTTGTATAAACTTTAGGCGTATTCGCCCGAACAAAGAGATGAGAATGTTCTTTGTCAAAGGTTCCGTTCAGTATTTGTTGGATTTGCTCTGCAAAAGAAAGACCAATTGAGTATTTTATTTTCCCATCACCAGCACTCTCCGCCTTCGGCAGTGCGGCGGCGAACATCCGCTCCAAGCGTTCCAATTCGGTCTCGGCGGGGGTGCTGCGGAATTTGTTCACGATCCCCAGCACGAAATGCTTCAGGCGAGGGTTCGGCGTATTGCCCCAGCCGCGCCGGCGGAGCTGTGCCAGCAGCTCGTCATCCGTTAACTGATCGCCGGGCAGCTCAACCGTCGTTTCGGGTGCAATGAATTTTTTTGTGCCGTCCTGCGTAGAATAGGTATTGACACCGGGCGGCTGGTTTGCTATACTGGTGTTAGACACAGAGCTTGTGGTATCGGCAAGAGACCGCTCACGCGGCACTCCCTGATACGATTCTTGCTCTGTGTTTTTTTGCGTATTTTCAGAGAAAGAAAAAACACTTCCATCGGGAGAAACTATGCGGTGAACGGTGTATCGATTTCCATTCAAATTCACAACAACGGCCATATTTCCGCGAACGCCATTCAGCACAACCGGTGCCGCAAAGGTAACTGTAGTTTTAGAGCGTCCTTTGTGATTTTGATGGCGACCAATTTCTATCCCTCTTTTAAGGACTCTTGGAACAGCCGCAAAAGCCGCTTTTTCAGCAGGCGTATCGGCATATTCAGCCGCAGCTTTGATATCCTTTTCCTGAAAATAAATGGTGCCAAAATTTTGCCTATCCACCTGATAGCCTGTTTGTTTTAATATCCGGATTGCCCATTGAGCTGCATCATATTTCCGCCGTATATCCATAGGAACATTAGATTCAAAAACAGGACTCATTCCATTAAGTTTATCCATATGAGCCGCTATCTGTTCTCGAATGCTTGATGTGTCCTCTGCTATCGAAAATTTAATATTTCCATTTTCAATAGCAACGTCCTTTGATCGATTGTTCTCCACCGCTTCGGTGAACAGGCGCTCCAGATGCTGTAGGTCGGTCTCGGCGGGGGTGCCGCGGAATTTGTTCACGATCCCCAGCACGAAATGCTTCAGGCGAGGGTTCGGCGTATTGCCCCAGCCGCGCCGGCGGAGCTGTGCCAGCAGCTCGTCATCCGTTAACTGATCGCCGGGCAGCTCTGCAGTAGCGTCGGGCGCAATGAATTTTTTGGTGCCGTCCTGCGTATACTGGGTATTGACACCGCCGGAAGGCTGTGTTAATATTTCACTAGGGACACCGTTTCCGAGTGCGTAACCTACGGGGCGCATCACATCGTTAACTCGATGTACGGTGTCTCTTAATTTTTGGGTTATATCGTAGATATGCAGCGATGCATCATTTTTCGCCCTACCTACATTTAGATACACCGGGAAAACATCTTCCCCAAGTCTTACATAAGCTTCGTAGTACCAAAAATATTCATGTTTTCCCTCTTTGGTACTTTCTTCGTGTGCAACGAGTCGCGCTTCTTCAACAACTCTTTTGATGTTCGAAATTGCTGCCAGTTTTTTTGAGCCAGAACGCTCGGCAATATGATGAGCATCTCGCTTATCGACAAAGGCCTGACGTCCATCGCTAAGACGAATCGGATTCCCTCCTAATTCATCAAGTATGTAACTCATCACTACCGCGTGCCGAGCCGATTTTGTTTTTCCACCAACCAAGGTGATCAATCGCTGATCTTCCGACAGGTCGATCACAGTACGATCACTGATGGAATATTTTGTGATAACATTGGATTGTTTCCCCGCGCGATTGGCCTCCTCCACCGCTTCGGCGAACATTCGCTCCAAGCGTTCCAATTCGGTCTCGGCGGGGGTGCCGCGGAATTTGTTCACGATCCCCAGCACGAAATGCTTCAGGCGAGGGTTCGGCGTATTGCCCCAGCCGCGCCGGCGGAGCTGTGCCAGCAGCTCGTCATCCGTTAACTGATCGCCGGGCAGCTCTGCAGTAGCGTCGGGCGCAATGAATTTTTTGGTGCCATCCTGCGTATACTGGGTATTGACACTCGGATAATTTTCTGTTATCCTAAAAGTGTCAGTGGCTTCCTGAGATGCGAAAGGTGAATGTGCCAAAAGGGCAACATGCCTTTCGCTTATAGCAGGGGCCACTTTTATTTTTGTTATATCGTAAAATACCCTTCCTTTTTCCGAATTGGCAATATTAATGAGACCGCTGACTTGCATCCCATCACACAAGAACTCAACATCGTAATAATCCCAGCCAAAAGTCGCTTCAGGATTACCTTTCGTGTCCCTTGAGTAATAGTGATTGCGTGCGGTAAGAAGCAAATTATCAAGTTCGGTAATTGCTTTCATCTTTGCACGATACTCCGGACTCCGGTTGTGCAACACAGTATGAGGATAGGCATATTCTCCAGGGAGCTTTTTCGACATTGAAACAACATCGCCGTTGTTGCCAAGGGGTAGCGTTACCCCCTTAAATCTCTCATTAAAATACTGTCGCATAATTCGAGAGTATTCCGAAGGCTCTGCACCAACGAAAATTCCTTGGTCGGTATCGACCACAACAACCTCATTGCCGGCCGAATCCCGTTGAATACTGAATTTTTTGGTACCATCCTGCGTATACTGGGTATTGACACCAGGTTGCGCTTGTGCTATACTGGGGTCAGATGAACCAACAGTAGTGGAACTGGGTAACGGCAATTGGAGCCTATTAACCGTCAGCCATCTGTTGGTTCTGTTTTTATTTGGATCCACATACAGGATGTTACTTTTTGATATGTAGTTTTGAAGATTGCCGTCCTTGCCATAGGCACTGGCAATCATTATAATATCCAAATCACGCCCGTTTTTGCTTTTCGGGCTGAGTTCCAACACCGCAAGAACAGGTGATCCTGCGGAATCATACACCTCGCCGAACAGCGTTAACCTTCCACTGACTGTATTGGACTCCATCACAAGAATAGGATTTTCTAAGATGTTCGGCACTTGCTTTATAACGTCTATCGTCATTTGAGGATGCTCGCTAAGTATCCTCTTGATTTTTGAAGAGTCCCAATAGATCTCTTTAGGATCAACGCCAACACTCCGCAAAGGCTCAGAAACTGTTCCAACTCTAAAACGAAAACCCGTTTTATTTTGATCCCATGCGTCAATTGCGCTAGAAAAATTGGGATCAATAAACTTCTTTGTATCACCCGCGCCATCAAACGATGTACCATCAGCCTTCGGCAATGCGGCGGCGAACATTCGCTCCAAGCGCTGCAGGTCGGTCTCGGCGGGGGTGCCGCGGAATTTGTTCACGATCCCCAGCACGAAATGCTTCAGGCGTTGGAACAGCGTGCGGTTCTTTTGCCCCAGCTCGCGCAGGGCGGTAATGTCTGTGAACAGCTTTTCCGCCGCGAAGTTGGCGAGAATCTCCTGCTCGGCCGAGGCACCGCGCTCGGCATCCAGCTTCACGCCCTTTTCCGCATAGCGGTCAATGATCTCCTGCTTCATCGTGTCGAGCGTGTGCCCCTTGCTCGCAAGCCAATCCCGGAACGCGTCGCTTTTCTCCATCGCGTAGTTCATAAAATCCTGGTACAGGATGCCGCTGCTCTCAATGTAGTGCGTCAGCTCGTGCTTGATGACCGTCATCGGCGTGGCGCGGTTCGGGTTGATGCGGATGGTCTTGGTGGCGGGATCGTACTCGCCGTCGGCGAGCAGGGTGACGTCCTCCACGATCTTTGCGCCGGTATGCTCCTCCAGCTCTGCGTAGAGCTCCTGCCGCTGACGGGCGCTCATTTTCTTGAACGCCAGCTCCATATCGGACTGCCGCACACCGATCTCTACACCACTGTCACGCACGATACCCGAATTTTGCGCGCGACTATCCACACCCACAGCCGCTCGCTGTGGGTTTTGTTGCGTTTCGAGCATATCGGCAAAGCGCCGAATGCCACTGAAATCTCCGTTTGCAATTTCCTGTATACGGCGTTGTCTCTCCGTTTCGGACAACGCATTTTCCGTATTTTGGGTATACGAATCCCTGCCCGTTCCGTCACCCGACGGCAGGCTGTAAGTATCACCTATTTGACCATTGTGGTCGGCGACAATATAAATTTGCGACGCATCAAGCACAATGACCGAGGTGTCACCCTCAAAATCGTTGCGGTACAGAATACCGTCATAGCCCTTGTTTTTCAAAAGAGAACGCAGTGCTTCGGCGGCAGGGGCATCATAAGAACGAGAATGAGCGCCCTCGTTCGACAGTACCGCTCCCAACTCAATATCACTGAGAAAGCCGTCACGATTCAATATGTACGCCAAAGAAAAAGGTGTCCACGTCATGGAATCGTAATCGATCACAACAGGGTTTGTTACATTGAGATAACATTCCTTGAAAATCGAGCGCACCGTTTGTCCCGCCGAATGGTGTCGCTGTTCGGCTGCCTCTTTTGTTCCGAAATGAAATCCGAACTCTCCCTGTTCGAAGCGGTCAAACACCGCATCCGTCCAATGGAACAACGACAACATATCTCCATTTTCGTTCTTGAACACCGTGTTTGCAAACGTTTTTCGCACCGAGTCAGGCAGGATGCGCCCGTAAATATCATTTCCGCTTAATTCTGTCTGCGATAGCGTTCCCAGTATACTTGCATTGCGTCGTAAGCTCGCGGGCGCATAGGCCTCTCTTCCTGATAGTAAGCCGGAGGATCGATCCCCCGTTTCTTGCAAAACTCCAGCATCTCGTGTTGGAGTTCCCAAGCACTCTGATACCGTTTCGGTATCATAACCGGATTGCCGTACGCCGTCGTTTCCGGTATTTTCTCCTGCAGTTCCACGTCCGTATCCCAGTACGCCGGTGTTTCGACCGCCATATGCCTGCACTCCTCTCTGTGCCGTGTTCTCGTTACCAGTATACCCCGTTTCGCCGTCGGTTGCAAGAGAAACCTCAGGCGACGG
>CAYYDD010000001.1:0-76873 GCA_964470515.1 uncultured Eubacteriales bacterium | reverse complement strand
AATCTCGTCTAAATCCAACAATTACAACCCTATGGCGTGTTTGAGGAACACCGTAGTCGGCAGCATTGAGCAATCGGAATACTACATTGTATTCGCATTTTGTGTGTCTGCTTGATGTGTGATACTTTTCTAATAATTCTCGATGTTCTTGCCAAGTCATATTTTGTGGCTTGACTATGCTTGGATATGTCAATTGTAGAATAATATAGTTAAAGTATTGACTAAATGATTTCCTCAATAAGCCTTTGACATTTTCAAATATAAATGTTTCAGGCATAATTTCACGAACGGCACGCACTGCTTCTGGGAACATATCACGTTTGTCATTATATGCTTGTGCTTTTCCGCCGAGGGAAAAAGGCTGGCACGGAGGGCCACCGGAGATCATATTGATTTTTCCTGCCATTCCATCATATACGACTGCTCGCACATCGGATTCATACACGTTCCAATTTCTCACAGCTTCAAATCCATTGGATATATTTGATTTAATATTGTTGCAAGAAGCCTTATCCCACTCATACAAAGCAGTATGCGCAAAACCAGAATTTTGTAATCCAAGTGCTAAACCACCTGTGCCACAAAACAATTCAATTGAATCAATAGATCTGTTTTTATTCATAAAATCACTTTCCAAAAATGTTTTTCTATATTATAACAAAATCAAATCAAAAATTCAATACATATAGAAAACTCCGTTAAGGATATCGCGCTTTCTACACCCATTTGTTTTATTTTTACTAGCACAAACAGGAGTTATAAATATGAAATTATTCGAAATAAAACCCTTATTAAAGGATATGGGCTATAATAACGCGACATCAAGAATTAGTTCCTTTACCATCGCGCTTATATACAACCTATTGTTAGGTTTTTATTTGAAAGATTTTCTTGTCTTATCGCACACACTGTTCACATTTTATCTACTGTCTGCTTCGCCGACGCTTTTCTTTGAGGTAGAAATAAAATCAAAAGCAATACATACACCTGGTTTCGTTTCGCTAACACTTACAGTTTGTATGAACTTTGCTTATGCAGTTTATTGCCGTAGAGTGTTTCCGTTTTGGCATTGATTTCACTTGCCATAGTCCTGCTATATTTTCTCGCTTTCACTGACAAATCTCGTAGAGACAATTTGATAACGAAAATTTATATATTGGTGGTATCCCTTTGTTGTTGCAACACTATTTTCCATATATATTTTCGTCTACAAGCAAGACAATGTTTCGCTTACTAACGGTCAGGCAACGCCGTGGAACACCCAAACCGAAAAAATTGCTGACGAAATTTGTGCCGACTGCGATACCGACACCGAAATGGATCCTGGTGGAGTACGGATGTAATATATGTGCTGTGATCGATCTGTGCGGCAAAATGGTATTGTCATACCATATCGACAATGCTATGACCGCCTCGTTGGTCACGGATACCCTTCGGGATGCCGCACAAAAAGAAATGGTCACTGATGGACCAGCCCTCCACAGTGACCAAGGGTTTCAATACACATCCCAAGCATATTTTGACTAACGCAAGAATACCCCATTCAGCGGTCAACGTCCCGTATGGGTTGTCCATATGACAATGCTGCAATGGAAAATTTCTTCGGAACGCTGAAATCCGAGTGCTTATACCGCACGAAATTTGTCAATCGCGCCGAGGTGGAACAGGCTGTGGCGGAGTACGTTCAGTTCTGCAATTTTGAGCGCATTAACCTGAAAGACGGCCTCACTCCCTACCAAATACGGAGCAAGGCCGCCTAATTCAGCAATATTCTACGACAGGACTTTTATTTTCGTGTCTATTTAGTCGGTAGCGGTCCAGTCAGCGGCGGTTTGGTTTATCCTAGCAGAACATCGGTTATCAGCATCACGCAAAAGCCCACCAGCAGCGCGTAGGTCGCGCCGCGCTCGTTGCCGTGCGCGTGGGTCTCGGGGATCATTTCATCGCTGACGACGTACAACATCGTACCGCCCGCAAAGGCCAGCGCAAACGGCAGGATCGCCGAGGAAAAGCTCACGGCAAAGTAGCCGATCAGCGTACCGATCACTTCCACAAGGCCGGTCACCATCGCACACGCAAAGGTCTTGACCGGCGACACCCCCGCCGCCAGCATCGGCCCGATGATAACCATACCCTCCGGGATATTCTGCAACGCGATACCACCAGCGATGACAAACGCCTGTGCCGTATCACCCGAGCCAAAGCCCACACCGGCGGCAATGCCCTCCGGCAGATTATGTATGGCGATGGCCGTCACAAACAGCAATACCCTACTTAAGTTCGCATTGTTGTGCGGCTCGATATCCGCGCCAACCAGACGGTGCAGATGCGGGACGAGCTTATCAATGAGATTGAGGCACAACGCTCCGGCGAAGATACCCGCCACCGTGATAAGCAACCCGTAGCGCCCGCCGTAGTCCAGCGACGGCAGGACAAGTCCCAGCACTGCCGCCGCGAGCATCACACCTGCCGCAAAGGACAGCACCATATCCGAGAACTTATGCGATACTTTTTTAAACGCAAATCCCAGCAGGGATCCGAATACGGTCGCTCCGCCGACGCCGAGTGCCGTCAACAATACCATTTCCATAGGCAGCTCCTAACCACTCAAACCCACATAAAGCGACGGTTCTGAATACATCGATGTTAGGCAACGCGGCTCCCCGTCGGGAGCCGCGCCTGTCAGTTACGCTTCTTCGCTGAAGCTGTCCTTGCCGACACCGCACAGCGGACACTCGAAATTCTCCGGCAACTGCTCGAACTTCGTACCGGGCGCGATACCGTTGTCGGGATCGCCGACGGCCTCGTCGTAGACCCAACCGCACACGTCACATACATACTTTTTCATAACACAATACCTCCGTTTATTTATTTGATTTTTTCAAAATCAGCAGCACCATGCTTGCACAACGGGCAAACAAAATCCTCGGGAAGCGGCTCTCCCTCATAGACGTATCCGCAAATCTTGCAGACATAGCCCTTTTTACCGTCCGCTGCCGGCTTGGGTTTGACGTTGTTCTGATAGTACGTGTACGTCATCGTCTCACGGTCGGACAGCACACGCGCCTCCGTCACCGAGCAAATAAACATTCCGTGCGTATCGAGATCGACGTACTGCTCCACCTTCAGCGACATAAACGAATTGATATGCCGCGGCAGGAACACCAGCTCGTTATCCGAACGCAGCGGCTCACACTCTGCAAACTTATCCACATTCCGCCCGCTCACGAAGCCGAACTTTTCAAACACCGCGAACGGGGCATCCACCGTCAGGCAGTTGATGTTCATTTTTCCCGTCTGCTTGATCACGTGGTGTGAATAGTTATCCTTGTTGATCGTCACCGCTATGCGGTTCGGTGTGTTAGTCACCTGCGTAACCGTATTCACGATCAGACCGTTGTCCTTCTTACCGTCGTTGGAGGTCACCACGTACAAGCCGTAGCCGATGTTGAACAGCGCCGTCAGATCGTTTTTATCCGCGGTATCGTCCCGCTGTGCCAGATACTCACGGCACAGCTCCTCCGCCATCGCCTCCAGCTGTGCGGTACTTTCCTCGTTCAGCGCGGATAAGATCTTCACCGTGGTATCCGTAAAGGTAATATTCCGGCTTTTTTCAAGCATCCCGCGCATCACCTTGGCCGCGAGCGGTGCCCAACTGCCGTTCTCGATGAGCGCTACCGTGCGGTTGCTGTAGTTCCGCTCGGTCAGATGATTGATAAATTCCCGCATAAACGGGAAGATCTCCGCGTTGTAGGTAGTGGTCGCCAGCACCAGCTTGCTGTAGCGGAACGCATCCTCCACCGCCTCAGCCATATCGCAGCGTGCCAGATCGTTAACGACGACCTTCGGACAGCCGTTGGCCTTCAGCTTTTCCGCCAGCTGCAGCACGGCCTTTTTCGTGTTTCCGTATACCGAGGTGTACGCGATCACGATGCCCTCTTCCTCCGGCTGATAGCTCGACCAGGTGTTGTACAAACCGAGGTAGTAACCGAGGTTTTCCGTCAACACCGGGCCGTGCAGCGGGCAGATAATGCGGATATCCAGCCCCACCGCCTTTTTCAGCAGGCTCTGCACCTGCGCACCGTACTTACCGACAATGCCGATGTAGTACCGACGAGCCTCGCAGGCCCAGTCCTCCTCGACATCCAGTGCTCCGAACTTGCCGAAGCCGTCCGCCGAGAACAGCACCTTATCCGTGCTGTCGTACGTCACGATGACCTCCGGCCAATGCACCATCGGCGCGGTGACAAAGGTCAGGTTATGACGGCCGAGGGACAGCGTATCCCCCTCGCCCACCACGATCTGCCGCTCGGCAAAATCCGTGCCGAAAAAGGTTTTCATCATAGCAAACGCTTTCGCGGAAGCCACAATCTTAACGTCGGGATAAACCTTCACAAAGTTCTGGATATTCGCCGAATGATCCGGCTCCATATGCTGCACGATCAGATACTCGGGCTGTCTGTGCCCCAGCACGTTTTGGATGTTATCCAGCCATTCGTGCGTAAACGCGGCATCCACCGTGTCCAGGATGGCGATCTTCTCATCCAGAATAACATAGGAATTGTACGACATACCGTTCGGCACTACGTATTGTCCCTCAAACAGATCGATTTTATGATCGTTCACACCGATGTATCGGATATCCTTGGTGACCATTATTAACTCCTCCCGCTCACTTATAACAGCATTTTAGATTATTATAGCCGAAAAGCGGCAGACATTCAATAGATGTCTTCCACTTTTTTTAGTTTGCGGTAAAGACTCCTGACTGGGAGCCGACGTAGATGGTGTAGCTCTCCCCGCTTGTAATATCAGGGCTACTGAGGATCACCACCGCATAGGACAACGGAGGCGTATGCGTCAGAACGGTATTGCCCTTCTTATCCTTCAGCACGATCTCGGTGCCCGCAGACTGATTGCCCACACTCACCGCGACCACACCCTGCTCGGAATCGCTGAAGGTTTGCGCCATACCCGATGCCCCCGTACCGATGAACGTACCGCCCGAGATGACCGCGCTCTTGTCGTAGTCCAGTGTAGCGGTATCGCCCTGCGTGGGGCCGCACACCGTAGTATATCCGCCGGTCATCTCCAGCGTACCGTTGGCATCAATGCCGTCGCCCGACGCGGTGACCGACAGCGTACCGCCCGCGATCACGATACTGCCGTTGGACGAGGAGGACATCCCGCCAAAGCCGCCGTAACCGCCGCCGAACATCGCATCACGTCCGCCGCCCGTACCGCTGCCATCCGTACCTCCCGCAGCGTTTAAGCCGTCATCGTCGGCTGTCAACGTGATATCACCGCCGCTGATGAGAATATCCAGTGCCTCCAAGCCCTCGTAGCTTTCCGTGATGGTGACGGTGCCGCCCTCGACGGTCAGCGTCGCATCGGCGTGGAAGCCGTCGTCTCCGGTAGCGATGGTAAACGTACCGTGATTGACCGCGATAGACGCATTCGAATGTACCGCATCATCGGCAGAATCGATGGTAAACGTGCCGCCGTTCAGCAGCACGTCGCCCGTCGCCTTCAGCCCCTTCATACTGGTGCTGCTCTCGGCGCTATCGGTAGTCGTATTGGACTGCATACCGGGTCGGCCGCCCATACCGCCCATAAAGCCGCCCCACGTATCCGAGCTTTCCTTCGTGCCGTTGACACTGCCGCCGCCCGCGAGAATATCAAACGCACCTCCCTCGATCTGTAGATATGCGCCGGCACTGATGCCGTCGCCCTCCGCCTCAACGTTCAGCGTCCCGCTCGAGATATACAAAAACCCCAACGAGACATCGTCGTTGTTTTCCGCGTGAAAGCCGTCTTTACCCGCGTCCA
This sequence comes from uncultured Eubacteriales bacterium, assembly GCA_964470515.1. GTDB lineage: Bacteria > Bacillota > Clostridia > Oscillospirales > Acutalibacteraceae > RGIG3009. The sequence continues at coordinate 71,044 of CAYYDD010000001.1, read as the reverse complement.
CCGTAAAGACGCTGTCGGCTACACGGATGCTGTCGTTGGCATCGACACCGTGCGAGGCGGAGATCACGGTGTACGTACCGCCGGTAAATACCAGATCGTCCTTCGAGACAATCCCGTGCCCCGCCGGCGAGGTCACCGTCAGGCTGCCGCCGCCGTTAAAGGTAAGATCCTGTTTAGAAAACACCGCCGCGTCGATATCGTTTTCATCAATGGCAGTAAAAGTACCACCGTTCGCCAAGGTGTTTGCCGTGCCGTCTGCCAGTGTGACGAACACCTTATCACTTTCTAAAATATACAGTGCCGCCGAGCTTGCACTGGTGACAGACACCCCATTCAGTACCAACTGCGGCTTATCGGTATCCTGCGCGTCCACGACGATCATACCGTCGTTCAGCGTACCGGACAGCACGTACGTCCCCTCGTCGGTGATAGTCACCGTGGTGCCGCTGATCTTTACCGCCGATGAGCTGCACGTGACCGAGCTGCCGTTAAGCTTGATCTGCACACTGTTGCCCTCGTTATATTCCACCCGCGTATCGCGGTCGGTGAACATATCCTTATCGCTTTGCGCCGCCACGGTTGTGGAGGTATTGCTGCCCGACGTTGTCGTGGTCGTCGCATCATTCTCGCCGTCACCGCCGCCACACGAGCAGAGCAGCAAGACAAGCGCCAGCAAAACCGGCAGGAGTTTTTTCATAACCACATCACCTCTATGGGTTAGTATAAGACGGAAACCTTATAAAAAACTAAAAAATTGTCATTTCTTTGTCATTTCAATACGAGCTGCGACAGATACCGTATCACTGTGTGCATCGCCGGTGACAGCCATTTATCGCGGTGGTACAGCAACTGCTTCCACAGCTCCACCTCCACACCCACCACCGACAGGCGCGTCAGCGTTCCGTCGGCAACGGCGGCCTCCGTCACGTAATCCGGCAGGAAGGACACCCCAGCCCCCTCCTGCACCAGCTCGCAAATGAGATCGGCACTGCCGATCTCCAGTACCGGCCGTATCTCACGCGAAGCCCGCGCCAACTGTTCATCCAGCAGCCGTCGGTAGCTCATTCCCTTTTCGGTCAGCAAAAACGGCTGTGATAACAGCTCCCCGACCGTCAACCCGTTCTTCGCCGCCAACGGATCGCGGGCAGAGCAAACGAAATGCACCCCCATCTTCTCCTCTGCGGCGATCACGTAGGTCGTATTGTAAATATGATTATCCAGCGTGCACACCAGATCCACCTCGTTGTGATCCAGCAGGCGGAACATCTCATCGGTACCGGCGGTGGTGATGTGAAGCTCAATGTGTGGATACTGCCGCCTGAACTCCGCAAACCGCCGAATGATAAGCGGTGCACACAGTGAGTCCGCCATAGCCAGTCGGATCACACCCTCCGGCTCCCGCTCAGCACTCTCACCCGCCGACATTTCATGCGTCAAGCGACATATCTGCTGCGCATAGGCCAGTGCCTCTCTCCCGGCCACAGTCAAGCTGACGGTATGGCCGATGCGGTCAAACAGCTGCACCCCTAGTTCCCGCTCCATCTGCTTGATCTGAAACGACACCGTCGGTTGCGAAAACCCCAGTTTCTCCGCAGCTTTGGTAAAGCTGCCGAGCTCAGCCGTCTGTATAAACGTATTCAAGCTGCGCAGATCCATATCCTCCCACCACCATTAAGAAATTTTATCCGAATCATCAATATTATCAGTTTGACATATGTTTATTTCCATTATATAGTAGAAACAAATAAAGTCAAGGGGTCGTTTTTGTGGAGATCATTTCTTTCATTTATCAGTTTTTCTGGGGCGATCTGTTTGTGATCCCACTGCCGGGCGGATCGTCCATCGGCATCCCACTGCTGGTGCTACTTCTTATCCCGGCCGGTATCTATTTTACCATCCGCACCAAGGTGCTGCCCATCCGTCTGTTCCCGGAAATGCTTCGCATTTCGGTGGAGAAAAACGAAAGCAACAAAAAGGGGGCGCTGTCCGGTGTGCAGGCGCTCGTCGTATCCACCGCCACCCGCGTGGGGATGGGTAACCTCATCGGCGTGGTCGCCGCAGTATCGGCGGGCGGTGCGGGTGCCGTGTTCTGGATGTGGATCACCGCACTGCTCGGTGCTTCGACGGCGTTCGTCGAGGCGACACTGGCGCAGCTGCACAAGGAGTCCGACCCTCTGTACGGCGGCTATCGCGGCGGCCCGGCACTGTATATGCGCCAATTCTTCCCCGTCGGCAAAAAGCGTAGCGTGTTCGGTATTTTGTTCGCACTGTCGGGACTGCTGTGCTGGTGCGGTGTCAGTCAGGTCATCAGCAATTCCGTGTCGTCGGCATTTGAAAACGCGTTCCATATCCCTCCACTGGTATCCACCGTCGTGCTGGTCACACTGGCCGCAGTCATCGTGCTGCGTAAGAATACCACGGTAAAGATACTGGATATCATTGTCCCCGTTATGGCGGGGCTGTACTTCCTACTGACGCTGTACGTTATCTTCACCAACTTTGATTTGCTCCCCTCGGTATTCCGGCGTATTTTTGAAGAGGCCTTCGGTCTTCGTCAGGTCGTAGCCGGCGGCTTCGGTGCCGCCTTGATGAACGGCGTCAAGCGCGGTCTGTTCTCCAACGAGGCAGGCTCCGGCTCGGCTCCCTGTGCCGCAGCAGCCGCCGATGTCAGTCATCCCGCCAAGGCTGGTCTGTTCCAAGCATTCGGCGTGCTCATCGACACCGTGCTCATCTGCACCTGCACCGCGATGATCCTGCTGCTGGCCCCGGAGAATGCTCTCACGGGCCTTGAGGGTATGACCCTGCTGCAAACGGCAATGCAGCACCACTTCGGCTATGCCGGTGTGGTATTCACCGCCATCACGCTGTGGCTGTTCTGCTTCTCCACCTTCCTCGGTATTCTGTACTATGCGCGCTCAAACGTCGCCTATCTGTTCGGTGACAACTGGCGTTGGCAGACCATCTATAAGGTCGTCGCACTGGTGATGCTGTTTATCGGCGGTCTGGCCGCCTACACCTTTGTATGGGATCTCGGCGATATCGGTATCGCACTGATGACGGTGTTCAACCTCATCGTGCTTCTTCCGATGTCCGGGTCGGCGATCCGTTCACTGAACGACTATACCGCGCTTCGCAAGCGCGAAAAGGCCGAGAAAAAGTAACGTAAATAAGACCTATGACCTCGCGGTATGCTCACGTACCGCGAGGTTTTTTCTGTCTGAAATTTCCACACGGGGGCTTGACTTTTTTCGTGTCGGATATTACAATAAAATGGGGAAGTTTGAAAGACATAACAGCTCGGCGCACTAGATGCCTTTATTATACAACCGCCATAAACAACAGCACAAAGAAAGAATAGGGTGATTTAATGGGAGAATTTGATGTTTTCAACATTCTGCTTTTAACAGGTGGAGTCTGATCGTAACGTCTATAGAAAGGAGAATTTTATGTTATCACCAGAAGAGATTATGCAATTGATCCAGAGCCTGATTTGGTTGCTCGCGGGTGTCGGCGTCTTTATCGTCGGTATGAATTTCATGGGCGATGCTTTGGAAAAGAGCGCGGGCATGGGAATGAAGCGGCTGCTTGAGAGGATCAGTAATAACCGCTTTTCCGGCGTGGGTATCGGTGCCGGCGTAACGGCCATCATTCAAAGCTCGTCTGCCACATCGGTTATGGTTATCGGCTTGGTAAACGCGGGCGTTATGACGCTGATGCAAGCGACACCTATTATTATGGGTGCCAATATCGGTACAACGATCACCGGTGTTCTGGTCGCTCTGAAGAACGACTATTTCAATATGGCGATGTATCTTCTCGCCTTTGCGGGCGTTATGATGGGCTTTATCCAGAAGGAGAAGGTAAAGATCGCCGGTAACCTTTGTTGCGGTCTGGGACTGATTTTCGTCGGACTTGAGGTTATGAGCAGCGAGCAGGCGTTTGGAAATCCTCTCGTTGAAAATATGTTCACGGAAATCTTCAAGAAAATTGATTTCCCGCTTCTTCTGATCCTGGTCGGTGTGATCTTCACGGCACTCATCCAGAGCTCCTCTGCTTCTACCGGTGTCGTTATCACCATGGTCGGTGCGGGTGTGCTGCCGCTTGATCTTGCGTTATTTATCATCCTCGGCGCCAATATCGGCACCTGTGTCACGGCACTGCTCGCTTCTGTGGGAGCGAACGCCAACTCCAAGCGGGTAGCTCTTATCCACTTTACGTTTAATACCATCGGAACGATCATGTTTACCGCGATCATCTGGCTGTTCAGAGAGCCGGTGGTGGATCTCCTGGTTTCAGTATTCCCCGGAGACGATCCGACGTCCCTGCAGATGAGAGTTTCTCTTTTCCACGTTATCTTTAACGTGACCACTACCGGCCTGCTGCTCCCGTTTGTAAAGCATCTGGTGAAGTATTCCTGCACGGTCATCAAGGACAAGAAGGAAGAGAAGGATGCCCCGACTCTTAAATACGTTGACGACAGATTGTTGACTATGACTCCCGTTGCCCTTATGCAGGTAAAGAAAGAGATCGACTATATGCTCGGCTTGGTGGAAGAAAATACCCGTCTCGCATTTGTCTCTATTGATACCGGAGCGACAGAGCATAGCGAGCAGATCCAAAGAAATGAAGAGATCATCGACTTCACCAACAGCGCGTTGACTCAATTCCTTATCAGGCTGTCGGTGGACGTGGAAGAGAGCGATGAAAAGGTGATCGGTGCGTATTTCCACGTCTTGAACGACTTAGAGCGTATCGGCGACCACGCGGAGAACTTCCACGAGATCGGCGTTGAAATGCGTGATAAAAAGATCTCATTTTCCGATAACGCACGCGGCGGCATTGCCTCTATGCGTGAGCGGATCATGCAGATGTTCGCCATTTCCAAGGATGTATTTGAGACGCTGAACAAGGATGAGCTGTCCGGGCTGACCGCTTTAGAGGAAGGCGTTGATAGTATGAAGAAAGAGCTGATTGCCAGTCATTTTGCACGGCTCGCCGAAGGCAACTGCAGTGCAGACGTAAGCCCGTATTATTCATCCCTCATATTGGGACTGGAACGCGTTGCAGACCACCTCGTGAACATTGGTTTCAGTATTATAAATCCTATCGGCTCTCAAAAAGTGGATGCATAAATAATATGTAAAAAAGGTGCGGTGCCCGATGGCATCGCACCTTTTTTGTTTTTCAGGGTATCGGTACGCCGCTTTTCTTATCGCTCTACATAATTCAGCGGATCAACGAGCTGGCCGTTTTTGATGATCTCAAAATGCAGGTGTGCGCCGAATGAATAGCCGGTGTTGCCCACGTTCGCGATATATTCGCCCTGCGCGACCTTTTGACCGGCCTCCACCATCAGCTTACTGCAATGCGCGTAACGCGTCTTATACCCGTTTCCGTGGTCGATCAGCACGTAATAGCCGTAGCTGCTGTGATATTCCGCCTCAATGACGGTGCCGCCGTCCGACGCGATGATCGGCTTACCGTTGGTGCTGCCGTTGGAAATGTCAATGGCACCGTGGAACGAGCCCCAGCGAGACGCAAACGGCGACGAGATGACCTTGGTATACGGCAACGGCCAGATAAAGCTACCGGTCGCAATACCGTCGCCCGCAGTCGCATTCTCGGAATACTTCTGTGCACCCACTACGATGACCTGATTGACGGGAGCCTTGATGACCTCCGTGGATACCACCGAGCGGTACTGCTCCTTCCCGTTCACGGTAATGATCTCCTCGGTCACCTTATGCTTGCCGTTTTTGCCGCGGGTCTTGATGGTCTCATATCCCAACGGCTGCGAGGTGGTCTGCTCCACCACCGTGGTATACGCCAGCGTTTGAGTCTTTGTCTCATACCGCACGCTCTGTATAGGCAGAGTTTCCAAATAGACCTGCATATAATCCTGCGTACGCACAGCCGACACCGGATACAATCCGTCGGTCAGATCCACTTGCGGGAAGAAATCCACGTGATCCGCCGTGGGGTCTTGGTTTTTCGCCAGAATGGCATCCATCAGGCCTTCCAGAGTATCACGGTCAAGCGCACCGCGGAACACACCGTCCACATACAGTCCCGTCGTTTGCACCACGGAATCGCTCACCTGCTCCAGAATGGCATCGCGGACGGCTTGTTCATCCAGTACGTCGCTCTGCTTTGCCACCGTCAAGGTCAGCTTCGGGGCATGTTCCACCTCGAACGCGTCGTTTTCATCGACCACCAGCCCCTCCACCATTGCGGCGGCGTTCATATAGGTATTTTCATCGGCAATGTAGCCAAGTTGTTCTCCGCCGTATTCCAGCGCCAGAGCGAACTCCGCCTGTTGCCAATAGGAAAAGGTGCTCCACAGCACCACCAACGCCAGCAACGGTGCGGCTAAGTTGAACGCTGTGCGGAACATCGCCCGATGCCGACGCACGGCCAGCAGCGGCAACGTCAGCAGTTGCCTCAAAAGACCCGGCTGCTTGCCGTGGACACGCTCACCCGCGCGGGTAAAATCCTCGCGTAGCGAACGCCATTCGACCGCCAGACGGCGGCAATGCCGCAGGATCAGCCAATCCAGCACGCAGTACAGTGCCCGTGCGATCGGCCGCCACATCACGCTGGTAAAACGCACGATCGACCGCCAGCAGCGGATCGACCGCGTACCCACCAGATAGCAGACACGGTAGGTCTCCTCGAAAAAATCGACCCACGCCGCTTTCATCTCGCGCGGCCGATCAGGTGTCGGCTGCTTTACGGGGCGGCTTTGCTTGTCGCGTCGCTTCATCCGACACCACTCCTTTCGCTTAACTTCTATTTAGTATAGCGGATTTCGTCAAAAAAAGCAAGTCAGACAGGGAAATGATGGTTAAATTCCCACCTTTTCACCAGTTTCGACTTGCTTTTCTGCTGTATATTGTCGTATCAATCGGGATATTTCAGGCGTTCCGATGTCCAATCCGCCAGCACCGCCGCCTGCGCCGCGGCATACGCGCGCGCACCGGCCAGGTCGTGTTCCCGATAGTTCCCGCACTCGCGCTTGGTAGCCCCCGGAACATCGCCCTCATACGCCGCGATAAACGCCAGCGTTTCCAGTGTCAGCGCAATCACCTGCTCCTCGCTCATTCTGCGGGTCAGAAAATAAAAGCCCGTACGGCAGCCCATCGGTCCGAAGTAGATGATGCTGTCCTCAAACGCACTGTTGCGCACGTAGGTGGCAAACAGATGCTCGATGGTGTGCATCGCCGCCACCTCCAGAAACGGTGGCGTATTGGGATGCACGAAGCGCAGATCGTAGGTGATGACGTCCCCGTCCACGCGGGAGATATACAGCCCCGGTGTCAGGGTATCGTGATTGATGCAAAAGCTCTGAATGGTTTTCATAAAACGACCTCCAAATGATGGGCGCGCAGACACGCCTCCATATCCTCCGGCAACGGACTGTCAAGCCGGATCTCCTGCCCCGTGATGGGGTGCGTGAATGTCATTTCCGCGCAATGCAGAGCGTGGCGCGGCATCACCGTCTCGTCTGTGCCGTACATCGTATCCCCCGCCAGCGGGTACCCCAGCCACGCCATATGCACGCGTATCTGGTGCGTGCGCCCGGTCTCCAGCCGTAGCCGCACCAACGTCACCTCACCGTCGCTCGCCAGCGCCTCGTAGTGCGTGACGCTGTTCTTACCGCCCTCACCCACCTCGCGGGTGATACAGCAGCCCTCCTTAACACGGATGGGCTGGTCGACCGTGCCGCTGCCACGCAGCTCGCCCAGCACGATGGCCAAATAAGTCTTCTCTGCCTTGTGCGTCAGCGCGAACGCGATATGCGCGTTCTTCGCCGCCAGCAGCAGACCGCTGGTGTTGCGGTCTAAACGGTTGACGGGGCGGAACGACAGCGACAGCCCTTGCCGCTGGTAATATCCCACCACGGCGTTCGCCAAAGTCGGCTCGGGCTTACCGGCCGACGGATGCACCGCCAAATACGGCGGCTTGTCCACCACCAGCACCGACTCGTCCTCATACGCCACGTTCAGCGGGATATCCGCGCCCTCAATGCGCACGGCATCCTCCGGGAAGCACAGGCTCAGCCGCTCCCCCGCACGGACACGGTCGATGCTACGGCGACGATCTCCGTCCACGGTGATACCGCCCTCGTTGTGCTTTAGGCGCACCACCATCCGCCACGAAAAACCGCAGCCCTGACGCAGAAAGGTCTGCACAGAAGCGCCGTCATATTCGGTTGGTATTGTAAAAGTCAACGTTTCCATACCGTCATTATACGGTCTTTGCCGAGAAATTGCAAGTTCCTGCGCCGAAAGACTTGTTTTTTTACAAAAATCTGCTAAAATATATAAGATACCGTTTAAGGAGGTTTCCGGATTATGGAAAACAACAAGTTTTATCTGACCACGGCCATCGCGTATACCTCGCGTAAACCGCACATCGGCAATGCCTATGACATTGTGTTGGCGGATATGATCGCGCGCTACAAGCGAATGCAAGGGTTTGACGTGTATTTCCTGACCGGATCCGACGAACACGGTCAGAAGATCCAGCAATACGCCGAGGAGCAGGGCATCTCCCCCAAGGAATATGTGGACGGCATTTCGCAGCAGATCAAGGATGTGTGGAACAAGCTGAACACGTCGTATGACCGTTTCATCCGTACCACCGATGACGATCACGAGGCCGCCGTACAGGCCATCTTCAAGAAGCTGTACGAGCAGGGCGATATCTACAAGGGCAAGTACGAGGGCAAGTATTGCGTGCCGTGCGAGTCCTTCTTCACCCCCTCGCAGCTCAAGGACGGCAAATGCCCCGATTGCGGCCGTGACGTTATCGACGCGAGCGAGGAAGCGTATTTCCTGCGTCTGTCCAAGTATCAGGATCGCCTGCTGCAATATTTTGAGGAGCATCCCGATTTCATTCAGCCGGAGTCCCGCCGCAATGAGATGATCAACAATTTCCTGAAAAAGGGTCTGTCCGATCTGTGTGTATCCCGCTCAACCTTTACGTGGGGCATCCCGGTCGAGTTTGATTCCCAGCACGTCACCTACGTGTGGCTGGATGCATTGTCCAACTACATCACCGGCATCGGCTATCATCCGGACGGCAGCACCGACCGCTTTGAGGCTAACTGGCCGGCGGATCTGCATGTCATCGGCAAGGACATCGTGCGTTTCCACACCATCTACTGGCCGATCATCCTGATGGCACTGGGTCTGCCGCTGCCAAAAAAGGTACTGGGTCATCCGTGGCTGCTGTCGGGTGAAGATAAAATGAGTAAATCCCGCGGAAACGTGCTGTATGCCGACGAGCTGGCCGACCGCTTCGGCACCGATGCGGTGCGCTACTATCTGCTCTCGCAGATCCCCTTCGCGCAGGACGGCACCATCACGCTGGAAAGCTTCCTCAATCTGTACAATGCCGACTTGGCCAACACGCTGGGTAACCTCGTCAACCGCAGTATTGCGATGACCAATAAATACTTCGGTGGCGCCGTGAAGCGCAACGGTGTTGCCGCGTCCGAGGCGGATGCCGATCTCATCGAGACGGCGAAAAAAGCACTGGCCGCGTATGCGGACAAGATGGAGCAGTATCACAACGCCGAGGCACTCGCTGCGGTGATGACGCTCGCCAAGCGTTGCAACAAATACATCGACGAAACCACCCCGTGGGCACTGGCCAAGGATGAATCCGCCAAGGATCATCTGGAAACGGTGCTGTACAACCTTTTGGAATGTATCCGTCTGCTGACGGTGTGTCTGCGTCCCTCCCTGCCCGAGACCACCGACCGCATCGCCGCACAGATGGCACTGTCGGCCGACTCGCTCACGCCGGATAAGCTCACCTTCGGCTCTGTCGATGCCTATACGGTCGGCACGCCCGAACCGCTGTTCGCCCGCATCGACGTAGAAAAGGTGCTGGCTGAGGAGGCCGAAAAAGCTGCCGTAGCCGCCGCCGAGGAGAAAGCCACCGAGAACGTGGCGTTCCTCTCGGAGATCACCATTGACGATTTCACGAAGATCGATCTGCGCGTGGCGCGCGTGGTGGACTGCGAGCCCATCAAGAAGGCGAAAAAGCTGCTCAAGCTCACGCTGGATGACGGCAGCGGCATACCGCGCACGGTCGCGTCGGGCATTGCACTGTGGTATAAGCCGGAGGAGCTCAAGGGTCGCTCGGTGGTCGTGGTCGCCAACCTCAAGCCCGTCACGCTGTGCGGCGTGGAGAGCTGCGGTATGATCCTCGCCGCCGATGACGGCGATGCCGCCCGTGTCCTGTTTGTGGACGGCTTAAAGCCCGGCAGCTGTATTCACTAATTCGTGATGATCGTAGGGACCGGCGTCCCCGACGGTCCGTTCCCATTGGTTTGCACAAACCCTTGCGGACCGTTCAGAGGCCGATCCCTACTCGTTTTTTATTTTAAAAGGAGCTGCCGTTATGCCCATTTTTGATTCCCACGCTCATTATCTTGATTCCCGCTTTGACGATGACCGCGACAAAGTGCTGACCTCCCTGCTCGGCGGTGAGGTCTGCGGCATCATTGAAAACGGCACCACTGCCGCTTCCTCCCGCAAAGCAGTGGACCTTGCCCACCGTTATGACGCGGTGTGGGCGGCGGTCGGCATCCATCCCGAGGAGGCGGCCTCGGCCACGGCGGACGATATTGTTGCCATCGAACATTTGGCCGCTGACGACAAGGCCGTGGCCATTGGTGAGATCGGACTGGACTACCATTACGAGGAATACTGCCCCCGCACTGTGCAGCAGCACTGGTTTCGCACTCAGCTGGAGCTGGCTGACCGCCTCGAACTGCCAGTCGTGGTGCACGATCGCGAGGCGCACGAGGACACCCTGCGCTTGTTGCAGGAATACCGCCCTGCGGGTGTGGTTCACTGCTTTTCCGGCAGTGTGGAAATGGCACGTGAGCTGCTGAAGCTCGATTTATACATCGGTATCGGCGGTGTGGTCACCTTTAAAAATGCCCGTAAGACGGTGGAGATCGCCGCGATGTTGCCGCTCGACCGCTTGCTATTAGAGACCGATGCCCCCTACCTAGCCCCCGCCCCCCATCGCGGCCATCGGTGCGACTCCGGGCTCATCCGTCATACAGCGGATACCATCGCCGCCCTGCGCGGCATCACCACCGACGAATTGCTCGACATCACCGCCGCCAACGCCCGGCGGTTGTATAGGCTATAAGTTTTCACAATCTGCACGACCCTACACTCCCCATTCACATCAGCAGAAAGCAACCGTTTTTCTATTCACAGAAAATAACGGTTGCTTTTTTTATTTTCCTATTGACAAACACCTTCCGCTATGATATTCTCTATGTGTACTAGTCGGGATAGTACACATAGAACACCAGCAAAGGAGGTATGGTATGTTCCGGATCGATCCACTGTCGCGCCAGCCGGTGTATGAGCAACTGATCGACCAGCTGGAGCGTTTCGTGCTGACGGGTCTTCTCCCGCCGGAAACGCAGCTTCCCTCGGTGCGCAGTCTGTCGTTGGAGTTGACCATCAACCCCAACACCATTCAGAAAGCGTACTCCGAGCTGGATACCCGCGGCATCATTTATTCCGTTCCGGGCATCGGCTGCTTTGTATCTCCGCAGGCGGTCACCCTGCTTCAGGCGCACACGCGCAAGAAGCTGGACTCCCTGCGCACTCTGGCTGCCGAGCTGGCTCTCGGCGGCCTTACGAAAGGCGAGCTTATCGCCTGCATTGACGAAGTCTATCAAGAAAGAGGGTTGTCAGAATGATCCAAGCACAGAACCTCACCAAGCGTTTCGGCGATTTTGCCGCACTGGATAACATTAGTTGTACTATCCCACAGGGCTGCATTTACGGTATGGTCGGCTCCAACGGTGCCGGTAAATCCACCTTTTTGCGTGCCATCACCGGCGTTTACCGCCCGGACAGCGGCACCGTCACCATCGACGGCGAACCCATTTATGAAAATGCCGCGAAGAAAGCGGAAATCGCTTACGTACCGGATACGCTGTACTTTTTAGCCAGTGCCTCAATGGAGCGGATGGCTCAGCTCCACCGCTCCATCCACCCTGATTTTGACTATGATCGGTTTCACCGCCTCACCGCGACGTTTGAGCTGGATCCCAAAAAATCCATCAACACGTTTTCCAAGGGTATGAAGCGGCAGGCCGCCACCATTTTAGCACTGTCGGCGCGCCCGCGGTACATCTTTTTCGACGAGACCTTTGACGGTCTCGACCCCATTATGCGCAACCGCGTGAAAAACCTCATCTGTGAGGACGTGCTGGAGCGCCAGTCCACCGCCATCATCACCTCCCACTCCCTGCGCGAGCTGGAGGATACCTGCGATCAGCTCGCCCTGCTTCACAAGGGCGGTCTGGTACTGGAAAGCGACGTACAAAACCTCAAGACCTCGCTGTTCAAGGTGCAGATCGCGTTCGCGGGCGACTTTGACCGTAGTTCCTTTACCGATATTGAAATGCTGCACTTTTCCAAGCGTGGCTCGGTCGCCAACATCATCGTGCGCGGAGACCGCGAGCGCACCGTGGCACTGCTGCAAGCAATGTGTCCCGTGCTGATGGACGTACTGCCGCTATCCCTTGAGGAAGTGTTCACCTATGAGATGGAAGCGCTCGGCTATACGGCCGGCGACGTATGGGAGGGTTGATGTATGAAGCAGAAATGGTTCAGCCCACGGCTGTACGTGGAGGGTCTGCGTCAGCTCCGCTTAATGGGCATCTTATTCACGGCCGCCGTCGGCCTCATCGTCGTGTTTATCCCACTGGTTGAGTACATTAATTGGTTGGATTCCAGCCGCGAGTTCACCGCCAATACCGTGGGCTACCTGCAAATGAACCCGCTCATCGTGGGTGCTTTCTGTATCGTCGCCCCATTCCTGACACTCAATTTATTTTCGTTTATAAACAAACGGGAAGCCAGCGACTATTACCACGCCATTCCAGCCACCCGAACCTGCCTGTTCTTCAGCTTTTTCGCAGCGGTGGTCACGTGGCTGTTCATCTTTGTCGTCGGCACCGGTCTGCTGTCGGTCGTCTGCCACGCGATCCTCCCGCAGCTGTTCATCATCAATTTCCAGAGCGTCTTGCAGATCAGCCTCAACTGCTTTGTCGGCGGTCTGCTGGTCGCAGCGTGTGTGGCGATCTCGATGTCGGCCACCGGCACCCTCATTATGAACGTACTGCTGGCCCTGCTCATCATCTTCCTCCCCCGCGTCCTGATGAAGCTGGTGCTCACCGGAATATGTGAGGCATTCCCGTTGGTGGACGGTCTGGCCTTCGCCCCGCTGTTCAACACGCAATACAACATCCCCGCAGGCTATATCCTGCAATATTTCTTCTACGGCGATAACAAATCTGTGCTCACCTCGGGCGAAAGCTGTCTGTATACACTGCTCTTAGCACTGGTATACGTCGCCATCGCGTGGTGGCTGTTTGTCCGCCGCCGCAGTGAGGGTGCCGGTCATTCCGCGCCCACACCGAAGCTGCAAGCACTGTACCGCTTTCTTGTCGGCTTCACTATCAGCTCCTTTGTCACGCTGGCTCTGTACTTCGATTACGACCAATATTATGGTCTCTCGGATATGATCGGCTGGATCTTCCTGTATATTATGACCGTGTTTGCTATGGTGGTATTCGAGATCTTATGCACCCGCCGCTGGAAGGGGCTTATCCGCCGTTGCGCACTCACCGTGCTGCTGCTCGTAATCGCCAACGCCGCGCTGGTCAGCGGTCTGTTCGGCGCGGATACGCTGCTGCGCACCTATTCTCCCGATGTCGACGAGATCGCCTCCATCCGCGTGGTGGAGTTTAAGAACTACGACGACGGCTACAGCGACGACAATTACTTCACCGAGCAAAGCGCCTCGGTCAACCTCACCGACCCCGCCATCCTCAAGATGGTATCGCGCCAGCTACACCACACGCTGGACGTGCTGGATATCTCCGAGAATAAATACTATGAGGAATCCTATCAGGCCTCCTCACTGGTCGTGTCCATCAAGAGCGGCGGCATCTCTCATCTGCGCCGCATTATCGTCTACGATGACGATGTGGAGCTGCTTGCGGAAAAGCTGGCGGAAAACAAGCAATATCAGGATATCTATATGAACCTGCCGACCAATTACAGCCACATCCGCGCCACAGGGCTGTATCTCACCACCGACAACGGTGCCAAGCAGCTGCTCGACACACTGCAAGCAGAAGTCAAGGAGATCGGCTTCGAAAAGTGGTATGCGTTGCTCAACGGCGGCTCACTGGACGCTCAGTTTGCGGAGAAATACAATGACGTGACCTATGAGTCGCCGCTGACCTCGCTGTCCGTGTACGTTCCCAACGTTTCGGGCTGGGTGTCGTACAGCGTACCGCTGTATCCCGAGATACTGCCGAAGACGGCCGCCGCATATCTTGAATTGCACAAAAAGAACGCCGCCGACCAGCAAGAGCAGATCTTGGATATGCTGATCAACCACATCGACGACTGCGATTATATGGACGTCACCGTCCACAACACCACCGTGGACAGCACCAATTCGCCGAGTTTCTGGTGGGATATCGACACGATGAAGAAAAACCGCGAGGCAATCGTCGACTTTGTCGAGGCACTCAAACGCGTCGTAGATGAGCCCATCGACCCCACGCAGCCGCTGTGCTATATCTCGATCTCCTGCCGCGTGCATATTGAGCAGGAATACACGAACTATTATGAATACACCTGCTTTGAAGGCTACTTCGCCATTCCGGAGGATACCGTCATTCCCATTGAGGAAGATCAGTACTCGTAAAAGAAAGGATGATAACGGCTATGGCCAAAAAAGAAAAGAAGTCACCCCGCTGGCTCATCCCCGTGACTCTGCTGATCGCGCTGATCTCGGCCATCGTCACCCGTGTGTGCAAACGCCCGAAGTATCTGGCCTCGTCGCCCGCCGACCCCGATTGAGAAAGGAGCCGCCGTTATGGATATTCACACCCCACCCGACCGCCTGCTGCGGCGGCAACGGTATGCCCGTCAGCGGCGGCTCATCGTTCTCGGTATCGTATTGTGTGTGCTGCTGGCGGTGGGGCTCGGCGTGCTACTCCGCACGGTATCCCGACCGCCGTCGGTGCAGCATTTAGGCGAGATCACCGTCCCCGACTGGATCGAACAGGACTTTATCCGTGTCGGTGGCCCCTCCCGACGGGGCACATCGCTCACGGCGTTCAGCGACGTGGTGGTGCATTACGTGGGCAACCCCGGCACCACCGCCCGACAAAACCGCAACTGGTTCGACAATCCCGACTCCGAGGTCAGTTCGCATTTTGTCGTCGGTCTGGACGGTGAGATCATCCAATGCCTGCCGCTGAATGAGCTATCCGCCGCCAGCAATCACCGCAACAGCGATACCGTCTCTATCGAGGTCTGCCACCCGGACGATACCGGCAAGTTCAACGAGGCAACGTATGCTTCGTTGGTCAAACTGGTGTCGTGGCTGCTGGACGAGGGCGAGCTGACGGACGACCGCGTCATCCGTCACTACGACGTGACCGGCAAGGAGTGTCCCCGTTACTTCGTACGAAACCCCGAATCGTGGAATACCTTTCTCGCCGACGTCGCCGCCTACCGACAAACGAATTAAACACTTCTTTCCCTCCTCGCCCCGCCGAAAACGGCGGGGCTTTTTCTGTCGAATCCTCCCGCAAGGCTATCCTTGCATTTTTCGAAAAATATTGGTATACTGGTCTTATAACGATGAAATGAAAGGATTGGATACTATGACCGTTGCTGAAAAATACGAGCTGTGGCTGTCCCGTGCGACCGACGATCCGGATCTGATCGGCGAGCTGCGCGGCCTTACCGGCGATGACAATGAGATCTACGAACGCTTTTACCGCGAGCTGGAATTCGGCACTGCGGGACTGCGTGGTGTTATCGGCGCGGGCGATAACCGCATGAATATCTACACGGTGCGCAAGGCGACGCAGGGGCTCGCCGATTACCTCAACGCCCGCTATCCGTCCTCACGCGTGGCGATCTGCTTTGACTCCCGGATCAAATCCGATATATTTGCCGTGGAATCCGCCCGTGTGTTGGCGGGCAACGGCATTGCAGTCAGTCTGTTTGAAGAATTAAATCCCGTGCCCGTGCTGTCCTTCGCGGTGCGTGAGCTGAAATGTCAGGCCGGTATTATGGTCACCGCCAGCCACAACCCCGCCAAGTATAACGGCTACAAGTGCTATGGTTCCGAGGGCTTCCAGATGACGGATGACGACGCGAACGCCGTCACCGAGTACATCCGCCGCGTGGATATGTTTGACGGCATCCGTCTGGCGGATTACGATACCGCCGTGCGTGACAGTCTCATCACGCCGGTCGGCAACGAGCTGGTGCAGAAGTATCTCGACCGCGTTGCGGAGCAGCAGATCAATCCCGGTATCTGTGCCAAGGGCGGGTTGAAAGTTATCTATACCCCGCTTAACGGCGCGGGCAACAAGCCGGTGCGCGCGATCCTTGACCGCATCGGTCTGTCGCAGGTCACGGTGGTGCCGGAGCAGGAAAACCCGGACGGTAACTTTCCCACCGCCCCCTACCCAAATCCCGAGATCCGTCAGGCGTTCGCCAGCGCACTGGAAATGGCCAAGACTGTCAAGCCCGATCTGCTGCTGGCCACCGATCCCGATTGCGACCGTGTTGGTATCGCAGTACGGCAGGATGACGACTACGTCCTGCTCACAGGCAACGAGACCGGTTGCCTGTTGCTGGAATACATCCTTTCCTGCCGCCGCGCGAACGGCACGCTGCCGCAGGCTCCCGTCGTTGTCAAGACCATCGTCACCTCCGACCTCGCTACCCGTATTGCGGAAAAATACGGCTGTGAGATGCGTGAAGTGCTCACCGGCTTCAAGTATATCGGTGAGCAGATCGGTGAGTTGGAAACCGCCGGTCATCCCGAGCGGTATCAGTTCGGCTTTGAGGAAAGCTACGGCTATCTGGCGGGCACCCACGCGCGGGATAAGGACGCTGTTGTCGCCTCAATGCTGATCTGCGAAATGGCGGCATACTACGCTGATCGCGGCCGCTCGCTGCTGGACGTGCTGAAGCAACTGTCCGAGGAGCACGGCGTGTACACGCATAAGCTCGTCAACGTGCAGTTCGAGGGTGCACAGGGTATGATCGCGATGGAGCAGCTGATGACCGATCTGCGTGCGGATGCGCCCACCGAGATCGCGGGACTGCGGGTGCTCGGCGTTGCCGATTATCTCGCCTCCGAGCGCCGCACCGCCGACGGTGTGCAGCCGATCACGCTGCCCAAGTCCAACGTGCTGGCGTATGAGCTGGAAAACCACGCGGGGCTCATCATCCGCCCCTCCGGCACCGAGCCGAAGATCAAGGGCTACGTCACCGCCACGGGGACCACGCCCGAGCAGGCCGCCGAGGTCGCCGCCCGCCTACAGGCCGCGACCGAAACGCTCCTTTCGGAGAAATAATCATATAAATCTAAGCCAACCATCACGATCCCCTGGTGAAAGGTAGTGTGACTGAGGGATTGTCCAATATTCGTACAAACAAAATCAAGATCGTAATCGCCTGCCATTCCCCGCACCTATAGGCATAAAAGAAACGTCTCCGACATCGTGTCGGAGACGTTTCTTATACCGTTTTCTTTTTCGGGGACAGCAGAAGTAGCAGGAACATCCCTATGGGGAATATCGCCGCGCTGATGAGACCCATCCGCAGGCCGTACTGCGCCGCATCGGGGCCGGTGTAGCCCACCTGCACCATATCCGATACCAGCCCTGTCAGCCACGGTCCGAGTGAGCAGCCTGCATCACCTGCCAGTGCCATACACGAAAACAGTGCCGTGCCACCATGGGTCATACGTGCGGCGGTAAAGCTCAACGTGCCCGGCCACATCAAGCTGACCGACAAGCCGCAGGACGCACAACCGAGCAATGCTAAAACCGGGAACGGCGAGAACACCGCTAACGCATAGCACACCACACTCATCAGCGCACTGCCGAGCAACAACGGGCGCAGGGCTATGCGCTCCTCACTGCGCCCATATCCAAAGCGACCGATAAGCATAAATAACGCGAACAAGCACGGTCCCAGAAAATCGCCCAAAAGCTTGGGCACACCCAGCCCTTGCTCGGCGAACAAGGAGACCCACTGCGCCATCGCCTGCTCAGAAGCACCCGCACACACCATCGTCAGCAAGGCGATCCAGAACGTACGCGAACGGAACAGACTGCTCATACCTCCGTGATCCGTCACCGCCTCCACGCTGGGATACACGAGCGTCAGTCCGCGCACAAAATTCGTCAGCGGTATCAGCGCCCACGCCATAATAACGATCCACCAGTATTCGCGCCCAAAGATCCACAGCACCAGCGTCGTAACGATGATGGACAGCACCTGTCCCAGTGGATAAAACGCATGAACTAACGTCAATGATGCTGCTTTTTTCTCGCTCGGTAGCGCATCCGCCATCGGACTGATCAGCACCTCCAGCAGGCCCGAGCCGACGGAATATACGATCGTCGCAAGCACCATACCGGTATAGGCCTCCGGCATCACCATCGGTAAGATACCAAACAAAACAAAGCCCGCCGCTACGGTCGCATGTGCCGTTAAGAAGCACCGGCGATATCCCGCCTTATCCACGAAATACAACGACAAAAAATCCACGATCAGCTGTGTTAAAAAGTTCACCAGCACGAGACGGCCGATCTTTTCAAAGGAGATATCGAACTGTGTTTGCAGTGTGGCGAAAAACAACGGCACCACGTTCATAGCAACGGCTTGCACCGCCGCGCCCCAATAGCAGCCTTTCCATGTTCGACGGTAATTCGCACGCATACCTTCCACCTCTTTGTCATACGGTGTACAAGCAGTCAGTATATCCCCTTTTCCTTTTTTTGTCAATATATTACGGTTTTGTCCGTATTTGAAAAAAGATTGACAAAAAATCGACGATCTTTGCATATTTCCATTGCAAAATCCGCAGACATCTTGTATAATAGAGCTCGCGTATGAATTTATTTAAGGAGGAACAGGCAAATGCAGAAAAAAATCAGCAAGCTTCCTTTCAAGGGCACGCCCGAGCAAGCCGAAGCCTTGCAGAAGGTCATCGATGCTAACAAGCACGATTCCAGCCGCCTGATGGGTGTTATGCAGGAAGCTCAGGGCATCTACGGCTACCTGCCGGTGGAAGTGCAGCAGATGATCGCTGACGGTATGGGCGTTCCGCTGGAGAAGGTCTACGGTGTCGCCACGTTCTATGCACAGTTCTCGCTGTCCCCGAAGGGCGCTTACAACATCTCGGTGTGCCTCGGCACGGCGTGCTACGTTAAGGGTGCGGGCGATGTATTTGATAAGCTCAAGGAGATTCTCGGCATCGACGCAGAGGAATGCACCGCGGACGGCCGCTTCTCACTCACCGCGTGCCGCTGCATCGGTGCTTGCGGTCTGGCTCCCGTCCTAACCGTGAACGAAGACGTGTACGGCAAACTCACGGCGGATGATGTTCCCGGCATCATCGCGAAGTACAGCAAGTAAGCGATGCGTGAGCTGTCGCTGAACGTTCTGGATATCGTCCAGAATTCCATTGCCGCCGCGGCCACGCTGGTCACGGTCGCGGTCACGGAAACCGAAGGGATGCTCACCATCCTCATTGAGGATAACGGTCGCGGGATGACTGCCGAGCAGCTGGAACGCATCCGCGATCCGTTCTACACCACCCGCACCACGCGTCGGGTCGGTATGGGGATCCCGCTGTTCCGTATGGCCGCCGAAATGGCCGACGGATCGCTCGCAATCGAATCGGAGGTCGGTGTGGGTACCACTGTCACCGCTTCTTTCCGGCTGGAGCACATCGACCGTATGCCGCTCGGCGATATTGCCGGTACGATGGAAACGCTGATCCAACTCAATCCGAGCATCGATTTCGTTTATCGTCACAAGGTAAACGGGCAGTCGTTCGAGCTGGATACCCGCGCACTGCGCGAGGTGCTGGGCGATGTGCCGCTCTCGGAGCCGGATATTTTGGCGTGGATCCGTGAGAATCTGGAGGAGAGTATCCAAACGGTAGGCAGCAACGCCTGACTTTGAATTATGTATGAAAACGACTAGGAGGTTTTTTTGTATGAAATCCATTGCGGAACTTCAGGCTCTGCGGGATAAGGCCCGTGAGAAAATGACCGTGCGCGAGGGGTCTCACGACGGTACGCGCGTTGTCGTCGGTATGGCGACCTGCGGTATCGCCGCCGGCGCTCGCCCGGTGCTGAAAGCGTTCTCGGAGGAGATCGCGAAGCGTCATCTGGGTCACGTTGCCGTGGTGCAGACCGGCTGCATCGGTATGTGCCAGTTCGAGCCCATCGTTGAGGTCATCGCTCCCGGCAAGGAAAAGGTCACCTACGGTAAGGTAACGCCCGAGATGGTCGCGAAGATCGTGACTGATCATCTGGTCAACGGCAATCCGGTGGAGGAATACACCGTCGCCAATCTGATGAAGTAAGACAGGAGGAAAAAGAATGTATCGTTCTCATGTGCTGGTTTGCGGCGGTACGGGTTGTACTTCCTCCAACAGCCAGGCTATTATCGACACTCTGGAAAAGGAGATCGCTGCCAACGACCTGACGGAAGAAGTCAAAGTCGTTCGCACCGGTTGTTTCGGTCTGTGCGCTCTGGGCCCGATCATGATCGTCTATCCCGAGGGTTGCTTCTATTCCTGCGTGCAGGTCGAGGACATCCCCGAGATCGTTTCCGAGCATCTGCTCAAGGGTCGTATCGTAACCCGTCTGCTGTATGATGAGACCGTGGAAAAGGAAGGCGAAATCAAAGCGCTGAATGAAACGGACTTCTACAAAAAGCAGGTTCGTGTGGCACTGCGCAACTGCGGTGTCATCAATCCCGAATCGCTGGATGAATACATTGCGAACGACGGTTATCAGGCTCTGGCCAAGTGCCTGACCGAGTATACCCCCGAGCAGGTCATCCAGATCGTCACCGATTCCGGCCTGCGCGGCCGTGGCGGCGGTGGCTTCCCCACCGGCCGCAAATGGGCGCTCACTGCTCCCAATCAGGCTCCGCAGAAGTACGTTGTTTGTAACGCCGACGAAGGCGACCCGGGTGCCTTTATGGATCGCTCCGTTCTGGAAGGCGACCCGCACTGCCTGATCGAGGCAATGGCTATCGCCGGTTACGCCATCGGTGCTACCATGGGCTACGTGTACGTCCGTGCCGAGTACCCCATCGCCGTTCGCCGTCTGCAGATCGCCATCGACGACGCGCGCAAAGAGGGTCTGCTGGGTAAGGATATCTTCGGTAGCGGCTTTGATTTCGATATGGAGATCCGTCTGGGTGCCGGTGCGTTCGTGTGCGGTGAGGAAACGGCGCTGATGACCTCCATCGAAGGCAACCGCGGTGAGCCGCGTCCCCGTCCTCCGTATCCGGCGGTCAAGGGTCTGTACGGCTGCCCCACCGTGGAAAACAACGTGGAAACCTTTGCCAACATCCCGCAGATCATCCTGCGGGGTGCGGATTGGTTTGCTTCGATGGGTACCGAGAAATCCAAGGGCACCAAGGTGTTCGCTCTGGGCGGCAAGATCAAGCACACCGGTCTGGTCGAGATCCCGATGGGTACCACCCTGCGCGAGATCGTCGAGGAGATCGGCGGCGGTATTCCGAACGGCAAGACCTTTAAGGCGGCACAGACCGGCGGCCCGTCCGGCGGCTGTATCCCCGCCTCCCTTATCGACACGCCCGTCGATTACGACAACCTCATCGCCATCGGCTGTATGATGGGCTCCGGCGGTCTGATCGTTATGGACGAGGACACCTGTATGGTGGATATGGCGAAGTTCTTCCTGGAATTCACCGTCGACGAGTCCTGCGGCAAGTGTACCCCCTGCCGTATCGGTACCAAGCGTCTGCTCGAGAAGCTCGAGAAGATCACCGAGGGCAAGGGCACGCTGGAGGATATCGACGAGCTGGAAGAGCTCTGCAACTACATCAAGCAGAATTCGCTGTGCGGTCTGGGCCAGACGGCTCCGAACCCCGTCCTCTCCACCCTGCGTTTCTTCCGCGATGAGTACATCGCTCACGTGGTGGACAAGAAGTGCCCCGCCGGTGTCTGCAAGTCGCTGATGCACTACGAGGTCATTGTTGATAAGTGCAAGGGCTGTACCGCCTGCGCCCGCAAGTGCCCGGTCGGTGCTATTCAGGGTGCTGTCAAGGAAGTCCACATCATCGATCAAGATAAGTGCATCAAGTGCGGTGTCTGTATGGATACCTGTAAGTTTGGCGCTATCGTGAAGAAATAAGGAAGGAGATGCCAATTATGGATATGGTCAATGTCAAAATCAACGGCATCGCCGTTAGTGTTCCGAAGGGCTCCACCATTCTGGAGGCTGCCCGCGCCGCCGGTGTGGAGATTCCCACACTGTGCTACCTGAAGGATATCAATGAGATCGGTGCCTGCCGTATTTGCATAGTAGAAGCCACCGGTGCCCGCGGTCTGGTCACCGCCTGCGTGTACCCCGTTGCCGAGGGTATGGAGATCAAGACCAACACTGCTGCCGTACAGAAGGCGCGCAAGACCACACTGGAGATGATCCTCTCCACGCACGATAAGAAATGTCTGTCCTGCGTGCGTTCGGGCGACTGCGAGCTGCAGAAGATGTGCAAGGATTACGGTGTTGAAGACAGCGGGAAGTACGACGGTGATAAGCCGGTGTACGAGCCGGATACCTCTGTCCCCCATCTGGTGCGCGACAACAACAAATGTATTCTGTGCCGCCGCTGCGTGGCCGCCTGCCGGCAGCAGTTCGTGTCGGTCATCGGCGCGAACGACCGCGGTATTGACACTCACATTGCCTGCGCGTTTGAGAAGCCGCTGTCCGACGTTCCCTGCGTATCCTGTGGCCAGTGCGTCGTGGTCTGCCCCACCGGTGCTCTGACCGATAACGACAGCACCGCCGATGTGTGGGCTGCGCTGGCCGATCCGAACAAGCACGTGGTCGTCAGCACGGCTCCCTCCATCCGCGCAACGCTGGGCGAGTGCTTCGGTATGCCCGTCGGCACCAACGTGGAGGGCAAGATGGTTGCCGCTCTGCGCCGTCTGGGCTTCGACAAGGTGTTCGACACCGACTTCGGTGCCGACCTCACCATCGTGGAAGAGGCGAACGAGTTCGTGCAGCGCGTCCAGAACAAGGGCGTCCTGCCGATGATCACCTCCTGCTCGCCCGGTTGGGTCAAGTTTGCGGAGTACTACTATCCGGATCAGCTGGATCATCTGTCCTCCTGCAAATCGCCCCAGCAGATGACCGGCGCGGTCATCAAGACCTACTACGCTCAGAAGATGGGTATCGACGCGAAGGACATCTATCACGTGTCGGTGATGCCATGCACCGCCAAAAAGTTCGAGATCGGCCGCGCCGATGAGAACGCTGCCGGTGTGCCGGATGTCGATGCGGTTCTCACCACGCGCGAGCTGGCTCGTATGATCGACCGCGCGGGTCTCAAATTCGACCTGTTGCCCAACGAGGAGTTTGACGCACCTCTGGGCGAGGATACCGGTGCCGCCGTCATCTTCGGTGCAACCGGCGGTGTTATGGAAGCTGCCCTGCGTACCGCGAACGATTGGCTGACCGGCAAGAGCAACGAGGCTGTCGACTTCCACGAGGTCCGCGGTATGGACGGCCTGAAGGAAGCCGCCTACACGATCAACGGTATGGAGATCAAGGTCGCTGTGGCCAGCGGCATCGCCAGTGCCAACTATGTGATGGATGCGATCAAGAGCGGCACTGCTCCGTGGCATTTCGTGGAAATTATGTGCTGCCCCGGCGGCTGCATCAACGGCGGCGGCCAGCCCATCCAGCCGGCCTCTGTGCGTAACTTCACCGATCTAAAGGCTCTGCGTGCCAAGGCTCTGTACGATCAGGATGCGGGTATGACCCTGCGCAAGTCGCACGAGTCCCCCGTGGTGAAGAAGCTGTACGAGGAGTTCTTCGACGACGGTATCGGCGGTCACAAGGCACATCATTGCCTGCACACCACCTACGTCGCTCGCAAGAAGTTTAAGTGATATAAGCAACCAAAAGCCCCGTTGGGTACCGTACGGTACCCAACGGGGCTTCGTTTTCTCGATTGTCCGTTTATTTCACTGACAGCAGACGATCCATCAGATCAGACGCGGCCGGTGTAACATTGCCGGTCGCAGCGGCGGTGGCTTCGGTAAAACGCGCAGCATTCGAGGCGTTTTCCACGCCAATACTGCGATACAGGAGATACGGCACGGGCGCAGACGAATGGGTCTTGGTGGACAGCGGGGTGGGATGGTCGGGCATAATAAGCAGCGACACCTCGTCAATACCCTTCATCGCCTCCATCAGCGGTGCCAACACCTGACGGTCGATCTCCTCAATGGAGCGCACCTTGTTCTGCACCTCACCGCGATGACCGCACTCGTCGGGTGCTTCCAGATGGATGTACACCATATCGCAGCCCTCGCGCAGTGCGGTGATCGCTGCATTACGCTTGCCGGCAAAGTTCGTATCCAGATAGCCGGTGGCACCTTCAACCTCGCACAGCCGCATCCCGCCCAGACGGGCAATGCCCTTGAGCAGGTCAACGGCGGAGACCATGGCACCCTTCACGCCGAAACGCTCGGTGAAGTTTTGCAGCTGCGGCCGCTTGCCGTGACCCCACAGCCATACCGAGGAGGCAGGATTCCGCCCCGCCGCACGGCGCTTTTGATTGACCGGGTGATCCTTTAAGATCTCCTCGCTCTTTTTCATCAGCTCCAAAAGCGGCTGTGCATCGGGATGGCTCGGCAGATGATCGCCAACCACCTGCCCGGAAATATCGTGCGGCGGTGTCAGCTTACCGATGGCGGTCTTGCCGCCGTGCCACACCAGGCAATGACGGTATGCCGTACCGGTATAGAAATCAAATTCTCCGCCGCCGAGCGATTCCTGCACCGAGCGGATGATCTCATCCGCCTCGGAGGTGTGGATATCGCCGGCACAGTAATCCACCATCGTTTTGGAGGCATACTCCTCTTCGTCGGACAGCGTCACCAGATTGCAGCGGATGGCCACGTCGTCATCCGTCAGGTCGATACCGATGTTCGCCGCCTCCAGCGGTGACCGGCCGGTATAGCATTCCTGCGGGCGGTAACCGAGCACCGACAGATTGGCCACATCGCTACCGGGAGACAATCCCTCCGGCACGGTGTACGCCATACCCAGCTCGGAGCACGCCGCCAGCGCGTCCATACACGGCTTATCGGCCGCTTCCATCGGCGTTTTCCCCTGCAATGCCTCACACGGGAGATCCGCCATACCGTCACATAATAAAACCACATACTTCATAGAGATCGCTCCTTTGGGGAATATTATAACAGATACCGTTCGGAATTTCAATTTTTTCGGCGAAAAATACGGGATTTTTTTAACATAAACATTGCAAAAAAAGGTCATTTGAGATATACTATATATAACTTTAACTATTATGGGTGAGAACGGCGTTTCGCCGTCTCACGTAGCAAAAGAAACGAGGTTTTTCACTATGTCGACTTTGTTGCTGCAAACTGAAAATCTGCTGGGCAACGCCGGAATGACGGTGCTGATCGGCCTGGTGGTGGTGTTCGGCGTTCTGCTGATCCTCACCTTCATCTTCTGGCTGTTCGGCAAGGTTGCCGGTTCCGGCTCCCGCACTCCCGCACCTGTGGCTGCCCCTGCGGTTTCTGCGGCTCCTGTCGCCACTCCCGTCGTGGAGGACGGTGTTCCCGAAGAGATCGTCGCCGTTATCGCTGCGGCTGTGGCCGCTATGTCGGACGGTACGACCCGTTACGCAGTGCGCCGCATCAGTGCCACCCGTTCGCAGGGTATGCGCCCTATCTGGGCCGCCGCCGGTATCGCCGAAAACACGCAACCGTTCTAAGAACAGGAGTCAATTATGAGCGTGTGGGAAGCTATTGTCCAAATTTGGGAAGAATCCGGTTTTAAACAGCTGTTGAATTTTGAGAACGGCGGTTGGAAAAACCTGATTATGATCGGTATCGCCTGCGTACTGATGTATCTGGCGATCAAAAAGCAGTACGAACCGCTGTTGTTGCTCCCCATCGCGTTCGGTATGTTGCTGGTCAACCTGCCGCTCGCCGGTATTATGGATCCACAGCAGAACTCGCTCATTCCGCTGACAGCGGAGGAGCTGGAGAAATACGCGCAGGGTATCATCGTGCAGAACTACCCGATCTTCGAGGATGTCAACGGGGTGCTGTACTGGCAACACTTCGAGCAGGGTGGTCTGTTCTGGTATCTGTATCAGGGCATCAAGTTCGGTATCTACCCTCCGCTGATCTTCCTCGGCATCGGTTGTATGACGGACTTCGGCCCGCTGCTGTCCAACCCCAAGAGCTTTTTGCTCGGCGCGGCGGCACAGCTTGGTATCTTCGTCACCTTCTTCGGTGCCCGTGCGCTGGGACTTCTCCCCTTCGCCGAGGACTGGAACATCCTGTTCACCGAGCAGGAAGCCGCCTCTATCGCCATCATCGGCGGTGCCGACGGTCCAACCGCTATTTATCTGGCCTCGAAGCTGGCACCGCATCTGCTGGGAGCCATCGCCGTGGCGGCGTATTCATATATGGCTCTGGTGCCGATCATTCAGCCGCCCCTTATGCGTGCGCTGACCACCAAGAAAGAGCGTTCCGTGGTGATGACGCAGCTGCGTACCGTCTCCAAGACTGAGAAGATTCTCTTCCCTATCTTTGTGACGGCGATCTGCGTGTTGCTACTCCCCAGTGCCGCTCCGCTGATCGGTATGCTGATGCTGGGTAACCTGTTCCGCGAAAGCGGTGCGGTGGAGCGCCTGACCAAGACGGCTCAGAACGAGCTGATGAATATCATCACCATCGTGCTGGGTATCACCGTAGGTGCTACCGCTAACGCACACACGTTCCTGCAAGCCAAAACGCTGCTCATTATCTGCCTCGGCCTTATTGCTTTCGCGATGGGCACCGCCGGAGGCGTGCTGCTCGGCAAGGTGATGTATGCCGTTACCGGCGGTAAGGTCAATCCGCTCATCGGCTCGGCAGGTGTGTCGGCTGTCCCGATGGCGGCACGCGTGGCACAAAAGGAAGGCCAGAAAGAAAACCCAAACAACTTCCTGCTGATGCACGCGATGGGTCCGAACGTGGCGGGTGTTATCGGCTCGGCTGTCGCAGCCGGTGTTCTGCTCACCTTGTTCGGCTGATCGTAATGTTTTCAAGGGCGGGGAAGCAACCCCGCCCTTATTTTTTGGAGGATGTATTATGATGGATACCGAAACGTACCTATCCCTGCGCCGCCGCGTGCTGGAGCGTGTGTTTTCCCGTATGAACGCGCCGCAGCGCGAAGCGGTATTTTGCACCGAAGGCCCGGTACTGATCTTAGCCGGTGCCGGCAGTGGTAAGACCACGGTGTTGGTCAACCGCATTGCCAATCTGGTGCGTTTCGGCAGTGCGTATCACAGCAGCGTGATCCCGCCGTTCATATCGGACGATGCGTTGGACACCCTGCGCCGCTGTGCCGACGGCGAGCTCCCGGCCGATGGCCGTATCGACGCGCTGTGCGGTGTTGACCCGTGCCCCGCGTGGCGCATTCTCGCCATCACCTTTACCAATAAGGCCGCCGGTGAGCTGAAGGATCGTCTGGAGGCAATGCTCGGCGAGGACGGCCGTCAGGTCATGGCAGGCACGTTCCATGCCTTCTGCGCGCGCGTGCTGAGGCAGGACGGCGGCGCACTCGGCTATTCCTCGCACTTCACCATCTACGATACCGATGACAGCCGCCGTCTGATGAAGGAATGTATGAAAGCACTGAACATTGACGAAAAGCATCTGGGCTGCAAGGCGATCCTGAACGAGATCAGCCGCGCAAAGGACAGTCTGCTTTCCCCCGAGGAATTTGCCGTGCAGGCAGGCAACGATTTCCGTCTGAAAAAGATCGCCGAGTGCTATAAACTCTACCAAAAGCGTCTGCTGGAAGCCGACGCGATGGATTTTGACGATCTGCTGACCCGCACGGTAGAGCTGTTTGAGACCGAACCTGCCGTATTGCAGAAATACCAAACCCGTTTCCGCTACCTGATGATTGACGAGTATCAGGATACCAACCACGCGCAATACCGCTTCGTCAGCCTCCTGGCCGAAAAGAGCCGTAACCTTTGCGTGGTGGGTGACGATGACCAGAGCATCTATAAATTCCGCGGTGCGACGATTGAAAATATTCTGAATTTTGAAAAGCAGTTTTCTCCCTGCACTGTCGTCCGTCTGGAGCAGAACTACCGCTCCACCCAGAACATTCTGGATGCCGCCAACGCCGTGATCGCGAAAAACCTTAACCGTAAATCCAAAACGCTATGGACGCAAAACGGCAAGGGCGAGCCGATTCAGTTCCATACGCTGGAAAACGAGGATGAGGAAGGCCGTTTTATCGCCCGTACAGTGCTGGATAAGGTGGCTGAGGGTGCTAAGTACCGCGATATGGCGGTGCTGTACCGCGCCAATGCGCAGTCCAACGCCATCGAGCGTTCGCTGGTGAAAAGCGGTATCCCCTACCGTATTCTGGGCGGTCACCGCTTTAATGATACCAAGGAGGTACGCGACGCGACCGCCTATCTGCGTGTGCTGAACAACCCGGACGATACCGTCAGCCTACGCCGTATCATCAACGAGCCTAAACGCGGCATCGGCGATACCACGTTGGACAAGGCCGCCGCGTTGGCGGAGGAGCAGGGCGTGTCGCTGTATGAGGTGTTGTCTCACGCCGACGAATACGCCGCGCTCAGCCGTGCATCCGCGCGTATTCTGGAATTCATCCGAATGATGGAGGAGCTTCGCTCACAGCTGAACAATGAGGATATCTCCCTACATATGCTGTATATGTCGATGCTGGAGAAAACCGGTTACTTAGCGATGTGGCAGATGGCCGGCCCCACCGAGGTGGAGCGCGTCAATAACTTAAACGAATTAGCCTCCTCCATCCGCACCTACGAGGAAAGCTGCGAGGAAGATCTCCCGCAGCTGTCGGGATTTTTGGAGGAAAACGCGTTGATGACGGACGTCGATAACTACGACGCCGATGCCGACGCGCTGGTGCTGATGACGATGCACGCCGCCAAGGGTCTGGAGTTCCCGGTGGTGTTCCTGCCGGGCTTTGAGGATAACATCTTCCCCAGTATGCAAACGATGTTCAACCCTGAGGAGCTGGAGGAGGATCGCCGTTTGTGCTATGTGGCGATCACCCGCGCCAAGCAGGAACTCTACATCTCTTGCGCGCGCAGCCGTATGCTGTACGGCTCCACCACCCGCAACCGTCCCTCCCGCTTTTTGCAGGAGCTCCCCCCCGCACTGCTGGAGACGCACGAGCAGGCACGCACCTCGTACAGCTCGTATGGAGCTTCGTCGTACGGCTTCCGCCGTGACAGCGACTATCAGCAAAGCTATGACGATACTCCCGTCACGCCCTCTTATCGCCCCAGAACGGGCGGCGAAAAGCTGGGCGGCGGCATCTCGACCTCGGCTGCCAAGCCCGCGTCCTCAGCCGGGAACTGGCAATCGGGCGATATGGTGAGCCATAAAACGTTCGGCAACGGTTGTATTAAAAATGTACAGCCGATGGGCAACGATCTGCTGCTGACCATCGACTTCGACAAGGTCGGTACCAAAAAAATTATGGCGACCTTCGCCAAGCTCACGAAACTGTGAACCAAAATTCTCCTACGTCATATGATAGCAGTGAGGGACCCCATCTAACGATGGCATCCTCTATCACGTGACATAGGAGGATTCTTTATGGCTGATAACAACAAGTATCTGTCAGCTGGCGGTTGTAAGGAAGCCGTATGCGTGGATGCCGGCCGCGTATACGACAGCTGTTCCGACAAAGACTGCCTGGAGGATCTGCGGCTGTTCTTCACCGAACGCGACCAGATGGTGATCGACCACGCCGTCAGCATCCGTGCCAAAAAAGCGGAAGTCATTAGCACCTACATCGACGTCGAGGCACTTCCCTTTAATCGGGGCTATTATTCCTGCGACATTACGTTCTTCTTCGGCATCACACTGGAGGTCTATTCGGGGCACGGCACCGGTTGTTGCAATGTACGCGGTGTCGCGATCTTCCAGAAGAAGGTCATTTTGTTCGGTAGCGAGGGCAACGTGAAGGTATTTACCAGCGAGTTCAGCCCCGACCAGCGCGATCGTCAGGAAATGCCCACCCGCAATATGCCTCGATGCAACGTGCAGGTCGCCGAGCCGGTCGTGCTGTCGGCGCGCCTGGTGGAAAAATGCGATTGCGGCTGCAAGTGTGATTGTGCCGCCTCCTGCATCCCCGCCTGCGTGTGCGAGCAATACGGCGGCAACTTTGTGGACAGCGGCTGTGACAAGCTGGTGCTGGTATCGCTGGGTATCTTCACCATCGTGCAGCTCATCCGTAACGTACAGATGCTGATGCCCATCTATGACTTCTGTATGCCGTCCAAGGAATGCTGCCCCAACACAGAAAATCCGTGCGATGTCTTCAAAAAGATGTGCTTCCCCGTGGACGAATTTTTCCCACCCAAGGGCGAAGACCGCTGCGGCTGCTGAATCTCAAAAAAAGACCGAGGATACCAGCCTCGGTCTTTTTCTTTTATTCCACTTGTGATAACGTCCGCACGACCTCGCCCGCGATCATCAGCCCGGCCACCGACGGCACAAACGCCGTGCTGGCCGGCGCCGGGCGGTCACTGTTCTCCATACAGCACCCGCGATGCGGCTGCACCGGCTCGGTAGAATACAACACCCGCAGATGCTCAATGCCACGCGCACGTAGCTCGCGGCGCATCACACGCGCCAGCGGACACACTGAGGTCTTGGCAATATCGGTCAGCACCAGCTTGGACGGATCCAGCTTGTTCCCCGTCCCCATACAACTGATGACCGGCACGCCCGCCGCCAGCGACTTCTCCGCAATGGCAAGCTTGGCACTGACGGTATCCACCGCGTCCACGATGTAGTCGTATACGGTAAAATCGTACTCATCGGCATTCTCCGGCAAAAAAAAGCAACGGTGCTCCTTGACGCAAGTATCCGGGCGAATATCGCGAATGCGCTCCGCCATCACCTCGGTCTTATACCGCCCTACCGTGCTGTGAAGCGCGACAATCTGGCGGTTGATATTGGACAACGATACACGGTCATTATCGAACAGATCCAGCGTACCGATGCCACTGCGGGCTAAGGCCTCTGCCACGTATCCTCCGACACCGCCGATGCCGAACACCGCAACACGCGCACGGCCAAGCCGCTGCACGGCCTCATCACCGAGCAGCAGCGCCGTACGCGAAAGGGCTTCGTCGATCATTCCGCTGCAGCCTCTTGCGACTCCTCAGCCTCAGTACCCTCTTCATCCATCACAATGGGTTCATCGTCCTCAAATTCACCGGAAACGACCATCGAGGGCTTAGCGTATTTGCGGTACAGCAGATACGCCGAGCCGGCAACCGCCGCCAAAGTCGCTAAAATAGATAGTACCTTTTTCATATAGACCATCCTTTCTATCATCGACTGCGGGCGATCCCGCAGATCATTAACGTTCACTCGTCACCGACAGCGTCGTGCCGTCGCTGGTGATAACAATCGTACCATGCAGATCACTGCGATACACCGTCGCACCGACCTCCTGCAAGGTTTGGAGCGTCTCCTCGTGGGGTTGCCCGTGCGTATTCGCAAAACCGCAGGTGATGATCGCATAGTCCGGGTCCACTGCCGCGATAAACCGCGGATCGGAGGACGTATTGCTGCCGTGATGACCAACCTTGATAACATCTGCCTGCGGCACAAGGCCATCGCTCAACAACGCCTTTTCCACACCCGCACCGGCATCGCCCATCAGCAGTATCGTGTGTTCGCCAAAGGTGATGCTGCAAACGACCGATCGGTCGTTATCGTCAATGTACTCCAGCTCGTGCCGCCCGCTCAGGATCGTTAGCTTAGCGTCCCCGATCATACACGCCGTACCGTAATCCGCATTGGCAGCCTGCAGGCCTTTGTCGGCCAAGGCCGCCTCCATATCCGCGTAAGTACGCGTGTTGGGCTTGTAGTCCGGCGTGAGAAACGGTGTGACGAAGGTGCCAATCTCCCATTTACGGATCACATCATCCATCGCGCCGATATGATCGGCATCGGCGTGTGTCGCAATCACGTGATCCAGCCGCTCCACGCCACGGTTGCACAGCGCGGTTACGATATCCTGCCCGCTGCTACTTTCACCCGCGTCGATCAGTGCGGCATACTCACCGCTTTGGACAAGAATGCAATCCGCATTGCCGACGTCCAGCACCGTGACACGCAGCTCGTCAGTCGAAACAGCCGTCTCCCGAAAGCCGGACAGCGCAAACAGCTCGTCCCACGACGGTAGAAATACCACACGTCCGTCCGCCGCCGTGATGACCGCCGACAAAAACAGCAGTACCGAGACAACGACCACAGCGATACGATAGCACCGTTTCAGCTTACTCCAGATCATTATCCGACCGTGTCATATTCATTTCCAGCCATTGCTGCCGCGTGATAAGCACCTGACGGGGCTTACTGCCGTTCGGCGGTCCGATGATACCCATACGCTCCAGCCCATCCACCAGACGACCGGCGCGGGCGTATCCTACGCTCAATCGGCGTTGCAGGAAAGAGGTGGATGCATTGCCGGTCTCGAGAATGACCTCGACCGCCTGCTGCAGCAGCGGATCACCGCCGCCGACATCGTCATCATCCGTCCCCTGCTTACTGCCGGATCTCTCGCTCTCCTGCGCCTGACGGTTGATCTCCTGTTGGATTGCTTCGTCATATTCCTGATTATCGGCCGTGGATTTCAAGAAATCGACCACCGACTCCACCTCGCGGTTGCCCACAAAACAGCCCTGCACACGCATCGGCTTGGCAAAGCCGACCGGCATAAACAGCATATCACCCTTGCCCAGCAGCTTTTCCGCACCTCCCGTATCGATAATGGTACGGGAGTCCACTGCGGAAGCCACCGTCAGCGCCAAGCGCGACGGGATATTTGCCTTGATAAGACCGGTGATAACGTCCACTGACGGACGCTGCGTAGCAATAACCAGATGCATACCGGCGGCACGCGCCATCTGTGCCAAGCGGCAGATATTGCTTTCCACCTGATTGGCAGCCACCATCATCAGGTCGGCCAGCTCGTCGATCACGATCAGGATCTGCGGTAAATGCTCGCGGGTCTCATCGTCCTCGACCAACTCATTATACGAGAAAATATCCCGCACATTGTTCTCCGAGAACATCTTGTAGCGGCGCAGCATCTCCGTAACCGCCCAGCCCAGTGCACCCGCAGCCTTATGCGGATCGGTCACAACGGGAACCAGCAGATGCGGGATACCGTTGTAGATACCGAATTCCACCTGCTTCGGGTCAATGAGCAGCAAGCGCACCTCGTCCGGTCGCGCGTGGAACAGAATGCTCTGGATCATCGAGTTGGTACACACCGATTTACCCGAACCGGTAGTACCGGCGATGAGCAGGTGCGGCATCTTCGCCAGATCGGTCAGCACGATCTTTCCCGCGATATCCTTACCCAGTGCCACCGTCATGCGGCTGCCCGCCTCGGCAAATTCCTTCGAGCCGATCAGCTCGCGCAGACACACGGAGCCGGCCACACGGTTAGGTACCTCAATGCCCACCGCCGCCTTGTTGGGAATGGGAGCTTCGATACGCACGCCCGTCGTTGCCAGGCGCAACGCGATGTCGTCCGCCAGACCGGTGATGCGGCTGATCTTCACACCCGCACTCGGCTGCAGCTCATACCGTGTGACCGTGGGACCGCGGGAAATATCCAGCACCTTGGCACTGACACCAAATTCCTTTAACGTCTGTATCAGCAGCTCTGCCGTGGAGCTCTGCTCACGCGCGGCAGCCGCGTCATCCTGCGATTTCGATTCATTCAGCAAGGACAGCGGCGGGAAACAATACGCCTCCGGCTTCTTATCCGGCTCTTCCTCCTCGGCGGGCGTAGCTACCTCTGTCGGCAGCTCGTCGTCCGTTTCCGTCTCCGGCGGGACAACGATCTCAGCCTGCCGCTGCATCAGTTCCTCCGCCGTCAGCGGAATATCCGTCTCCTCGGCGACCTCAGCCGCCGCTCTCTCCAAAGCCGCCAGGCGTTCGGCGGCGGAATCAGCAGAAAGCTCTGCCTCAGTCTCTTCCTCCGCCGTTGACTCCGGCGGTATCTCATCCTGCTCCATATCGTAAGCGCGCTTCTTTTCACGGTGCTGCTGGATACCATTTTCCATCGCGGTCTCCAGCGTTTCCTTCGTCTTATGTACCGGCTTCCACAATGCCTTAAGGAAGGTGATAATAGACGTACCGGTAATGAGCATCACGAACACGAACATCAGCAGGATCACGATGATCTTGGAACCGACATCCGTAAACAGATATTCCAGCCAATACCCGATCAACGTGCCCATCACGCCCGTACCGGCATTGGCTGCACCATCGCGGTAAGACTCCTGCACAGCCTGCGAGAACGAGAGCCCCGTAACATCCAGACGGAAGATCTGGATGACCGCACTGAGCATCAGCAGAAACGTCACGACCTGCCACGGTCTGACACGCAGATCAACGGGATCGTCCATCGCCGAAACAACCGCCAGATACCCCATCAAGATCGGCATCACGTAGGCTGCCAGACCGAGCAGACCCAACACCAGATTATGTAACCATCCCCACAGACTGCCGCCCGGGATGATGGCAAGGCACATCAGCAGCACCGCACCCGCAAACAGCACAACGGCCTTGGCTTGACGGCGCGCGTTCTCTGACGCGGCACTCGTCTTACTCCGTATACCGCTCCGCTTTGCGGTATGCGCCTTGGTTGTCGACTTCCGTTTTCTTCGAGCCACTCCGTGACCCTCCTCGTTATTATATAAACTACGACTTTTGCCCGATCATATCGTGCAGAGAAGATAGCGCATCGGACAGCGAACCCAGTTCATCGATCAAGCCGACCTCTACAGCCGCCTGCCCGTCCAGCACACTTCCCATATCCGTCGCCATTTCGTCGGTATTCATACACAACTGCGAAAACACCTCGTGAGTGATGTGTGAATGCTCCGTCACGAAACGGATGATACGCTCCTGCATTCGTTGAAAATGCAAAAACGCCTGCGGTACACCCAGCACCAGGCCATTGATGCGTACCGGATGGATCGTCATCGTCGCCGACGGCGCGATAAACGACCGCTTGGCAGACACCGCCAGTGGCACGCCGATGGAATGACCACCGCCAAGCACCAGCGAGACGGTGGGTTTTTTCATCCCGGCGATCAGCTCCGCCAGTGCCAGTCCCGCCTCAATATCGCCGCCTACCGTATTCAGCAAGATCAATAAGCCCTCAATATCGCGGCTTTCCTCGATCGCCACCAGTTGCGGCAGCACATGCTCGTACTTGGTGGTCTTATTGTCACCAGGTAGGGCATAGTGCCCCTCGATCTGACCGATCACCGTCAGGCAATGAATGGTATGCCGCCCGTCGTTTGTCGTGACCGAGCCGTTCTCGACCACGTCCTTCAGGTCCTGCTGAAGCACCTGTGCAGGGCGCTTCTCCTCATTGCCGTTTTCCTTCTTTGTTTCGTCCGCCATCGTATCGCCTCCGGCACTAGTGTTGCCGGAATGCGTTGACATATTCAGTATACCATTGATCGCCGCAAAACGCAAGTTTTTTAGCAAATACCCAACCGCTCGATGCCCATCGTTTTCCCCGTTGCGGGATCCAAGGTAAGCAGCACCGCATCCAAACGGCATTCACCCTCGGCCACCGCAAAACGCACCGGCAGCTTGCCGCGCATTTTTTCAATCGCCAGCTCCGGACGGATACCCAGCACCGAGTGAATCGGCCCGGTCATTCCGATATCCGAAATAAACCCTGTGCCGCCCGGCAGGATCTGCTCGTCAGCTGTCTGCACATGGGTATGAGTACCCACTACCGCACTCACGCGACCGTCTGCGTAATACGCCAATGCCTTTTTCTCCGCCGTAGCCTCGGCGTGCATATCCACAATACGCACGCGCGGCAGCGATGTATCAGCCAGCAGTGCATCCAGCGTTTCAAACGGGCAGGCCAGTGTATCCATATACACCTGCCCCATTAAATTGATGACCGCCACCTGATAGCGACCCTTATCCACGATAAATACACCGGTCCCCGGCGCACCGGCCGGGTAATTTGCCGGTCGCACGATACCGTCACAGCGATCCAGCACGTCGTAAATCTCGCGGCGGTGAAACGTATGGTTACCCGTCGTGATCACATCCGCGCCGAAACGGAAGAGCGAGTCCGCAGAAAACGGCGTGATACCGTTGCCGTCGGCGGAATTTTCACCATTGACAATGCAGATATCCACCTCGTATTGGCGCTTGATGACCGGCAGCACCCGCTCCAGATGGCGGCAGCCCGCCGACCCAACCACATCGCCCACACATAAAACGTTCATACATCCGATCCTTTCGGTACTTAGCGCAAACGGTGCCCCTTGCGGGACACCGTTGACAGTCACTGTATATTACTTCGCGTAATCGACCGCACGATTCTCGCGGATGAGATTGACCTTGATCTGACCGGGATAATCCAGATTATCCTCGATCTTCTTGGCAATCTCATGAGCGAGCAGTGCCATCTTATCATCGCTGACGACCTCCGGCCGCACGATGATGCGGATCTCGCGACCCGCCTGAATAGCAAAGGAACGCTCAACACCCTCAAACTCATTCGCGACCTCTTCCAGCTTCTCCAGACGCTTGATGTAGTTTTCCAAATTCTCACGCCGTGCGCCCGGGCGCGCCGCCGAGATAGCGTCGGCAGCCTGCACCAAGCACGCCACGATGGTGGTCGCCTCTACATCGCCGTGATGCGCGTGAATGGCGTGAACAACGGCTTCGCTTTCCTTGTACTTGCGGGCGATATCCACACCGATCTCGATGTGCGAGCCTTCGATCTCATGATCGACAGCCTTACCTATATCGTGCAACAAACCGGCACGGCGGGCCACCTCGGGATCAATCCCCAACTCGCTCGCCATAATGCCGGACAGGAACGCCACTTCCATCGAGTGATTCAGCACGTTCTGACCGTAGCTGGTACGATAACGCAGACGACCCAGCAGACGCACGATCTCCGGATGAATACCGCGCAGACCGGTCTCCAAAATCGCGCGCTCACCCTCGGATTTGATGGTCGCTTCCACCTCACGGCGGGATTTCTCCACCATTTCCTCAATGCGGGCGGGA
This sequence comes from uncultured Eubacteriales bacterium, assembly GCA_964470515.1. Lineage (GTDB taxonomy): Bacteria > Bacillota > Clostridia > Oscillospirales > Acutalibacteraceae > RGIG3009. Next base: position 33,745 of record CAYYDD010000001.1, on the reverse strand, counting down.
TGAATGCGACCGTCGGAGATCAGACGCTCCAGTGCCAGACGAGCGATCTCACGGCGTACGGGATCAAAGCCCGACAGCGTGATCGCCTCGGGTGTGTCATCAATGATAAGATCCACACCGGTCAGCGTTTCGATCATACGAATGTTACGCCCCTCACGACCGATGATGCGACCCTTCATCTCGTCGTTCGGCAGCGGCACGACCGACACCGTCGTTTCCGACACCTGATCGGCGGCCACACGCTGAATGGCGTGAGAGATCAGATTACGGGCACGCTGATCGGCTTCTTCCTTTAGCTGCGTCTCGTACTCGTTGATCTTCAATGCCTTTTCGTGCGTCAATTCCTCGGACAAGCTCTTCAGCAGGTAATCCTTTGCCTGCTCCACGGTAAAGCCGGAAATGCGTTCCAGCATTTCAAACTGACCGCGCTTGATGTCCTCAACATCCTGCAAACGGGAATCGATCTCCTTCTGCTTCTTGGAGATCGCCTCCTCCTTGGCCTCGTAGTTCTCGATCTTGCGATCCAGAGACTCCTCTTTCTGCTGAATACGCCGTTCCTGACGATTAACCTCGTTGCGGCGCTCTTTCAGCTCGCGCTCGGACTCGTTGCGCAGACGATGAATCTCATCCTTTGCCTCCAGCAACGTTTCCTTTTTCTTTGACTCAGCCTTACTCTTTGCCTCTTTAATAATACGCTCTGCCTCCGCTTCTGCGGAGCCGATCGCTGACTCAGCGATCTTCTTCCGGTGCGATACACCGGAACGGAATGCCACCACACCGGCCGCGACGCCGCCCACGATCAGGCTGCCGACACCGGTTAAAATGTACTCCAGCACGGGTTGAACACCTCCTATGTTCCGTTACTACCTACGTCATTTTAAAATTTGTATGAAGGCAGTTCTCCCCCGTCGCTTACCGACGAAATGCTGCTGTTGTATCCACATAAACGCCCGATGCACCGCTTCCTACACGGGCTGCTCGGCAACAAACAAACGAACGAACTGCCATCCGCCCCGGTATTCATCGGAGCAGGAGAAAATTTCACACAGTCGGACACTACTACCCGACTATAAAAAAGTATACCTCTTTTTGCCGCGTATGTCAAGACGTAATCCGTCGTTTTATACAAAACACCGAAGCCGCTTCCGGCTCCGGTGCTTCATTTGTTCAACCAGTCATTGCCAGCTTTTCGATCTCACGTATCCAGCCGTAATGGCCTGTCACATCCTGCGCTATTGTCGAGCCGTCCACCGCGGACACGCTGAATATCAGTGCCCTCTTTTCCTGACAGATCGGCACCTCTGTGCCCCACGCTTCAACGATATCCAGACAATCGGCATACAGAGCACGGCGTTTGGCTTCATCCTCCTCACCGCGCGCCTGCCAAAGCAGTTTATTCAGCGTGCTGTCGTTCATCTCCAGCGCATAAGCAGTGCCGCCGTACGAAGAATATACCGAATACATATCCGCCTGGGTCATCGTTTCTCGTGAAGTATACCATATTTTTGCCCGCTCCGAGCGTATCGCATTCTGTAAGTCGCTTTCGGATGTCCTGTCCTGTAAGACCAACGTGATACCGATCGTCGCAAATGCATTGCGCGCATATTCCAACATCAGATACGCCTGACTGCTTCCTGCGGCATTTCCCACAAACCACAGATCGTATATCAGCGCCGCTCCTTCCGGAACCTCTGTCACCCTACCGTCCTCCACCGTGTATCCTGCGGCCGCCAAATACTCCAACGCCACCCGAAGCATTTCATTCTGTCGTTCCTCCGCCGACACATCAGGATCAAGCCAGATCGTTTCTCCACTGATATCCTTGGAAAACGCCGTATCATCCAACCCAAACGGATACCCCGTCGACTCAGTACCTTTCCCGTAATAATTCTCCAGGGAGGCCTGCCGATAATAGGCAAACACCGTCGCCAGTGCCCGCCGCAGATATTGCGATTCAAGCGACGCGGGGTCATCCCCCACCTTAACACCGTCGGCACTGATGCCAAGATAACCGTATGCTGCATCATACACCGTCTTCACCGCGAGCGTATCACCGTTAAGCACACCACCGTTTGCCTTTTCCACAGCCGAGACCGCCTCGTTACTCAGATCAGCTATCGTCAAATCGAACACACCGCTTTGCAGCCGGTCGATCTTCCGAGCCTCCACGACACGCTTAAATTGTATCTCCGCGACCTTAGGCTCCCCACGGTAGTATGTCTCATTCGCCTTAAAGCTGACAATACCATCCTTATACCATAGGAACTTGTATGGCCCGGCCCCCATCGGTGTAGCGCCTTGCTGTCGCACCTTGGTAAGATCGCCCTTCAAAAATCCGTAGGTCTTGTCTTGATCGCTGTACAGGCTTGTGTCGCCGTAATAATGCATCGGCGCAATATCTATACAGAACAGCGACAGTGCCGTCACGTCCGCTTGTGTCAGGGTCACCCGCAAGGAATGTGCCCCCGTCTTACGGATACCTTCGATCTCAGTTGCCGATTCATCGGTAACCACACCGACACGCAGTTCATCCTCCAGATATGTCAGCAGTAGTTCTTCAAATGACTGGGCTACCTGCTCCTTGTCGATCGCCTGCACGTCGTAGCCGCGTCGATCCACGATGGCATTGAACAGATCCACCGCCTCAGCGCCCTCCGGAAGCCCCGGATACCCGATAGCCTCTGCCACCGTACGCACATCCTCACCGATTCCGTTGGCAATGTACCGTCCGACAATCGTCTCCGCAAACATCACACCGACACGGTTGAACGTCGCCCAAAAGGTCAGTGCCTCCTCTGCTGTGTAATACCCCGCGGCCGAGCCGTTGGTCGTATTGGTCGGCGTATCCTGCAGGATGAGCTTCCATTTGGCCGTCATCCCCGTGCGGTACTCCGAAAGGCCCTTGATCGGCAGTGAGGCAAAGTCATTCGGTCCGTCATACATGGGGTCACACAGCACATACATCGTAAAGATCACGTCGTCCGCCGTCAGCGGTGTGCCATCGGAAAAGGAAATGTCCTCACGCAACGTAAACGCGTAATCTACCGTGCCGTCCTCGTTGTTGATGATCATCGCATCCGTCAGGCCGGTATAGGTGTACTCCGTGCCGTTATACACAGTTGTCTGACCATGTATGCCGTTTAGGATGACCTCACCGGCGCGGTCGGTCGAAAGCAGCGGTAGCTGCGTCATCGCCACCACGTCGCGATCTGCAGGAAGCTCCGCATAAAAGGGAGAAAACGCACCGTTAAACGCCTCATAGCCAACCGATAACACACGTTGTTCCGCCGCCTGCTCTTCTTCCCGGTTGCAGCCGGAAAAGGCGCACAGACACAGCACGACCGCCATCAGCAGGGCCGTGATCCGTTTCGCGCTTTTCATACACATCCTCCTAACCTTGTCGGTCGTTCGATACCGATAAGATCAAACTCCTCCAGCCAGCGCTGTGCTGTCTCACACACGCCGCGAAGGCAAGCCTCTTCAAACGGCGTATCTAAATCGGCGTTTTTCAGCAACTCGGTAAACAAACGGCTGCCGCCCTGCTCGGTATACTTCATATAGCACTCCCACGCCGCAGCGGGATCCTTCTGAATACGATCCCAGAACTGCAGCGACACCGTTTGCGCCAAGCAATAATCAATATAGTAAAACGGCAGCGAATAAATATGATGCTGCCGCTGCCAGCCCTCGCCCTCGCTGTAGAACGGGATATCCCCATCCAGCTTCATCCACGGCATATACACACCCAACAGCTCCTTCCACGCAGCGTGACGCTGTGCGGGGGTCAACTCCGGCTGCTCGTACACGATATGCTGGAAATGATCCACCATTGTACCGTACGGAATAAACGTCAACGCACCCGACAGATGGCTGTACAGAAACTTGCGGGTATCCTCGCCGAAAAAGCCCTCCGCCCACGGCCAGGCAAAAAACTCCATTGACATGGAATGTACCTCACAGCCCTCCATACCGGGCCACGCGGTCTCCATCGGCACCCGCTCACGGTTCATCCAATAGGCAAATGCGTGCCCCGCCTCATGCGTGACAACCTCCACGTCGCCCTGCGTACCGTTAAAATTCGCAAAGATAAACGGCACCTGATACGCCGCCAGCTCCGTACAATATCCGCCACCCGCCTTGCCCTCGGTGGACAGCACATCCAGCAGTCCGTCCTCCAACATTTTGTTGAAAAACGCACCGGTCTCGGGCGACAGCTCCTCATAAAGCCGCTTGGCGTGTGCCAGAATATCCTCTGCCGTACCGCAGGGCTTGGGATTGCCCGAGCGAAACGTCAGTGCCGCATCGGCAAAACTCAGCGGATACGATTTGCCAAGCCGCCGCGCCTGTGCACGGTAAATGCTCTCCGCCACCGGCACCAGATACTTGACCACCGCCGCGCGAAATGCCTCAATATCCGTTTTGGTGTAGCAGTTACGTGTCATCCGATAATAACCCAACTCGGTATAACCACTGTAGCCCAGCTTTTTTCCCATCGCATCCCGTAGCTTCACCAGTCGATCATATAGCTCGTCCAGCTCCGCCTGATGCTCCTTATACCACTCTCCCTCGGCCTTCCACGCCGCCAGACGGCGTTCGTCATCCGCATCCTTTTTGAACGGTGTCATCTGTGAAATGGTATACGCGCCGCCGTCGAATGCGATCTGCGCGGAAGCCAACAGCTTTTCATACGCCTGCGTCAGCTCATTCTCCTGCTGCAATTCGGAAATGATATCCGGCGAAAAGGTCTTCAGCGCAAGCTCCGCGTTGATAAAATACACCTCGCCGTAGTCCGCCGCGAACTGAGCGCGGAACGGACTGCTCAGCATCGCCGCCGTCCACGCCTGCTCATATTCCTGAAGCTCCGGCAACAGATCGTTCCAGAATGTCATTTCCGCGTCGTAAAACGCGTCCCGCGTATCAATGGAATGACGGATATGCACCAATGTCTGCGCGGTGGCGATACGTTTACTCAGCGTTTCCCGCTCAAGAAACACCATCTTCGCCTGCGTATAATCCGCGGCCGCCTGCAGCCGCCCGGTCAGTGCCTCCATCTGGGATTTGAGTTCCTCTGCATCCGGCCGCTGATACGGCATTTTCGAAAACTTCATAAACGATGCCCCCTAATCATTACAGAACTATTATACCACATTTTTACAGCGGTACAACCCCCAATAAAAAAGCAACCCCTGTTCCGAGGAACAAGGGTTACCGATCATCTCATCGGGATTAGCAGCATCGTATCGTTTTCCAGCACCTCGGCAGTCAATCCGTTTTCCGCCTTCAGCGCATCAGGCGAGGTATGCTCGCGCCGCGCCAGTTCCCATACCGATTCCCCGGCCGCTGCAAAGCACACCTTCAGACAACAGCCCGCCAGCACACCGTCCTCGGCGTACGGCGACGACTCATCCACGGTCATCCGCGTGATCGCGGTATGACTCTCCGGCTGTGTACCCACGCGGTGCACTGCCGCCTGCATACGGATCTCCAGCCGCGTACCGTTTTGCGTGTACACCGTTTCCAGTGGCACGATCTCCGCGCTCACGCGCTCACATTCATCCGGCAACGCCGTTTCGTAGTCAACAGTCCGCTCGTAATACGCCAGCACACCATCGGTGTCCCGCGTTACCATCCCCACCGACATCTGTCCCGTCATCACGGTCTGCCCGTTCTCGCCGCGGCACTCTGCGGGCATCGGCTCACACCACAGATCCACAATCTCTGCAATATTCCCGTCTGGCAGCTCCTGCGACAGCGTGATCGTAGCCGTATCCGAACGCACAAATGCCACACGGCACGGCTCTACACGGCAGGTCTCGGTCCTCAGCGGGAATGCCGTGTGATAGGCATCGGTCACGATATTGCAAAACCGTGTTCCGTAACAGCACAGCGATACTGTCAGCTTCACCGCTACCGACAGCAAGCGGTTTTCCCCCGCCGGATCCTGCACCGGGCGCATATCACACTGCGTCACCTGTGCGCGGCAATCACAGACCAGCTCCTCCGTCAACCCCTCCACGTCGAGGATCTGACTGAACGGGATACGATCGGCGTGGCGGCACAGCGCCCCACTCTGCTCGTCGGTCACACACACCGCCTCCAGCAGCACGTCACCCTTGACGACGGCCTTGCCGGGCATCTGGCGACATTCGGTAATCACAGCTGCGGCATCACTGCGCACCAGCGTCTTGACCGATACGTCCCCCAGCTCCAGCACCTCATTGATAGACACCGTCTTCTCCGCACTGCCCATCGGCACCGAGCCGGATACCGTACACGAGCGGGTATATAATCCCTTACCCTCCGCCTCGGTCACAACCTCGGCACTCCCCTCGGTCGTAACGATCAGCCGCACACTGAACGCACCGTGCACGTCCACGCGGCGCGGGCCGGTCGCCCGACAATTGACGTAGTTCACCCGTGCCGACAAGCGTACCGTGTCACTGCTTTTCAGATCCCTCACGGTAAATGCCGAGGTAAACGGCTGGGAATGCTCATAGCTACGCACACAACGCCGTTCCTCGTCCAGATACATCAGCTCCAGATATACCGTCCCGTCGACCATCACACGGTCACCGCTGATCTGATGGGACTGCACCACCGGCTTCATACGGCATTTGAGGATTGCCGTGATGTCCGGCATATAGTCCGGCAGTAGAAAATCACAGTCGACCGGTCGCTCATCCAGATCGTCAAACACGGTCTCGATCGTCCCGATTCGTCCGCTGATTGCTTGAAGTTCCATTCCACTCTCTCCTTTTTACGGCTTTATCTATGACAGATATATGTCCCCCACCTCTCGGTTATGACAAAAATAAAAGCCCCCTTGTCTAAAGGGGGCTTTGCGGAGCAAATGGCCGGGGATTGTCTGGTCGATCTCATGTTGTAAAGTGCCTGAAGCAAAAATCATAGGGCTTCTTCATTCTTTCGGATTCGGAATAAACGCCGCAGGATGCCACCAACGAATTTCGGGCTTTTTACCACAACAATCTGCATAACAAGCGCCTCCTCAAGTATGTTTTCAGCATCGCAGCAACGAGATGCCGGTAAGTACCAGCGCGGCCGCCGCCAGTATCAGGATAAACCGCGTCGGAAACAACAGTGCCACCAGCAGTCCCGCGCCGAACGCCGCGTAATACCCACCCTTGCAGCAACCTTTTTTCCGTCTCATACGCCTCATCCTCTCTGCCGCTTACCGCGTCTGTATTATCAGCATATTCACCAGCCGACAAAAGGTGAAACAAAAAACAGCAGATGGCTCTGCTGTTTTCATCCTTTGTATTTGGTTTCCCAGCTTTTACGCTGCTCCGCCTGCGCGTACATCGCGCAGTAGCTTTCATACCGCGTCAGCGGAATGTCCCCCGCCTTCACTGCGGCCTTCACCGCGCAATCCGGCTCGTACACGTGTGCACAACCGGTAAAGCGGCACTGCCCGAACAGTGGTCGGAACTCGCGGAAGCAATCCTCTAAGTGCTCCTTGTCGATGGGATGGATGCGCTCCATATCCAACGCCGAAAAACCCGCCGTATCCGCGAGATACCCGCCGTTCGGCAGCGGGAACAGCACCGCAGAGCGCGTGGTATGCCGACCGCGACCAAGCTTTTGGCTGATCTCACCCGTCTCGCGCTGCCACATCGGCTCGATGACGTTCAATAGACTGGATTTTCCCACCCCGGAATTACCGGCAAACGCCGTGATACGCCCCGCAAGCTGCTCACACAGCGGCTCGGCCGTTTCCGGCTGCGTCACCGTCACCGTAAACACCGAGATCCCGACTCGACGGTACGTCCCCTCCAGCGCGGAGGTATCCTGCAGATCCGCCTTGGTGATGACCAGAATCGGTTCAATGCCGTTCTCCTCTGCGATCGCGATCAGCTTGTCCAGGAGTAGCGGATGCGGGGTCGGCTCGGTGATGGACGCCACCACCGCCAGCTGATCGAGATTCGCCACCGGTGGGCGCACCAGCACATTGCGGCGCGGCAGCACTCGTTGCAACGTTCCGGTAGTGCCGTCCTCGTTTACGGTGATCTCCACACGGTCACCCGCCACGGGAGTGATGCCTTCACGGCGGAACGCACCGCGAGCCCTACATTCATAGACCGCATCGGCGGTCTCTACGTAATAGAAACCGCCGATGCCTTGTAAGATCAATCCGTCTTTACTGACTGCCATTGCTTATTCCTGCGTGTCCGCGCCCGCGTCCACCACCGTCGGTGCCGTGGTCGTGGTGGTGGGAGCCACCGTCGTTTCGTACCGTGCAAGCACGTCGGCGTAACGGTACTGCTCTCGCACGATACCCGTCTTACCGTTGACGTTGTACTGCGCGTAATTCAAAAATTCTGCGGAGTTCGTACCCGTTTTTGCGATTTTCACCGTCACCAGATAGCTCTCCGACGGCTCAGACAGCGTCAGCGCGATAACGCGCTTAACGTTGGGCAGTACGTTCGTAAGGGCCTCGCGGAGCTGACCGTCCACATACACCTGCACATCAGACGGCACACCGCTGTCCGGCAGCGGGATCTGCATTTTCACATCCACGTAGCCGGTGCTGACCTCGAGCTTGATAGCCGTACCGGGATCGGCGGGCGTGTTCGCCGCAATACTCTGCTTCAGCACCGTATCTGCGGGGGCATCCGCGGTGTTCACGTAGGTGATATCTGCGTCGTTCACCACAAAGCCGGCGGCCTGGAGCTGCGAGATCGCCTGCGTTTTAGAAAGATTCACCACATCCGGCACCGGCACGGGATCGGCCGGCTTCGCGCCGGAGCTAACCACCATCGTGATCTCCGAGCCGTAAACCAGTTCGGTCGGATACTCAGCGGGAGACAGCGAAATAACGAAGTTTTCCTGCACCGTATCGCTGACATCCAGCGTGTACTTTACCACAAAACCGGCGTTGCGCAGGGCAGCCTCAACGTTGTCGCGGTGTTGACCCACCACATCGGGGATACGCACCATATTCGGACCCTTACTGATGGTCAACACGATGGTCTTGGTACCCTTCTTGACCGACAAACCAGCTTTCAGCGACTGATCCAGCACCGTGCCGACGGCCTCCTCACTGAACTGCTCCTTCTGATTCTTGGTATCGAAGATAAAGTTGGCCATATATTCGGGATTGTTGGAGATCTCGTCGATATGCATACCCACGAAGTCCGGCACCGTGATTTGCGAGCTGTTGCCTCCCTCACCGCCGAGCTTATCCGACAGCACGATACCCACAAAGATCATCGCAACCACCAAAAACGCCGCCGCCACCGCGCACAGCACGGGAATGATGGGGAACGGCTTCTTTTCCTTATCCTCATCGTCGGCCGCTTCGGGAATGGGCTTTTCGCTCTCCTTCCCCTTCACGCGGGAAATGGTCTCCATATACCGCGTGGGGCTCTCGTCCACAAAATACTTGTATTCAAAGTGGATGCTGGGGTTTTTCTTAAATTCGTCGATATCGTTGAGCATCTCCGCCGCCGACTGATAGCGCTTGGAGGGATCCTTCTGCATCGCCTTGACGGTGATATCCTCCAACCCCTCCGGGATGGCGGGGTTGATCTCGCGGGGCGGCTTCGCCTCCGCCTGTAGCTGCATAATGGCCACCGAGACCGCACTGTCTGCCTCAAACGGCAGCTTACCGGCCAGCATCTCGTACAGCATCACACCCACGGAATAGATATCCGCCTTTTCGTCGGTAATCTCGCCGCGCGCCTGCTCGGGGCTGATGTAATGCACCGAGCCGATAGCCTTGTCGGTCGAACGGGTGGTGCGGATATCCTGACGCGAGAAGCGGGCAATACCAAAATCCGTCACCTTGATCGTGCCGTCGGGCAGCAACATAATGTTCTGCGGTTTGATATCGCGGTGGACGATGCCCTTATCGTGTGCGTGCTGCAGCGCGCGCAGGATCTGCACCGTAAAGTGCACGGCTTCCTTCCACTTGAACTCCTTCTGCTGATCGATATACTCCTTCAGCGTGATACCGTCGATGTACTCCATCACGATGTACTGCATCCGATCGCCGAAGCTGACATCGTACACCTTGACGATGTTGGGATGCGACAGAATCGCAATGGCCTTTGATTCGTTCTTGAAACGGCGGGTAAACTCGTCGTTCGCCAGATACTCCTCCTTCAGGATCTTCACAGCGACCGTGCGGTCGTCGATGTTATCGTGAGCCTTATAAACGTAGGCCATACCGCCGACACCGATGATCTCCTGGATCTCATAACGTCCGTCCAGACGTTTTCCCATATACTTATCCATAGTAACCTCCTGCGTCCTTAGTTTTTCGTAACCGCGACAACCGTAATATTATCGCTTCCGCCCGCCAGATTAGCGGTGGTAATGAGCTTCATGGGAATATCCTGGAACGCAAACGTGCGCACCAGCGATTGGATCGTCTCCGCCGCGACCATATTCGACAGACCGTCGGTGCAGATGAGCAGCGTTCCGTTCTCGGGGAACGCGACACGCGTAAACGCACATTCCAGATCCGGCTCCACACCCAGCGCACGGGTGAGGAAATGCTTTTGCGGATGCGTTTTGGCCTCTTCCGGCGTGATCTGCCCCTTATCCACCATATCCTGCACGACCGAATGATCCTTCGTGACCTGCTCGATCTCGCGCGGTGTGATGACGTAGGCACGGCTGTCACCCACGTAGGCGATGTATACCGCCTCCTGCGTGGCAATGGCCGCTACCGCGGTGGTGCCCATGCCGTACAGCTCGGGCTCCTCTCTGGCGGCGCGGTAGACCTCACCGTTTGCCTCCAGCACAGCCGATTCCAGCAGCTCGCGCACCACCTCGGGTGTGGCATTCTCGCGGTAATCGTCCACCAATCGTTCGGCAATGCTCCGCATCGCGATCGAACTGGCGATGTTACCGCCGTTCGCGCCGCCCATACCGTCACACACCACGGCAAACGCGGTGTTTTCGGTGAGCTTTCCGCAGAGATAGGCGTCCTGATTACTGGCACGCACCCGTCCCGGATGGGACGCTCCTAATGTTCGCATATGGGGCTAATCCTCCTCTCGTTCCTGCCGGCGAAGCTGCCCGCAGGAGGCGCTGATATCCGCGCCAAGCGTTCGTCTGACCGTCACGGTCAGACCCTGTTGCTCCAAAAGCTGTTGAAACCGTCTCAGGCGAGCCTGAGAGCTGCGCCGATGATCCTTGCCGCGCACTTCGTTGGCGGGGATCAGATTGATGTGACACAGCATCCCTTTAAGGCGGGAGACCAGCTCCAGGGCACAGGCATCGCTGTCGTTTACGCCGTCGATCATCGCATATTCAAACGATATACGCCGACCGGTCGCCCGAACATACTCCCGACACGCTTTCAGCAGCTCCTCCACCGGATACCGGCGGTTGATCGGCATCAGCCGTGAACGGATCGCATCGTTCGGTGCGTGCAACGACACCGACAGCGTCAGCTGTAGCTTTTCCTCCATCAGTCGGTAGATACCGTCTACCAGACCGCAGGTGGAAAGGGATACGTGACGCATCCCGATATGGACACCGCCCGGACGGGCGAGTGTTTTCAAAAAGTGTAATACCTGCTCGTAATTATCCAGCGGCTCGCCCATCCCCATCAGCACCACCGACGACACGCGGATACCGCGGTCACGCTGGGCCGTTTCGATCTGGGACAGCATCTCCGCCGACGACAGGTTACGGGATAACCCGCCCATACCCGTCGCGCAGAACGAACAGCCCATACGGCAGCCCACCTGCGTGGATAAGCATTGCGACCAGCCGTGATGATAGCTCATCAGCACGGATTCCACCGTTTCCCCGTCCGACAGCCCGAACAGGTACTTCACGGTCTCATCCAGCTTCGATTCCAGCCGCCGCAGGATGGTCACACCGGGGATAGCAAATACTTCAGCCAACTGCTGCCGCATACGGAGCGGCAGATTGGTCATCTCCTCAAACGAGGCACAGCCGTTATCCAGCCATTGTATAACCTGCTTACAGCGAAACGAGGGATACCCAAGCGCCGCAAAACGCTCTTTTAATTGTTCTTCTGTCAGCGAGCGGATATCCTCCGACATCGTGCGGACACCTCATTTTTTGCAAAATCCCGCAATAAAGAACCCATCGGTCCCGTGTACGGGCGGAAACAACGTAATGGTATGCGACGGGGTCTGCCCTATCGCGGCAAAGCACGTATCCAGCGGCAGCACCCGCGGCGAAAACTCGGGATGCTCGCACAAAAAACGCGTGGCAATCTCCTCATTCTCCGCCGGATTGAGCGTGCAGGTAGAATACTGCAATACCCCGCCGGGCTTTACCAGCTCCGCGCTTCGCTCCAGAATACGGTACTGCAACTCGGGTAGCTCGGCAAACTCCACCGGCTTTTTGTAGCGGATCTCCGGCTTGCGGCGAATAACGCCCAGACCGGAGCACGGCACGTCGCACAACACGCGGTCGAAGCTGCCGCGCAGCTGTGCGGGGCACGGAGCTGACGCATCGCGCGGAGCGGTACGGATGATGGTGATACCAAGCTCCTCGGCACGGCGCTCGATGGTCTCGCACTTGGAGGGATACATATCGCACGCTAGCACGCTGCCGGTGTTTTGCATCATCTGCGCCACCGTAAAGCTCTTGCCGCCCGGGGCGGCGCACACGTCGGCGATACTCTCCCCCGGCTGTGCGCCCAAGGCAAAACACGCCCATTGCGAGGCCTTATCCTGATAATAATACCAGTTTTTCTCGTGAGTTTCAAGTTTATTTGAAAAATATCCGTTTTTTAACTGAAAACAATGCGGTAATTCCTCGCAAATACGGTGTTCGGCACCCAATTCCGTCAGTCGCGCCGAAAATTTCTCATCGCTCGTGCGCAGGGTGTTCACCCTTAAAAACGCATCCGGCGTCTCGTTCACGGCGACCGTGAGCCGCCCGGCCATCGCGTCACCGTACGCCGCACGCCAAAACGCAATAAGCTCCGTTGGGCAGGAATGACGGATCGCCAAGCCCTCATCACCGTCGGGCAGATCGTCCCACACCGTGTCCAGCCGCCGCACGATACCGCGCAGCACACCGTTGACAAAGCCGGAAGCCTGTCCCTGCTTTAATTGCCTCACGCCGGACACCGCTTCATTCACTGCGGCCGCCGCGGGTACCTTGTCCATAAACAATAGCTGATACACCGCCACCCGCAGTGTTTCACGCACCATCGGGTGCATTTTGCGCAACGGTACCGACGACGCACCCGACAAAATATAGTCGAGCGTCAATCGCCGTTCGAGCACACCGTAAAACAAGCGGGCTGCCAGCGCTTTATCAGCCTCGGACAGCTCCGCCGTGCGTAGTAGCTGATCCAGCACAATATTCGAATATCCCTGCCGACGATGTAGCTCGGCCAGTGCCTTCACCACCGCGATACGCGCATTCTGCGGCATACCGTCCCTCCCCATTAATTGATAAATGGTGTCAGCGGCTCGGCGGGATGACCGCGGAAATACGCCACCGCGTCCATCCGTTTGCCTCCCTCGGCCTGCACCTCACAAATTTCCAACAGCGTTCCCTGACCGCACGCCACCTGTAGCGGCTCGGTGGAGACGATCAGACCCGCGGCCACGTCACACATCCCCGCCACCCGTGTACGGTGGATCTTGAGCTTCTTACCGCCGCGCTCGACCGTGGCGACCGGCCACGGTGACAGCCCCCGCACCTGATTGTGCAGCTGTTGCGCGGTTTTGGTGAAATCCATCGCGCACAGCGATTTATCCAGCATCGGCGCATAGCAGGACTCCGCATCGCTCTGCGGCGTGCGTGTCAGCGTTCCCGCCTGCAGGGCATCAACGGTGCGGGACAGCAACTCCGCCCCCCTCTCCGACAACACATCGTGCAGTTCACCCGCCGTCATATCCGAGGGGATAGCCACGCTGTCCTTCAGCAACATATCGCCGGTATCCAGTCCCGCGTCCATAAACATCGTCGTGACACCGGACTCGCTTTCTCCGCTCAGTACCGCCCACTGGATGGGCGCCGCACCGCGATACCGCGGCAGCAGCGACGCGTGCACGTTGATACAGCCGTACGGCGGCAACTCCAGTACCTCACGCGGCAAAATTTTACCGTAGGCCACCACGATGATAAGCTCCGGCGCATACTCGCGCAACGTTGTCTGCGTTTCGACATCACGCAGCGATTTCGGTTGCAACACCGGAATGCCGTACTGTAATGCGCATTGCTTCACCGGAGGCGGTGTCAGCTTCTGGCCGCGCCCCTTCGGCTTATCCGCCTGCGTGACGACCAGCGACACCGTATGCCCGTCCGAAATCAGCCGTTCCAGACAAGGAACGCTGAATTCCGGTGTTCCCATAAAGATAATATTCAACCCTTTTTCCCCCCGTCAATCATCACTTCACTGACGTGGTCTAAAAACACCACGCCGTCGAGATGATCGATCTCATGGCACATACACCGTGCGAGCAGCTCCTCGCCGGTGAGATAATACCATTTACCGTGGCGGTCCTGCGCCTTCATTTTCACCTTATACGGACGGGTGACGATGCCCCACTTGCCGGGAAACGACAAGCAACCCTCTTCGCCACTCTGCTCGCCCTCACGACTGACGATCTCAGGATTGATCGCCTCGATCACGCCGTCACCCACATCCATCACGACTACACGGCGCAGGATACCCACCTGCGGACCCGCCAGACCCACACCGGGAGCCGCGTGCATCGTATCGGCCATATCATCCAAAAGCTGCCACAGCCGTTCGTTAAACTCCGTCACCGGGCGGCACACCTTACGTAGCATCGGATCGTCGTCCTTTAAAATATTACGAATCGCCATACTCGTTATCTCCTTTACAAAATGGTCGCGGGATTGCGGTCGGCGTACACCGACACCTCCCGATTGGCCGCATCAGCGGCAAAGCGTGTGAGTAGCTCGCCGATCAGCCGTCGGGATAGTGCCGTGCCGCCCAGCTTGACAAGCAGCTTATAGCGGTATTTCCCCGACACACGCGACACCGCCGCCGGTGTCGGATCCAGCACGATCAGCGGCACCGCCTCGTATTCGGGCTGCTTCACGGTCTGCCGCAGCAACGCGAACAGCCGCCCCGCCGCCTCCTTTACCGCCGCCTCGCGCACACCGGATAGCACGAATACGCACAGCTCCGTAAACGGCGGATATTTCATTTGCCGACGGGCGGCGATCTCCACCTGATAAAACGCGGGATAATCCTGCGCGGAGGCCTGCCCGATCACATAGTGCTCGGGCACCGTCGTCTGAATGACCGCCTTGCCGGGCAGCTCCCGCCGCCCCGCGCGGCCGATGACCTGCGTCAGCAGCGAAAAGGTCGTTTCATACGCGCGGTAATCCCCCGCGTACAGCGACTGATCCGCCGACAGCACGCCCACCAGGGACACGTTCGGAAAATCCAGTCCCTTGGCCACCATCTGCGTACCGATCATCACACTGTATTTGCCCTCGGCAAATTCCTTGAACCTTTCTTCATACGCAAAGCGGGACATCGTGGTATCGGTATCCATCCGTAGCACCCGAATATCCGGGAACAGCTGTTGCAGCTCCTCCTCGACCCGCTGTGTGCCAACACCCGAGTACCGCACGTGCTCCGACCCGCAATCCGGGCAACGTAGCGTCATCGGCTGCATATGCCCGCAATAATGGCACATCAGCCGGTTATTCGCCCGGTGATAGGTCATTGAAATACTGCACGACGGGCAGGTAATGACCCTCCCGCACGAGCGACAGGATACAAAGGTCTGATATCCACGCCGGTTGAGCAACAGGATTGCCTGACGATCGTTCTCGATACACGTACGCAGCTCGTGCTTCAGTGTCTCGCTGAACAGCGAGCCGTCGGTCTGCGTGCGCATATCCACCACCTGCACCTGCGGCAGCACCGCATCACCGTAGCGCATCGTCAGTGTATGCAACGAATACCTCCCGCACGCCGCGGCGTGATAGCTTTCCACACTGGGGGTCGCGGAGGCCAGCACCAGCAGTGCCTTATGTCTGGCACAACGAAATTTTGCCACCTCACGGGCATGATACCGCGGCGTACTCTCCGATTTATACGTATGCTCCTGCTCCTCATCTATGACGATCAGTCCCAATCGGCTGACCGGCGCAAACACCGCCGAGCGCGTTCCCACCACAATAGCGGCCTCACCACGGCGGATACGTTTCCACTCATCCATCCGTTCTCCGACCGATAAGCCGCTGTGTAGCACCGCCACACGGGCACCGTACCGCCGCAGGAATTGCTGGGTAAGCTGCGGTGTCAAAGCGATCTCCGGCACCAGCACCACGACCTGCTTATCCTCCGCGATCACACGGTCGATCAGATGCATATACACCTGCGTTTTACCGCTGCCGGTCACCCCGTACAGCAACGCACACGCAGCCTCATTTTCACGGTAACGGGCAAGCAGTCCTTCAAAAGCCGACTGCTGCTCCGGCTCCAGCACGGCCGTCTCGACCTCGGGCTTCCCGAGTCGCCGCGACGGTGTACGCAGCCATTCCTGATCGTAAATTTCAATCAGTTCCTTCTTAACGAGTGCCGATACCACCGCCTCGGTGACACCGGCCAGATAGCACAATTCCTTGACGGAGGCCGTCCCCGCCGCCTCCAGCAGCGAGACCACCGCCCTTTGCTTGGGACTGCATTTCGTTGCTTTCAGAGCCGCCTCCAGCTCCTCCGGCGGGACGCGCAATCGCGCCATACGGCGTGTCGCATCCCCCGAACGGCGAAACGCATCGTCACTGCGGGTCAGCCAGCCGCGACGAAGCATCGTATCCAGCAGCTTTACGTCACCGCTGAAGCCCGCACAGCGCAACAGCTTATCCCCCGGCACGCCGTCCGGCAGGCGGCTGCTCATTGAGCACGCCAGCTTATACACCGCCGTCTCCTCGGGGGACATCCGTTCCGTTTCCCCCTCCGGCAACGGCCGTATCGGCAAAAACACGGGCTTCACATTCCAGTACAGTCCGGTCGGCAGCATCGCACGTACCGCGTCAAACACGGTACAGAAGGTGCGCTCACGCAGCCACAGCGCCAGCTCGAGCAGCTCCTCACTCAGCAACGGCTCTTTCTCCAGCACCTCGGCCACGGGCTTGAGCCGCGTGGTCTCCGTCTCCTCTGCAAGCTCCATCACGATGCCTTGACGGCAACGGTCTCCCCGACCGAACGGCACCAGCACGCGACAGCCGCGACGAACAGGTATCGACGCATCCACCGTGTAGCTGTACAGCTTATCAAAATGATAGGCGGCCTGCTCGACCGCGACCTTCACGACACGGGACACCCCGACACCTCCCTTAACCACAACTGACGCACTCGAACCCGATTTACTTTGAGGAAATGCTGCGTCTGCTGCGTTAAAATACTCGTAAATCCGAAAAGATAACCTGCATTTTTGCCTTGCATCCCACACCATTGCCTCAAAGTAAATTCTCCGACCTATAAACGGGCGGCTTTGGGATGATTTGGGGTACGGCAGAAGAAGCAAGGCTCCCGCCTTGCGATGATAACAAGCCACAAAGCACCCAAAATCCGCCGTTTTAGGCAGGCTTGAGTGCGTCAGTTGTAGTTTAAAGCGCGAAAAGACGCCCGTGCAGGGCGTCTTCCCGGATGGTTGTTAGTCTTCGTCCGACACGATCATTTTATAATCGCCGCCCTCAAAATCATTGATCGCCATACTGACCGGCTTTTCGATCAGAATAACACCGTTATCCTCCGCCTCCTGCGCAATATCGCGGGCACGCTTGGCAACGCCCACAACAACGGCATAGCGGCTGTTTTTGCCTTTCAACTTCTCGATATCACGGGGATTCAGCATAATTCAAAGCCTCCAATTTATTTTTGTTGCGGGCAAACCGCAGTTTTTCTGCCTCGATGATGGCGTTGATTCTCTCCACGGCCAATGCCACCTCATCGTTGACAACTAAGTATTGATAACTGCCGACGTGACGGAGCTCCTCGCGCGCGGCAGATAACCGATTTTGTATCTCCGTCTCGGTCTCTGTGCCGCGGCCGCGCAAGCGGCGCTCCAGCTCAGCCAGCGACGGGGCCGCGAGAAACAGTGACACGTAATCCTCCGTCCAGCGGCTCATCACCTTTTCGGCACCCTGCACCTCGATCTCCAGTATCACGTTGCGCCCGGCGGCAAGGTGATTCTCCACCGCCGCCTTCGGCGTACCGTAGTAATTTTCATTGTACCGGGCATATTCCAACAGTTCATCGTCGCGGATCATCTGCTCGACCTGCTCACGGGTACGGAAGTAATACTGCACACCATCCTCATCGCCCGGACGCAGATTCCGCGTAGTAACCGAGATCGACAACGTAGTATCCTCACGCTCAGCCAGTAGCTGCGCCAGCACCGTGCCCTTGCCGCAGCCCGACGGCCCCGACAGTACGATCAGGAAGCCGCGGTTGACCTCATTCGCCATTGCCGGTATCCTCCTCATCGTCCTCACCCAGACGGTTGGCCACCGTTTCGGGCTGTACCGCCGACAGAATCACGTGGTCACTGTCGGTGATGAGCACCGCACGGGTACGCCGCCCGTAGGTCGCGTCGATCAGGTTGCCCCGATCCTTCGCCTCCTGAATGATTCGCTTAATGGGAGCGGATTCCGGGCTCACGATGGCCACCAACCGTCCGGCGGCGACCATATTACCGAAACCGATGTTGATAAGCCGCATTGTTCTCCCTCCGTCACTCGATGTTCTGGATCTGCTCGCGGATCTTTTCGATCTCCGCTTTCATATCCACGACCGTCTGCGCCAGATACAGATCCTGCGCCTTGGAGCCGATGGTGTTGGTCTCGCGGTTAATCTCCTGCACCAGGAAATCCAGCTTGCGACCGACCGGCTCACTGCTGTTAACCAACTGCCCAAGCTGATCGAGATGGCTACGCAAACGCACCGTTTCCTCCGCAGTGGCAATCTTATCGGCAAACAACGCCGCTTCGGTCAGCAATCGCTGCTCATCCACCGTGACGGTGCCCAGTAGCTCGCGCATACGCTCCGTGATCTTGTCCATATGCTCACGCACCGTCTGGGGTGAACGCTCCTCGACCACAGCCACACGTTCCAGCAGGAACGCACGGCGGGACAGCACGTCGTCACGCAGGCGCGCACCCTCGAGCTCACGCATCGCGATAAACTTCTCCAGCGCAACAGCGGCGGTCTCCCGCACAACGTTCCAGATGGCTTCCTCATCCGCTTCATTCTTGCGAACGGTGAGCACGTCCGGAAACCGTGCCAAACCCATTGCCGAGCAATCGTCACGCACCGACAGAGTTTTCGCCGTATCACGCAGGGCATCACGATACGCCTCGGCCAGCGGCAGATTAACCTCTACGTGACTATCAGCCGTTTCCACGGCATCCAGCGAAACGTAGACCTCCACCTTACCGCGGGCAATGCTCTGCTGCAAAAACGATTTCAGTTTATCGTCCAGAAAGCCGCAGGTGCGCGGCAGACGGGAGCTGTATTCATAATAACGATGGTTTACAGATTTGAGTTCTACCGTGACATCCCAGCCGTCTAACACCTGCCGGTGACGTCCATAGCCGGTCATACTGTGTATCATAACTACTCCTTATAACCTTGCAATAATAACAAGCCACAAAGTGCCCCAAAGCCGCCGTTTTAGGCGGGCTCGAGTGTGTCGGTTGTGGTTGCAAATGCAAGACGACCGAAAGCCCAAAAAGGCTTTCGGATGCGACTTGAATTACACGGGATGCACTTGCGCCTCTTCGTTGAGGTGCTTCCCGTCAATACCATATTTCTCATTACGGCGCTTCTGGAAGAACTTGACGGCGACCTGACCAAACTGGGCATAGGTCAGCACGTCCTCCTCCTGCTCGTACCATTCTTTCATTTCCTCGCGTAGCTTATCCAGCTCGGGCTCGAGCAGATCCGCCGGGCGGCAGGTAATGGGTGCTTCGTCGCCGATGATCTTCTTCACAAACTCCGGATCGATCGCCACCGGCGAGGCACCGTATTCACCGCGCACCAAGCCCTTGAATTCTTTGGTGACCATCTTGTAACGCTCACCGCCGATGATGTTGAACACAGCCTGCGTACCGACGATCTGCGAGGAAGGCGTGACCAGCGGCGGGTAACCGGCATCCGCACGGACACGCGGCACCTCCAGCAGCACTTCCTCCAGCTGATCCTCACGACCGGCCTGCTTAAGCTGGCTGACGAGGTTGGACAGCATACCGCCGGGCACCTGATAGATGAGGGCCTTGGTATCCACTTCCAGCATTTTCGGGTTGAGCTGACCGCTGGCCATATACTTTTCACGCAACGTGTGGAAATACTTGGCAATCTCCGTCAGCTTCACAAGATCCAGACCGGTATCGTACTCAGTGCCCGCCAGCGCGGCAACCATCGCCTCGGTCGCGGGATGGGACGTACCCATACCCAACGGCGACAGCGCGGTGTCGATCACATCGGCACCCGCTTCGATACCCTTCATCAGCACCATATCCGCGATACCTGCGGTAAAGTGCGAGTGCAGCTGCACCGGGATGGAAACGGCCTTTTTGATCTCCTTGACCAGGTCATACGTGGTGTACGGCACCAACAGACCCGCCATATCCTTCAGGCAAATGGAATCGGCACCCGCCTCCTCCAGCTTCTTGACATAGTTAACGTAATACGCCGTATCGTACACGGGACCGGTGGTGTAGGACACCGCAACCTGTACATGTGCGCCTTTTTCCTTCTTCGCCGCCTTGATGGAGGTCTCCAGATTGCGGATATCGTTCAACGCGTCAAAAATACGGATAACGTCGATACCGTTGGCCACCGACTTCTGCACGAAGTATTCCACCACATCATCGGCGTAGTGGCGATAGCCCAGCATATTCTGACCGCGGAACAGCATCTGCAACTTGGTCTTGGGCATATGCCGACGCAGCGTACGCAGACGCTCCCACGGATCCTCGCCCAAGAAGCGCAGACAAGAGTCAAATGTAGCGCCGCCCCAGCACTCCAGCGAATGATAACCGACATCATCCAGCATTTCCAGAGCGGGCAGCATTTCCTCCGTGGTCATACGGGTAGCGATCAGCGACTGGTGCGCGTCACGCAGGATAGTTTCGGTAATTCCGACCTTTGCCAATCCAATCAATCCTTTCGTTTAGCGTGACAGCCTTACTGCAACGAAACCAGTGCCTTGCCGGAATCCACGCTTTCGCCCTTGTTCACGTGCACGCCCGCCACAACGCCGTCACGGGGAGCCATGATCTCATTTTCCATCTTCATCGCTTCCAACACCAGCAGTACTTCGCCGGACTTGACCGACTGACCGGCGGACACCATCACGTTGACGATGGTACCCGGCATCGGTGCACTGACGACCTCGGCACCCGCCGCGGGAGCGGCGGCAGGAGCTGCGGGAGCGGCGGCAGGAGCTGCGGGAGCAGACTCAGCCGGCGCAGCGGCCGGAGCGGCGGGAGTGGCAACCGGGACGGCAGGAGCAACGGCGGGAGCAGCCACAGGAGCTGCAGCACTGCCGATTTCCTCAACCTGAACATCATATGCTTTACCGTTCACGGTAATATTGAATCTTTTCATAATCCAATCAACCTTTCTTTTCTATTTCAAGTGCATTACAGACGAATGTTAGCGTGCTTCTTCGGCAGCTTGCTGACGCGCTTACCGGCCAGCATATCGAAGAAGGCGGAAACCGTAGCACGGGTCTGCTCGGGAGCGATCACATCGGTAACAGCACCCTGCTCTGCGGCCATCTGCGCATTGCAGCAGGAGATACGGTATTCTTCGGCGAGTGCCGCGCGATCCGTTTGGGGAACCTTCATCTCGGCCAAACGGTCCTTCCACAGAATGTGGATAGCGGTTTCCGGCTTTAGAGGCGACACGGAGGCATCCCCCCAAGCCAGCACCGCGTCGGCACCGGCGGCCTTGCCTGCCACGGCGATATACACTGAACCGTAGGCCTTACCCGTCAGCAGTGTGACCTTGGCGGTAGTCGCCTCAGTGTACGCCTGGCATACGCGGGCGGCACCCTTCAGGCACTCGAAGCCCTCGGCATCCACCACCGTCAGCACCGGTAGCGAGAAGCTGTCACAGAAACGCACGAAGCGAGCGGCACGGGCGGCAGCACAGCAGGAAACGGTTTCACCCGCCAACGTGACGATACCGCACACCGCACCGTTCACACGGGCCAGTGCCGCGACCTCGTCCTTATACAGCGGGAACAGCGACTCTGCGTCCGCAATGTAGGCGGCAACCTCCTTCGACGACGCGCAGGTGGCCGACGCCGACTCCTGCACCTCATACACGGGAGCTGCAGACAGGTTGTTAGCCGGCAGATAGCCCAACATCTGACGAGCCTTCGCCAGTGCCTCGGCGACATCCGCGGCGGTCACATCGGCCTTGGCATTCTCATCGCGGGTATTCAAATAATAATCCGCATTCTCCACCGCGATGACCACGTCGGCAGCGGCGGCGATCAGCGCGGACGAGCCCACGCAGGAGTCGGCCACGACCGCGATCTGCGGCACAACACCGGACAGATCGTTAGCCTCCGCTATGATCTCGGCGATAGCATCCATCGCGTCGAGGCCCTCGGACAGGTGAGCACCGTCGCTGTCGAACACACCCACGACCGGCGCGCCGTTCTGGGCAGCCAGATGATAGACGTTTTTGATCTTCGCGGCCTGCGCTTTGCCGACGGCACCGTTGCAGACAGACTTGTCCTGCGCAAAGGCATACACCGGCGCATCGTTCACCAAGCCGTAGCCGCACACAACAGCGACATCGTTCTCACCGTCACGCATCAGGCGGTCAATCTCCACGAAGGTGCCCGTATCGAAAAATTGTTCCAGACGCCCACGCGCCTCGGACGCTTGCTTGCTCATTGCTTGTAACCTCCAAACGGTAAGGATCGAAAGCCATCCTACGCCATTATAATAGTTAATAATATTATAGCGCAGGGCACTCAAAAAAACAAGTACCCTGCGCAATAAAAATCGGATAATTTGTCTATTTCCTTTTACTTTCCGCCACCGTGGCACGGGCGCGTGAAAAATCCGGGGATAAACACCTCGTATCCGTCGCCGCTTGCAGTGAAGCCAAGCCCCTGAAGCAGCGGGAACAGCGCAGGCTGGCGGCATACCGCCGTGATCGCGTTACGGTTGGCGGCAGCGTTCAACGCCGCGCGCACCAGCCATTCCTCCAGCTCGGCATCCTGCGAGCGCAGGCATACCAGCTCGGCAATGTCACGCTGCACGCGGAACAGCACGTAGCCCCGCTCCTCATCCCCTACTGTCAGCACCAAAGCGGCAAGCGGCAGCGTCAGCCCCTCACGCTGTGACAGCAGCGCCGTTTTTTGTTCATCGGCCGGTAAGATCGAAAACATATCATCGACGTCCTTTTTTAATGTACTCTGCGGCGATCTTCTTCTCCACCTTGGATGCCTGCACCAACGTACGTACCTCCCGCGGCTCCAGATTCCGCCACTTGCCCGGAGCCAGCATACCCAGCTTGATATCTCCGAACGCCACCCGCTTCAAACGGATGACCTCCAACCCCAACAGCTCACACATACGGCGGATCTGGCGGTTGCGCCCCTCGTAAATAGTGATCTCCATCACCACGCGCGGGGGGATACCCTTGATCTCGCCGCCCTCCTTGGAAACGATCAGCACCTCGGCCGGCAGGGTACGGCGGCCATCCAGCATCACACCCTCCTGCAGTCGACGGACATCCTCATCCGTCACCTCGGAGCGCAGCGTCACGCGGTACCGTTTCGGCACGTGCGCCGAGGGATGCATCATCGCATTGGAAAAATCGCCGTCGTTCGTCATCAGCAAAAGGCCCTCGGAATCACGATCCAGTCGCCCGACGGGATACACCCGCACGCCGACGTCCTCCACCAGATCGGCCACGCATTTGCGGCCCCTTTCATCGCTCATCGTGGTAACGTAGCCACGCGGCTTGTGCAACATCAGATACACGGGGGCTTCCGCCGCGGCGATCCGCTTGCCGTGCACCGTAATGATATCACGGCGGTCGTCCGCCTTGTCGCCCAGCTTCACCGGGCGGCCGTTAACACGCACCGCACCGCTTTCGATCAACTCCTCCGCTTTCCGACGGGACGCTACGCCCCGATCGGCCAGCACCTTTTGTAAACGCACCAATGCCATTGTTGTTCCTCACTCTACTATTGCATCCAGCAGCAGCACCAGCTGCCGCCTCCATTTTTCACCAAAGGTCAGCATCTCACGCTCAGCGACCGACTCTCCCGCCGTCAGCGGCACCTCCGCCAGCACACGACCGTTCAGCCGATACCGCAATGTCCCGACGGTATCCCCCGCCTGCACAGGAGCCCACACAAATCGCGGCAGCTCCCATTCAGTCACCACAGCATCCCGCTCGCCGCGCAGCAACACGACCGGCTCAGGAGCCTGCGCACACAGCGGCACAGCATCCGCCGTACCGCCGACAACGGCGGCCTCCGGCAACGCGGACAGCGGCAACGTCACTGACTCCGTCTGCGAAAACCCGTATTCATACAGCGCTATGTGATCGTTCCAGTAATCGCCGCCGTTAAAGGTAACCGCCACCAGCGTCACGCCGTCGCGCGTGGCCGCCGACACCAGACACTTGCCCGATTTTTTGGTAAAACCGGTCTTCAGCCCCACCGCGTCATCGTACAGCCACAGCAAGCGGTTGTGATTGCTGAGCGTCACAGCACTGCCGTTTAAGTGTACCGTCGTCTGCTTTGTCGCGCACAACTCAGCCAGTAACGGCTGCTTCAGCACCGCGGCACCAAGCAGCGCCATATCCCGTGCAGTCGCGCCGTGTTCACCCTCATCCAGACCGGATGGGGTCACAAACACCGAGCGCGACATCCCAAGCTCTGCCGCTTTGCTGTTCATCCGCACGGCAAATGCCGGCAGCGATCCGCTCGTCAGCAGTGCCAGCGCATTGGCCGCATCGTTACCCGACGACAGCAGCAGCCCCGTCAACAGATCGCGCACGGTCAGCGTATCGCCGCCGCGTAGCCCCATCGTCGAGCCTTCCACCATCACGGCCGTCTCCGGCACGGTCACCGTCTCTGCGGCATCCAACGCTTCTGCGGCGACCAGTGCCGTCATCAGCTTAGTGGTGCTGGCCATCGGACGCTTGGTATCCGCGTCCTTTTCATACAGCACCCGCCCCGACGACGGCTCATACAGCACCGCCGACAACGACGATAACGACCCCGGCTTTTCCGCCGCCGCGACCGACAGCGACAACGCACAAATCAGCAGTGCCGCCGTCAACAGCAGCGCAATTCCTTTTCGCATCACCATCCCCCCGTTCTCTACGAGAGTATGCGCGACGCGCCGTGATTATTTCTTATCCTTATCCTTGGAGAACAGATCGCCGATCTTATTCACCACGTCAGGCACCATATTCACGACCTGATTGAAGCTGTCCGGCGACGCCACCAGCGGCAGCACGCGCACATTACCGTCGGACACGACCAGAAACGCGATCGGAATGATGTTGATACCCGCGCCGCCGCCACCGCCGAACAGCTCCTGCGTTCCCTTGGTGGGCAGATCCGAACCTCCGGTAGCAAAACCGTAGGACACACGCGACACGGGAATCAGCGTCGTACCGTCCGCCAGTGTCATCGGGTCACCGATCACCGTGCTCACGTCCACCATTTCGCGGATCTTATCAATAGAAACGCCCATCAGATCCTGTACCTTATTTTCCATTCTCAAGTTCCTCCCTTGTCTTAACCAAAGCTGACTTTCGAGATTGCAAGATCATATACGATACCAGCGCACACAGCGCGGCCCATACCAAACGGATCGGAACGACGTGTAGCAACACATCTGCCGTCACGCTCCCCTGCTCCGCCAGATAATCGGGAGTCACCGTCACCTCCCGACGGCGGATGCGGATCACCGATTGGATCGCCGTCAGCGACGGGTATAGCACCGCACACACCCGGCCGACGTTCTGTGCGGTAGCCGACGCGTCCTCCGAGGCGATAACGAGCCGCAACTGCAACCCGTCCACCGTGACAGCCTTAAACACCCGCCGCGCCGCACCACCGACGATACGCGCCAGTGCGCGAAGCTCCTCCACCGCAGCACCGACGCTCTCCGTCTTCAGCCGTTTGGCCAGATCGTCCAGCAACGGATTTTTTTCTTTTTTCGGTTTGTCGGCGGGCTTGTCCGCTTTTCTTTTCAGCTCAGCCGACTTCTTCGCAGAGGAATATCGATACGCGGGAATGCCGAACACCCGTACACGCACTGTCAGCTCCTCACGATATTGCAGTCGGGCAAACACAGGCACGATCAGCAAAAACAGTAGCAAGCCCAGTAATGACAGCAGGATATACCCGATCACACTCCACACGGTATTCACTCCCCGTCGTTCTCCGGTTCCGCTTGTTGTTCAATGATGTCTTCCAGCGTGGTCTCCACCATACGCGCATCTTCCTCTTTCTGCGGCAGCGGTGGAAGCTCCTGCAATCCCGACACACCGAAGCAACGCAGGAACACCGACGTCGTCCCGTACAGCAGCGGGCGGCCGGGTAACTCCAGACGGCCCTGCTCCTCAATGAGGTTTTTCTGTATCAGACCCTGGATGACCGCACTGCAATCCACACCGCGCACCTGCTCGATGAACGCCTTGGTCACCGGCTGATTGTACGCCACGATAGCCAGCACCTCCATCGCCGCCTGCGACAGCGGCGTGTTACGGCGGATATCCAGCGAGCGGCGCACCGCATCGGCGTATTCCTTGCGGGTGCACAGCTGATACCGGTCGTCCAGCCTGACCATATAGATGCCTCCGGCGCGTGCCGTCAACTCACTCATCAGATCAGCGGCAATACGGTGCACCGTATCAGCATCCAGCGCTAACACCTCCGCCAGACGGTCAGCGGAAACCGGCTCGCCGTTTGCAAAGAGTATAGCCTCCATTGCGGCGCGATATTCTTTAAATTCCATTAGTCTTTCCTCTCCTTCGGGAGACCTCCAGCAGCATTACCTGCTGTCCTTTTCCCTCTCCGTCCACACGGATGCGTTTTCCTTTGATAAGCTCCAGCACCGCTAAGAAGGTGGCGACCAGCTCCGATTTGGTGCGGGCACCGTCATACAGCGAATGGTACGACACCCTTTTGCCCGTGCGCAACCTCCGCAACACAAAAATGATCTTAGACGACACCGACACGATCTTGCGTGCCACGATGGTATGGAACGCCTGCGGTGACGGCGGCAGCTTGCGCCGACCGCGACCCGCCGCAGCGAGGTACGCATCCAGCAGCTCGTCCGCACGGTGTGAACGGCGATAGGTGTAGTCCGGCTCGATCTCCATCGGCAGTCGCACGAACAAGTCCCCGCCGATGCATTGCTTCTGCATCCGCGCCGCCGCCTCACGGCACATCTGATATTCAATCAGCTCGCCGGTCAGCTGTTGCTTCATCTCGTCGCCTTCCTCGTGCTTGGGAAGCAACGTCGCCGATTTGATCTGTACCAGACGCGCCGCCATATCCAGAAATTCCGTGGCGATCTCCATATCCATCTTCTGCATCGCTTCGATGGTCTGCATATACTGCTCCAGCAGCTCGTGGATGGGGATATCGTAAATATTCAGTTTGTTTTTCTGCACCAGGTGCAGTAGCAGATCGAGCGGTCCCTCAAAGTCCGCCAGCTTGTAGGATATCTCCATATGATCCGTCCTTAGAAGTAATTGGGCAACCCCACGATGGTACACAGCGTTCCGCCGAGAAAACTGACCAGCAGATCGAGCGGCGCGTTCAGGGCCCCGGTGGCGATAAGTGCCAGCACGCCCCACCGCAGATACTCGTGATAGCGATCCAGATAAAACGTCCAGCGTCCCGGCAGGATGGCACCGAAAATACGGAAGCCGTCCAGCGGCGGGATGGGCAACAGATTAAAGACCGCCAGATTGAGATTGACATATGCAAACACGTTGACCAGCGCCACACCGGCCAATACCACGATCTGCTCGTTGCCCGTAGCCAGCCGCACGATACGGAACAAAAGCAGTGATAGCAGTGCCATCAGCAGATTGGAAACCGGACCCGCCAGCGCGGTAAGTGCCATACCGCGCTTCGGGTTGGCAAAGTTGCGTGGATTAATCGGCACCGCCTTAGCGTAACCGATACCGAACAGCACCAATGTCAGTGTGCCGAACATATCCAGATGCTTCAGTGGATTCAGTGTCAGCCGTCCGTGCCAGCGGGGCGTATCGTCCCCCAGCCGGGTGGCGACCCACGCATGTGCCAGCTCGTGAACGGGTTGCATCACCAGCACCAAAGCCGCATAACTGATAATGGTAAGCAACAGATACCAGAACGACATCTGCCCGCCGCTTTGCCAGATGGAATACAGCATACCGAGCCAACCTCCCGTGAATTTGGATAATCTTGTCTACAGTATAGCGCAAATCAAACAGAATTACAAGAAAAAACCATCGGAAGATGACCATTTTTAAAAAATTTTCATAACTTGTAAAAAAAGCCTTGCTTTCCGTGAAAAAATCTGCTAATATAATTCCGTTGCTTTTAAAACGGCGGTTTTCCGTCAGCACATAGGTTCAAAGGAGGTGCAGAATATGGCTAAATGTGATTTCTGCGGCAAAAGTGTTACTTTCGGTATTAAGGTCTCGCACTCGCATCGGCGCGCGAACCGTACCTGGCGTCCCAACATCAAGCGCGTGAAGGCGGTTGTGAACGGTTCTCCTAAAAAGGTTTACGCCTGCACCCGTTGCCTGCGCTCCGGCAAGGTCACCCGCGCGGTGTGATCGTAATTTCTTTTGCGAAAAACTTCTCCTGCCCAAAACGGCAGGAGATTTTTTTATTTTCCCCCTTGTGCAAACCGCATTTCCGGTCTATAATAATAAAAAATGTCTGGAGGCACCTATGAACATCTGGCACGATATTCCCGCCCACTGCATCCGCCCCGAGGACTTCACCGCGGTGATCGAGATCCCCAAGGGCGGCAAGAACAAATACGAAATGGATAAGGAAACCGGCCTGCTGCGGCTGGACCGTGTGCTGTACACCGCCACGCATTATCCCGCCAACTACGGCTTCATCCCCCGCACCTATGCCGACGACGGCGACCCGCTGGACGTGCTGGTGATGTGTCAGGAGCCCATCGTGCCGATGACGTTGGTGCAGTGCTACCCCATCGGCGTGATCAAGATGACCGACGGCTCCTCCACGGACGAGAAGATCATTGCCGTACCGTTCCGCGACCCGTCGCTGTCCGACTACCGCGATATCTCCGAGCTACCGCGCCACACGTTTGAAGAGATACGCCACTTCTTCACGGTATATAAAACTCTGGAGAGCAAAAGCACTGCGGTGGACGAGGTGCTCGGTCGGGAGGAAGCGGTCGCCATCATCAATCACTGCCTCGAGGAATACGACCGTTGCTACTGCGGCAAGCGTTGAGAAAGGACGTGTAAGCAATGACCCACGAATACGGCAAAGAAAATTTAACGATGCTCACCGACTTTTATGAGCTGACGATGGCCAATGGCTTTTTTGAAAACGGTCGCGGCGAGCAAACGGTGTATTTTGATATGTTCTTCCGCACCGTGCCGGACGGCGGCGGTGTCGCCATTATGGCCGGTCTGGAGCAGATCATCCATTATCTGAAAAATCTGTCGTTCTCGGCTGATGATATCGACTATCTGCGCAGCAAGAAGCTGTTCAGCGAGGGGTTTCTGGCGTATCTGGCCGACTTCCGCTTCGCGTGCGACGTGTGGGCCATCCCCGAGGGTACGCCCATTTTTCCGCACGAGCCGCTCGTGACGGTTCGCGGCCCTGCCATCCAGGCACAGTTCATCGAAACGATGATGCTGCTAGCAATCAACCACCAGTCGCTCATCGCTACCAAGGCCAACCGCATCGTGCGTGCCGCCAAGGGTCGTGCTGTGATGGAGTTCGGCTCCCGCCGCGCACAGGGCTTTAACGGCGCGGTATACGGTGCCCGTGCGGCGTACATCGGCGGCTGTGTCGGCACCGCCTGTACCATCGCCGACCGCGAGTTCGGCATCCCCGCTCTCGGCACGATGGCACACAGCTGGGTGCAGCTGTTCGACAGCGAATACGAGGCCTTTAAGGCCTACGCCGAGGTGTATCCCGATTCCTGTACCCTGCTGGTGGATACCTACAACGTGCTGAAGTCCGGCGTTCCCAACGCCATCAAGGTGTTCAACGAGGTGCTCGTCCCCAACGGCTACCGCCCGAAGGGCATTCGTCTGGATTCCGGCGATATCACCTATCTGACCAAAAAAGCCCGCAAGATGCTGGACGAGGCCGGTTTCCCGGATTGCAAGATCTGTGTCTCCAACTCGCTGGATGAGATCATCATCCGCGATATGATCGCGCAGGGTGCCTGCATCGACAGCTTTGGTGTCGGTGAACGGCTCATCACCGCCTCCAGTGATCCGGTGTTCGGCGGCGTGTACAAGCTGGCGGCCGTGGAAAAGGACAGCGTGATCGTCCCCCGCATCAAGGTCAGCGAAAACGTGGCGAAGATCACCAACCCCTGCTTTAAAAAGCTGTGGCGTCTGTACGACCGCGACACAGGCAAGGCCATCGCGGATGTCATCACGTTGCACGACGAGGTCATCGACGATACGCAGCCGTATGAAATCTTCGACCCCGAACATATCTGGAAGCGCAAGACCATTGAGAATTTCATCGCCCGCCCATTGCAGGCACGTATTTTTGATCGCGGCGAATGTGTATACGATTCCCCCACCGTGGATGAGATCCGCGCCTACTGCAAGGAGCAGATGGATACCGTCTGGGATGAAGTCCTGCGTTTTGAAAACCCGCATAAATACTACGTTGACCTGTCCCAAGCACTGTGGAATGAAAAGCAAAAACTGCTGTCTCAACACAACTAAAGAGAGACTTTCGCTTTGGATATTATTCGATGCCGTACGCATACTAACTCCGAAATAAAAAATTAGGAGTGTTGACCATGAATAAGAAACCCAAGCGTGTGCGCGTACGCCTTGCCGACACCGTGGAAAATGCCGTTCACGCGATGCCCCGGCAGGGGCGCGGCAGCATCGTGTCCGACGTACTGGGCAGCTACACAGGCACAGCGCAGGACGACGAGGTGCCCGAGCAGGACGCGGATGATCTGTAAACGCAGGCAATTTTGACACAAATTGACACGAATGTTCAAAGCCGGACAACACACACTACTAGTGCAAACGCAAGAGCAAATACAGCGGCACAGCCGCAATAACAATTTTGAGGAGTGTAACGTATGTCCAGCAAGAACAGCATGGTGCCGGAGGCTCGCGAGGGTCTCAACCGTTTCAAGATGGAAGCTGCTAACGAAGTCGGCGTGACCCTGAAGCAGGGCTACAACGGCGACCTGACCGCGAAGCAGGCCGGTTCTATCGGCGGCCAGATGGTCAAGAAGATGATCGAGCAGTACGAGAACAGCCTGAAATAACACGCCATCTCGTAAAAGCCCCGCCGGAGAAAGTTCTCCGGCGGGGCTACTTTTCGATGCCGTATGGGTAGCTGTCTCGTCAAAACAGACCGCCCAACACGCTGCGGGTACGTAGGAACAGCCTTTTTCCCTAATGGCATTTCCTCACACGCCATAAAGGCGCACTCACGGTATGCCTTCCGTTCTATAACCGATGCGGACCCCGACGGAACGCATAAATGCGTTCCCTACAATGTTGGTTTGGAGTTGTGCGGATTTCGGCGGCGGTCGCCCTCCGTCGTCCTACGGCAACCATTTCGTGTTTCGGTAAGGAGATGAGATAACTGTCCCCCTTTCTCCTCATCAATATCATTCTAGCATTCCCGCGCCGCTGTCGGTAGTACCCCGCCGGAGTACCGCCGCACTGACACCGCCGAGGCGACTGCATAAGATGCTGCCGCAAAAAAATTTTATCTCCGCACACTTTTTCCGTATTTTGGCTTGACAAAGCGAAAAAAACGGGTATAATAGAACAAGTCGCCGATATTGCGGAATTGTGTAAAGGTAGCACGACAGTCTCTGAATCTGTTTGTCTAGGTTCGATTCCTAGTTCCGCAGCCAAAAGCTCCAACTCTTACGAGTTGGAGCTTTTCATTTCTCGGGCATAGCCCTAATTCCGCTCACGCTGGCGGCTAACGAGAAGCACGCGAATTAGATCATCACAAAAGAGACCTCCTATTACCGAAAGCAATGAAACGCTGACTTTCTCCCCCTTTTTTAAAGGCTGCTAAAACTTCTCCCGAAAGAGACGCCTTTCCTCTATTGCCATCCCACTCATAACTAAATCTGTTGATAGCTCTTTTCTTTGTTGCTATAATCGTAGTCGGGGCGATGCAAATGAAAAAACTCGTGGGCAGTTTAGGTATTGCTTTTATGCACTTCACCTTAACCTCGTGTGATGTTCATTGGGTGATACGCATATCAACGTTCCGTGGTGGTTTATCGCTATTCCGACAGCGCTCATCGTTATTGCGGCTTTCGCGTTATCGAGTAAACTTTATTCTAAAAAGACTTTTGTTTGTCCCCACTGTGATAAACCCTTTCACCCAAAATGGTGGAGCGTACTATTGGGATTCAATTCACCTCGTAGCTCTATCGTTTACCGCTGCCCTCATTGTCATAACAAAGATGAGTGCATCTGTCCTATCATCAAGATTAACATAAAAAATGATCCGACACGATATAGCGTGATGTCCTTATCGGAGAATACAGAAGGCAGACAGTTTCGACTGTCTGCCTTCTGTATATGGGTTTGGGCTATGCCCATTGTGCGTTTGACTGGTCAAATGCGATGCTCGCACTTTTTCTTCTTCAATTGGTAAATATAATACTGTGTTTTAGATACGGAAAAATCAATCCAATCTAATAACCCAACTCTTATCAAAAGATAAGGTTTTTAATACACTTGCTTTATCTAATTTTTTGGGTACTTTTATCTTCAAGTGATATCGTTCTTTAGGTATTTCTTCTATGATAGTGAATTGACTTCCGTGAGGCTGCCAAGTAAACTTGTGAATATGATCCTCTTTGGTATATCCTTCAAGATTGCCCCTATCGTTCCATTTAAACACGAACTGATCGGCATCGTAACGAACGGTTTCCGTTTCAAATATCAAATACTCGTCATAGTTTGAACCCTTGACCAAAACAACAGTTCTTGCAAACTTGAAATATTGACGAATGCCTGATACGCGCTCGTTCCATATATCAAGAACCATTTTGCCGATTTCATTCGGTTCGGCTTCTGTGATTCTGTCAACACCGAAGCTATATGTAGGTGAATTTCTGCCGCTTATAAGTCTAACTGTCTTTTGCTCACCGATGTTGCTGCCTGATTTTACAGTTTTTGCACTCCAACAGCAGTTGTCTAACACGACATCATCCAAGCCGACATTAGAAGGACGCCATTCTGCTCCTATGCAATTTGCAAAAACTTGTTCCCACTCGTTGCCCTCTAAAGACATTGTGGATTTGGTTGCCAACATATAAACTATATCTTCTGCAAAGCGTTCAATAAATGCAGAAGGAAACTGATTTATGGGATATGGGGGCACAGCTTTATTTACGGTTCTTAATCTCGGTCCAGCCATATCTTCCTCCGAATATACAAATAATCATTTTATATTGTATCATATATTTCTCTCACTGTATATAGTTAAAAAATAATTTTTTTGCGAATATTGTAGGTGTTACAATGATGTGTGACAAAAGATAAAAAATAGTAGCGAATAGGAGT